>CAZDIS010000034.1:0-20098 GCA_964505585.1 uncultured Pelolinea sp. | reverse complement strand
ACAATTTCTTCGCGGAACCGGAACCGATCAAGGAGCTGGGAACGTTCGACCCCAGCGCTGTTTGGTTCAGTCAGGAAATCGGAAACCCCTATCTGATCCAGGGCATCATCGCGTATCTTAATCATTATGAAGATGATCGTTTGACCCTGGATATCGTCAATGTCAATGATATTCCGGTTGAACTGATCTCAGTACAGGATAAAGACGGCAAGTACATATACCCTTTTCCTGATCAAACAGTATTAGATCCAAGTGAAAACTACGTGACACGCTCCTTCACACTCGACGGCGTACAACCGGCGATGATGACAGTGCAGTCTGAAATTGTTGTCAACTACCAGTATGATGATGGTGTCCCGCGTGAGGCAATTGCTAATCCGTTTATGAAAAATAACGAAGCGCTGTTCACGAATACGCGCATCCGCAATACAGATAACACCAGTGATTTTGACAACCTTGTAAGCGATAGAAACGCGTTCTATTTTGAAGGAAATCATGTCCAAATTAACCAGCCGCTTTATATCCCGCAAGGAAAAACGCTGCGTGTTTCTGCCGGACAGGAGATAGACCTTACTGATCAGGCATTTATCCTATCCCGCTCGCCTGTGTCATTTGAAGGCACGGCATCCAAGCCAATTAAGATTTTCTCAAGCGATGGCAGCGGACGCGGTTTTCTGGTTATGCAATCGCAAGAACCGTCAACGATCACTTACACAATTTTCGATGGGTTGGATGCTCCAAAAACCGGTGTTTGGGAGCTGACCGGCGCTGTTACATTTTATGAAGCTGATGTGGAGATAAATAACAGCCAATTCATCAATAACATCAGTGAAGACGGATTAAACACGATCCGCTCCGATTTCAAAATCCATGCGAGCTATTTTGGAAACACCGCATCTGACGCGTTTGACGCCGATTTTTGTGAAGGAACCATCAGCGTTTCCGTTTTTGAAAATACAACCAACGACGCCATTGATGTTTCCGGCTCGCTGATCAGGATCGAAAACACGCAAACAACCAATAATGGCGACAAAGGTATCAGCGTCGGTGAAAAAAGTACGGTTGAACTGCAAAATGTCTCGATAGACCGGGCCGTAGTTGGCATTGCCAGCAAAGATCTTTCGGCCATCACGGGAGATGATATTGTCATATCCAATTCCCGTATCGCCCTGACGCTCTATATTAAGAAAGCAGAGTTTGGTCCCGCTGAAATTGACATTAATAACGTCTCTATTACAGGTAATGTCGACCTGGAATACCTGATCCAGCCCAGCTCATCGCTGACGATCGATGGGCGCATCATTCGCCCGCGTTCAGCCGCTAAAGAAACGCTGCTCTTCGAAAAAATGATCAACGGAGAGCCGATCCAATGAGGTATGAAAGTAAATTTGTTTTTCCCGCCTACGCCTATGGTGATCTTCAGGCCCGCTTATTATCTTCCCGCTTCTTCTTCCGGGAAATCTATCAGGAGCGGCGCATCAATAATATCTACCTGGATAGCGCGGATTATAAGAACCTGTTTGATAATCTGCGTGGCGTGCAGAACCGGGAAAAACACCGCATCCGCTGGTATGGTCAGCAAAGCCAAAGCAACCAACCATTCTTAGAATACAAGATCAAACAGGGTGAATTAGGGTACAAAGAATATTACGCCATTCCATCATTTAGCCTTGATACTACATTTGATTACAATACTTATCTGGACCTGATCAAGAGGGCTGCCAGGAAAAAAATGGCGATGGATAAGATCATGTATCGCGAAATCTTTAACGAAATCCCAACACTGTACAACACCTATCTGCGGCGCTACTTCCTATCAGCAGATGAAAAATTCCGGATAACCCTCGACCGCGTTTTGAAATATAAAGCAGCCAATCGCTGGTTTGATAACCTACCGGAATTCCGTGAAAACAAAATGGTCGTTGAATTGAAATATGAGAACCGTGATATATCCACGGCAGGCGCGATCATGCAGGAATTGGGGCTGCGCCTGTCCCGCAACTCCAAGTACGTAATTGGTATGCAGGGGCTGTATTTCAACACATTCGAATACTAGATCCGGCATTATTCTAAACTGTGTTCATCGCGCGTATCGCCTGAAGTTTATCTGGTTTTTATTTTTTTCCTGAAATTTTTCGGGAAAATACGCATCCATAGTAGAATTGCCCTGTTTCGATAAATGACTATTAAAAGGCATCCCTTGACCACATATCTCCTTGTCCGACATGGCACGACAGAATGGGTGGACACAAATTTACTTCATGGCATCACTGATGTGCCTCTGAACCAAAGGGGGCAAGACCAGGCGGCGGCAGCGGCGCAGGCCCTCGCTGATGCTAACACTGAAAGAATATACACAAGCACGCTCTCCCGCTGCGCGGAAACCGCGCAGATCATTGGAAAATCTACCAACCTGCATCCCATCTTGATGGATTCCCTGGTGGAAATTGATTTCGGTTGGATGGAGGGGAAAAAGATTCGCGACCATGATTACGGCGATCACAGCAAATGGGTCGAATTCATCGACCATCACATCTTTAATCTCATACGTTTTTTTAGCGGGGAAACAAAACTAAAATTTAATAAAAGGGTCCTCGGCGGATGGTCGCAGATTTTAAATGAAAACCAATCCGGTATTGTGATTGTCGTGGCACATTCCGGTGTCCTCAACACTATCCTGCTCCACCATTTTGGCAGGCAGTATCTAGGCGGTGATGCATATCATCACCTCAATCCCTGCAGCATTACCGAGATTGCGGTTGATGATGCGGGATCGGCGAGAATGATCCGGTTGAACGACAACACGCATATTCCGGATTCATTGCAACGCGCATGATAAAGAATATTATGTGGGATTTCGCAGGGGTTGTACTGCACACTATTAAGGGCAGTTTTAATTCCTTGCTCGCGGAGCGGTTAGGTGTCACGATCGGTGAAATTGAACGCTTGATCAATTCACCAACGAATGACCAATGGGATATCAATGAAATTGATGACCTTACTTTTTATTACTACCTGTTGGATGAATTAGGGCAGCCGCGTGATAAGCTTAGTATTATTCAGCGGTTTGTTGTCAAAGACTTTTATGTAGATAACGAAATACTCGCCTACATTAAGTCGCTGCGAAAGCACTATATCACTGTCCTGTTGACAAATTTTCCGGCGCATATCCATGATTTCATGCGTACGGATTGGATCGTGGACGGCGCGTTCGATCACATGATAGCGTCCTGCGATGTGAAATTGATCAAGCCAGACCCAAAAATATACACGTTAGCCCTGGACCGTGCCGGAGTGGCGCCTGAAGAAAGTGTGTTTATCGATGACCGCGAAGTGAACGTAAAGGCCGCAGAAGCGCTTGGGATCCACGCTATTCTGTTTGAAAATAAGCGGCAAATAATGTCCGCGCTCGACGCACTGTTAGCGCGTCAAACCACACGCTGATACAAGGCCGTAACCCGGTCATCGACCACATTCCTGTCAGCACATTCTTCGATGAGCGTGCGGTTCTTTTTAGCAGCATATTGCCGTAAATTCTCATTTCCGATCACTCCGCAAAGCACCCGCGCGGCAGCACGCGCGTCGCGCGGATCTACAAGCGAACCGTTTTCGCCGGAGATGATCCATTCACGTAATGACGCGATATCCCCAACAATAGGATAACATCCGCTCGCGATCGCTTCTAAAAAAGAGTTAGGACTGCCGTCATGGCTTGAAAGTGAGATATAGATCTCTGCGGCGGTGTAAAGTGCCCAGAGATCATTCTGTGTGAGGAACGGAAGCAGCTTTACCGCGTGACCGATTCCCAATTTTTTGACCCAGCGTTCAGCTTTCGGCTGCCCCCGCATGCCGGGGCAGAGGAAATACACCTTTGGCATCTTTTCAAGCACCAGCGGAATGCTTTGGAAAAACACATCCTGATGCACACTGCCAGGCCGGAATCCGCGAGGGTTGATTACAAGCGGCCGGTCTCGGGGAATATCCAGTTCCCGCACCACCTGATCCGCTTTAGATTGGCTCCGCGTAATTTTTGCAAGGTCCAGACCGCCACTGCCGGGAACCACAAGGGTGGGAACAGAATCCCGCAGGTCCCACTTCTTTGCCAGGTTTATATCGCGCGCAGCATCCGCTAGGAGCGCGTCCGCTCTGCCTAACGTACGCTGTGTCAATTCGCGCATCTGTTGTGATGATTCAGCATGCAGGGTCAGGTCGTTGCCCCAGATAGACACAGCAAGCGCAATATCCGCGGGAAGTTTCGCGCACAGCATGCCTTCAAAGGGGATGCGTAATGCATGCACGATATCAGGCCGAACCACATCGATAAATTCAATAAGTTTTTCCCGCGGCCGCTGCAGTAAACGCGGTGTCAACTGCGCCCGCAGCCGCATCAAAAGCGGGCGGAAAACACCAGTTATTGTCTTGCGCAATAGTTTTGCACCTTGCTTTCTTCCTCCCGCCTGCGCTCCGGCATAAGAGGAGAACCCAACCGGGATGGCGATCTGGTCTTCCAGCCCCGCGATCAGTTGATAAGGATACGTTGAAAACAGGGATACCGAAAACCCTGCACCTTTCAACATTTCAATCCAGTTGCGTGCGATCGGGCTGCGACCGTCAGCAACCAAAAGTACGTGGATATTAGTCACTGATCACCTCATGAACCGCATGCTTAAAAACGCTAACCATTCTTTCCAGGTTGATCTCATCACGGACGATACGATAGCTCGCTCTACCCTTCTCCCGCAAAACGGCTACGTTTCCCAGAGCCTGCGAGAGTAAAACTCCCAGCGTGCGCGGTGACGGATCATCAAGCAGCCATCCGTTTTCATCGCGGACAAGGTCTGACTGCGTGCCGTCGGCTTCTCCAACGATCACCGGCAGCCCATGGGCCATCGCCTCCTGCACCGCAAGCCCGCCAGTGCCAGGCAGCACGAATAAATCCGCTTTTTCCAAAATCCTCGTCAATTCAGCTCCATGTTTTGCGCCAAAAAATTTGGTATTTAGCGGATACATATCCTGTGCCAGGTTTCCCAGTGCAGCGCGCATCGGGCCATCACCGACCAACCACAACAATGGCTGTTCATCAGCTGGCAAACCCGCACACGCGCGAATGAGAATATCGACCCGTTTGCGGTCCTGCAGCCTGCCAACAAATACCACAACCGGTTTACTGTCTAGATAGGTGTGCGGCCGTTCGGGTAAAGCACGTGTTGGTTTCATTGCCGCCGCGTTGGGTGCGATAAAGATTTTGTTTGGTTCAAATCCCGACTTAGCATATTCACCTGCGCCTTGGCTGCTGTATGTGATCAGCGCATCAAATTGCCCTAAAAAATGTCTGCGCAGCATACGACGGATGCCAAATAGATCTACGGATATCTCTGGCGCACCTAATCCCCATCCGATCACTTTTCCACCTCGCGCCCGCACCCAGCGGACCGCGGCGGGAGAACGCAAATAGCGGCGATTCGCTTCCATGATAAGTACATCCGGCTTCCACTCGCGCAGCCAGTTAAATAAATTTCCCTGCCAACAACCGTAGATCGGGCCGGAAAAGAGATGGATATTCGCTGCTGGGTGATAGCGTGCCTTCTCCGGGAAAGCACCCGTGATCATTTCCGTCTTACGCCCTTCGCCAGCGAACACACTCACCGCACCATCAAACGCATCGGCCAATAAATCAAAAAAGCGGGCCCGGTAAGCCGGCAGAACACGCTGCAGGATACCGATCCTGGGATTCTGGATTTTTTTCATATGATCACCTCAACCTGTGAACCCTGCGCAGACTTTGTCACTTCGATACGTGAGGAGAACGCATCCTTTAATTCATCCAAATGGGTAATAACGAGGATCTTGGCAAAATCTTCCCTGACCAAATTGATCGCTTCTACAAGGCGCTGCCGGCCTTGCGCGTCCTGGCTGCCAAACCCTTCGTCAATGATCAGTGTCTGCAGGCGCGCGCCTGAGCGCTGTGCCAGTACACGAGAGAGGGCTAAACGGATAGCAAAATTAATGCGGAATGCTTCTCCGCCCGAAAATAATTCATACGGTCGCGATCCGGCACTGTCACGAATGATAATATCCAGGGTCTGGCGCCGATCCTCGCGCTTTTTATCGGCGTATTCCCGCTCTGTTTCAAAACTGACTGACATATTCCCGCTGCTGAGCTTATCGAGGATGTCGTTCGCCTGTATTTCGATATGTGGGATCGCGTTCTCGATCAACAAGGCGGGAACACCATCTTTACCAAAGGCAGCTTCGAGCATTTTAAGGCGCGCGATCTGGCGGCTGATTTCCCGGCACCGTTCCACCAGCTCCGTTTTCCTTGAGCGTTGCTTATTCAACACATTAACCATCTGCTGGGCAACACCCACTTCCTGCCGGGAGTGATTTTCCTGCATCCGGATCTCTCGCAGCTCGGATTCCAATTTCTTAAGATCGACAACAGCACCCTGCTTTTTTTCGATCTGAAGCGATAGGTCGTGAATTGATTTTTTCAGCTGCTCAACATTTTTCTCGGTTTGTTTCTGCGCTTGTTCCAATTCTCCGATCTCGCGCGCCAATCCAGCGCGCGCGGTTCGGGCCTGTTCCAATTTCCGGAATTTTTCTTCATATCCATGTAGTGCTGTTCCCTTCTTCCGCGTTGATTCATGTGATTCCGGGTCATAACCCAGAGCAGCGATGTCATCTTCTATTTGCGCCAACGCCGCCTGCGGCTTCGTCGCTACGCCGTCACCTTCCAGCATGGTTTTGATCTCACTAAGCCGGGGAGACCCTTCGGTTTCCCAGTTCGATATTTTAATTTCAATTTCCTCTATCTGCTGGCGCATTGCGCTGGATTTTGCCAATAGGTCGGTCAACCGCGGCCGCATCGCCCGCAGATCCATGATCTCTTTGTTGATCTGGACAAGCGTTTCTTTGCAGGTTTTCACCACATTCAAATTTTCCCGATAGCGGTCGCCGAGGGTTTTTCCATCCGATTTTAGTCGCACAATAATGGCAGTTTTATGGTCATCAGTCAAATCCTGCCCGCACAATGGACAATCAGGTCCTGAGGATTCTTCCAAATGTTTGATTCTCTCTTTGACCTCATCCATCTTCTCTCGAAGCTGGATGTTTTCCCCTTCCCTTTCAGACTGCAAGTCCTTATTGCTCTTTTGGTCCGTTTCGAGGGTACCGATCTTTTCAATTTCCGCCTTCAGCAGCGCGGCTTCCTGTTCAAGAGATAGTGCCTGTTCCGACAAAGTTTGTTTGTGGTCTTTTAATTGAACGATTTCTTTCTCTTTCGCTGCGAGGGTGTCTCGTTCCTGCTCCCACCGTGTTTTCTCAGATCGGATGGTTCCTTGCAGCTCAGTTTTCTGCAGGTTCAGGGCATGATAGCGGCTGCTGATCTCATCCAACTTTGAAAGTTCAACGCGCACCTGCTGATATGCCTGATGGGAGTCAATGATTTCTGTTTCCTGCTTCAGGATCGCTTCAAATTCCGCCAATTCATTTGTGCGTAATTGATGCTTTTCTTTTACATTGGCCAGTTGGGACACCATCTCATCTGCCTGGGAGCGAAGAATATCTAATTTTTCCCATTCACTTTGGATGTGCGCATTTTCCAAGCGGGCACGTTCCAGCTCAGATTCCTTGCTTTCACGCAGTTTTTCTCTGGTTTTTAATAATTCCTGTTCGTATGCAAGCTTTTTTAGACGATCATCTTCCTGATCGAGTTCGTTTGCGACTTCTTCAAGAATGGATTTCTGCACTGCCAATTGTTTCTGTTGTTCACGCCGGCGGGTTGCCGCCTCGTTTCGGTATTCCTCCCAGATGGTGAGACCCAGAATGTTGCTAAGAATCTCCTTTCGCTTTCCCGCGGTCTGAACAGAGAACATATCCGCTTTACCCTGTAAAAAGAATGATGCGTTGACAAAGGTCTCATAGTCAAGACCCAGCACCTCCTGAATGCGTTGTTCTGTAGCCCGAATACCGGCTTCAGTAAATGGTTTCCATTCCCCGTCTTTGGTGCGCGCCTGGAATTCAAGCGTTGTGCCTTTTCCGCGCGTTTTTATACGGTCGACTCGGTAAAGATTATTCTCGTATTCAAATTCAAACACAACCTGGCACTCATCCGCTTTATTATGAATAAGCGCATCATCACTACGGCGGGCTTTGCCAAACAGAGACCAGGTCATAGCATCGAACAGAGTAGATTTTCCAGCGCCATTCGCTCCAGATACACAGGCAATGTTAATACGGGAAAGGTCAATTTCAACAGGGCTCTTGTAAGAAAGAAATCCCTCCAATGAAAGTCGGACCGGAATCACGCGTCCACCCCCAATCCCTCATCACCCAAGTCCTCGCCCGTTTCAATCGATTGGATGATATTTTTCGCCAAACCACTCAACACTTTCACCTCAGCAGGATCAGCGCTGACTGTTTCCCAGTACTTTTGCAGTAATTCAATATGCGTCATTTTGCCAACGGTAACATCATCAGGGAGCCGCAGTCTCGATTCCGATATCGGCCGCCTTACAAGATGGAACTCGAATGCGGATTCGCATTTTTCACGGATTGCCTCTTCATCGATCATTGGATCCCATTCGCGCGGATAGGTCAGGATCAGTCGGAATATCGATTCCCGTAATTCTTGCGCGGAAGGGATGGCATCCATAATCTGTACCTGAACGTTATCCGCGTCGCTGACATTCACTGATCTGCTGAGAAATTTTCTACCCGGTAAGGGAATCGGCTTATACGTTGTCGGTTTCCCCTTTTCCAGGTGTGCCTCAATAAAGAATTTCTCATCGTCGATCTCCCCAAAGTCAACGCGTTCGATGGAACCAGGGTATACTACCGGGTGATGTCCGTCTGAATTAAGATCCTGGTATTTATGGATATGGCCCAGAGCAACATAATCCAGGCGCTTATCTTTAACAATTGCCGGAGAGAGCACCATGTCCCGCCCAAGCATCACACTGCGCTCATTGCCATACATGGCACCCTGTACTGAAATGTGACTGGTCAGGATAGCAGGCAGATCCGGATTTAAGGTATCAAGCAACTCCTCGATCGCAACCGTCAGGTATTCTTCAATCCGCTTATTGGCATCTTCGACACTCTCGCTGCTTCCCAAAGCCGCGGCCATGCTCGAACGATTCATCCAGGGGATGCCGATCACCTGTGCCTGCACGCCGCCTAATTCGTCCGGCCCAAGCAGAACAGGTTTACGGACCACATGCATATGTGGTACGCGTAAAGTATCAAACTCATGCAGGGTATGCGCGCGGCCTACTGCCGGCGAAAGGTCGTGGTTACCTACCAGCAACACTGTTTCGATCCCTGCTTCGGAAAGGCGGATCATACGCCGGCCCCACGCCCGCTGATAGGTCGGCGCGGGTGACCGGTCCCGGTAGGCATCACCGGCAAAGATCACTAAATCGGCTGAAAGGCTGACAGCGTGATCGATGATCGTATCCAGCGCATGCAAGAAGTCAAGCACGCGCACGGGCATCCCGCTTTCCGGATCCCGGCGTCCCTGCCTTGCCATATCGATATGTGCATCAGCGAAGTGTACAAGCTTGATCATCTGCCAATTCCATTCATTTTTATTGTCACTTTATTTTACTTGCTGCCTGGGAATTAATGATTTTCCTATACGATGATGATAAACAATATGTATACTCATTACAAAAAGGCAAAATATGTTTCCGATCAGAGATACTATCCGTTCACGTTCTTTTCCGATCGTCAACTGGGCGATCATCATATTGAACGTGCTGGTGTTCTTTTTCCAAACCAATCTTTCAGCAAGCGGCATGGAGCGTTTCGTGAACGATTTTGCGCTCATCCCAGCCAAGATCGATCTTAGCCAGCCAATGAGCCTGCTGCCTTTTGTTACGCATATATGGCTGCACGGTTCGCTTTTTCATATCATCAGCAATATGTGGATGCTCGTCATTTTTGGGGATAACGTTGAAGACCGCTTAGGGTCGCTGCGCTACCTGCTGTTTTACGTCCTTGGCGGCATCGCTGCCGGCATTTTACAATTCGTTTTTACGATAAACCCAAACATCCCGGCTGTTGGCGCGAGCGGAGCAATCGCCGCTGTTATGGGTGCTTACTTTTTATTTTTCCCAAATTCGAGAGTGGTCACATTCGTTCCAATTTTCCTCTTTGGGTGGTTCATGCACATCCCATCATTCATATTCCTGGGGATCTGGTTTGGAACACAGCTGCTGAATGGGGTCACAGAATTAACCGCCTTAGCCGGCCAGGATATGGGCGGTGTTGCCTGGTGGGCGCATATCGGAGGTTTTGCTTTTGGCCTGCTAATGGCAAACCTATTCGCGATCGGCAGGAAACCACGCAGGCATTATCGTGATGAATACAACCCATGGTAGATACATATTCACAATGGGATGACAAACGGAGGTCATAAATGGATTTTATAAATATCGTATGGGTCTTTTTTCTGATAGCCAGTATTGCGCCGGTGGTCAAACAACGCATGATGAACGCGTCACGCCTGCGTTTGATGCGCAAAATTGAAGAAGAGCGCGGATCGCGAGTGATCGCCCTCATCCATCGCCAGGAAAGCATGTCTATCCTCGGTTTTCCTCTCGCGCGTTATATCGACATTCAGGATTCGGAACAGGTGTTGCGCGCCATCAAACTGACTGACGATGAGATTCCGATCGACTTTATCCTGCACACACCCGGCGGGCTGGTGCTGGCCTCCGAACAGATCGCGCACGCGCTCGCGAAACGCAAGGGCAAAGTGACTATCTTTGTCCCGCACTATGCCATGTCTGGCGGTACGATGATCGCGCTTGCCTCGGACGAGGTCATTATGGACGAGAATGCCGTACTCGGCCCGGTTGACCCGCAGGTCGGAAAGTACCCGGCTGTGTCTATCCTGAAGGTGCTTGAAGATAAACCCGCTAAAGATATTGATGATGAGACGATGATCATGGCGGATATTTCCCGCAAAGCGATCGATCAGGTCAAAAAAACCATTCGGGATATAGCTTGCTGCCAATATGATGACGAAACAGCGGAACATTTTGCAGACGCATTCGCCAGCGGACGCTGGACGCATGATTATCCGATCAGTTTTGAAGAAGCGAAAGAACTTGGGCTGCGTGTCAGCGATCAGGTTCCGGAAGAGGTATACCAGCTGATGAATCTCTACCCGCAGGCGAACACCAGACGGCCTTCCGTTGAGTACGTCCCCCTGCCATATGATGAGCGTCCCAAGCCACGAAAAAAGTCAGCAGACTGACCTAAACAAAAAGTCACGCGGAAACAGCGGCAATGTTATCACCGCTGTTTTTCATTTTGGCTGATTTATAAATATTGGCAGGGTTTTGGTTTATCATTAGGGCACTATGTGCGGAATTTGCGGCGTTATCAATAAAAATTTTGAACCCATCCCGGCAATCGAACATAAAGTGGAAACGATGAAAAATCTCATCGCTCACCGCGGACCGGATGGAGAAGGCACCTGGATCCACCCCGACCACCATACCGGATTCGGCCATCTGCGGCTCAGCATCATCGACCTGCAAACCGGGGACCAGCCAATGTGTGATGAAACAGGTAGTTGGATCGTTTATAACGGTGAGATCTATAACTACCTCGAATTACAAAAAGAATTAGGCGCGGATCAATTCAAAACCACTTCTGACACAGAAGTCATCCTGCGCGCTTATCGCAAATGGGGCGCTGACTGTGTCTCGCATTTTCGGGGTATGTTTGCCTTTGTGCTCTGGGACGCGCCAAGTCAGCGTATTTTCTGCGCGCGCGACCGTTTCGGCATTAAACCTTTCTATTTTTACCAGGATCAAAATCTATTTTTCTTCGCTTCAGAACCAAAAGCGCTGCTGCCTTTTGTGGGTGAGATCCGCACTAACCTTGAAGCACTGAAAGAATACCTGGCATTTCAATTCTGCCTGGACGGAAAAACCCTGTTTGACGGCATCCACGAACTGCAGCCATCCCACCATCTCACCATAAGCGCGGAAAAAATTTCGGTTAAAAAATATTGGGAAGTGTATTACGAGCCCGATTTTTCACACGATGAGAAATATTACGAAGAAGCATTGCGTGGATTGGTCAAAGATTCTGTCAATATCCATACCCGTGCAGATGTACCGATCGGTTCCTATCTGAGCGGTGGTGTGGATTCCAGCGCGATCGCCTCGCTGGCCAGCAGCGGTGACCCGGCTAATTTCATGGGATTCACCGGCAAGTTCGCCGAGGGGCCTGAATTTGACGAATCAGCGTACGCGCGTGAAGTAGCGCAGGAAAATGGCTTTCCTCTCCTGGAGATCACCATCAGCGCTGATGATTTCATTGAAAATATCCGCAAGGTCATTTATCACATGGATTACCCCGTAGCAGGTCCGGGATCATTCCCACAGTTCATGGTCTCACAGATGGCTGTCAAACACCGCAAGGTGGTAATGGGCGGGCAGGGCGGCGATGAGATCTTTGGCGGTTATACTCGCTATCTGATCGCCTATTTTGAACAATGCATTAAAGCCGCGATTGACGGAACCATGGATAACGGCAATTTCATTGTGACCTATGAATCGATCCTACCCAACCTGACTTCACTGCGCAATTACAAACCGCTCCTGCAGCAGTTCTGGAAAGATGAACTATTCGCGCCTATGGACCGGCGATATTTCCGGTTGATCAACCGCGCTAACGCGATCGGCGATGAGATCAAGTGGGACATGCTCGAGGATTTTTCCGCTTTCCAGACTTTTCGCGGCATTTTTAATAGCGAGAATATCGGCAAGGAATCGTATTTTGACCTGATGACGCATTTTGACTTCAAGACCCTGCTGCCCGCGCTCCTGCATGTTGAGGATCGTGTCAGCATGGCGCACGGATTGGAATCACGCGTGCCTTTCCTTGACCACCCGATTGTTGAATTGGCTGCCAAAATGCCGCCCAACGTCAAGTTTAAAGACGGCAATCTGAAGCATATTCTGCGAAAAGCTGTTAGGCCTTTCATTCCAGAAAGTATTTATTCGCGCAAGGATAAAATGGGCTTCCCGACACCGCTTTCCGAGTGGATGCGGGGACCAGCAAAAACCTTTGTCAAAGATATTTTTTCTTCAGATTGCGCGCGGACCCGTGCATATGTTGACAACCAGGCAATTCTCGCACAGCTCGGGGACGAGCCACGTTACAGCCGTAAGATCTGGGGGTTTCTGAACCTTGAATTATGGCATCAGGAATTTATTGATAAATCTGGGGAATTCCACGCGTTAGCAAAACAGCCCTGATGGGCTGTTTTTTCATCACGCTTGAACACAATCAATCGCGCCAGTAACCGCGCCACACGCGCTGAATATCACGCGAGGTGATGAACGCCTCCGCATCCGCATCCAATGCGATATCCTGCACTTCTTTGGCAAACTTACGCTGTACACTGCATTCCAGCAATTCCACCGCACCGTCTTTTCCGCGTGCCGGGATCTCCGTCACCGCGTGGCCCTTTCCGCGCAGTGTCTCCGCGATCTGACGGCCGTTCGTGGGGCTGATAATGGTGATATTGATAAATCCTAAGGCCAGACGTTTTTCGATCATCATTCCGACCACATTGCCTGTTGCAAAACCAAGCGAATAAGCAATCGTGTTAACAGGGTTATTCAGGTCGTTGATCACACTCCCAAGCGCAAAAACAAACACAGCTGTCTGAAAAAAACCCAGGATAAAGGTGAGTGTTTTCATTCCCCGCATCACAACCATCATGCGCAGTGTATCCAGTGTCATATTGAGCACACGCAAAATAAAGATCAGGGACGCGATCACCCATATATTGGTCGAAGAAAATAATGTTTGCATGCTATTAGCTCATCCTTTCAATCTACTTTAACGCGGGAATATACATTTTATTGAGATACTCTTTCAGCATACGGCGCGTGCTGAACTGCCAGGCCAGGGTGCGCATATTTTCCTTGATCTTTGCCATCCATTCCGGCGACGCGTCTCCCATCGCCCGATTCTGGTAGAACAGGGGAATGATCTGGTTTTCAAGCCCATCATATAAACTGGCGGCATCTTTCAAATCCTGCACAACCGGATCGTCATAATCAGTCTCGTCCCCAATCGCCCAGCCATTGCTGCCGTTATAACCCTCACGCCACCATCCATCCAAAATGGAGAAGTTCAGTGTGCCGTTAAGGGCCGCTTTCATACCTGAGGTACCGGATGCCTCGTTCGGCCGGCGCGGCGTATTCATCCATACATCCACACCCTGCACCATCAAGCGGGCGATATTGAGGTCATAATCTTCAAGGAAAACGATGCGGCCGCCAAATTTATAATCCTTGGCTGCGCGGTAAACCTTCTGGATGAGTAATTTTCCGGGCTCATCCGCGGGGTGCGCCTTGCCAGCCATGATGATCTGCACAGGCATATCCGGGTTGGATACCAGGCGCAGCAGACGGTCGTAATCAGAAAACAATAGATTCGCGCGTTTATAGGTCGCAAAACGGCGGGCAAAACCGATCGTGAGAGAGTATTGGTCCAGCATGACACCGTCCGCGATAACCTGTGACGCATGGCGGTTGCCGCTGCGCCAATGGTCGCGTGCGCTTTCAATCGCATAGTTGATCAATTTACGTTTCAAGTGGCGGCGCACATCCCACAATTCCATGTCGGGAATATTCTCGATCTGTGTCCAGAGATCCGGCTCATCTAAATGTTCATGCCAATCCATCCCAAAATAGCGTTCGAATAACAATTTCATGCGGCGCGCCATCCAGAATCCGACATGGATGCCGTTGGTGATGCCCGCGATCGGCACATCATCCGTTTTCTTCTGCGGCCAAAGGAAGTTCCACATCTCGCGCGCCACCTCTCCATGCAATTCAGATACCGCGTTGGCGTGATTGGAAAGATAAAAAGCAAGAACCGGCATGCTGAATGTTTCACCCCATTCCATCGTTTGCCTGCCAATATCCACAAATTGGTCTCTTGTTAATCCCAACTCCTTCCAATAGCCGGGGAAATACTTATCGATCAGCCACAAAGGAAACGCATCGTTGCCGGCAGGCACCGGTGTATGGGTGGTGAACACATTGCTATTGCGAACCGCTTTCGCAGCTTCGTCGAAGGATTTTCCCTTTTCAACGATTTCACGCACGCGTTCAAGGGTCAGGAAAGCAGAGTGACCTTCATTCATATGCCACAAATCCGGCTGATAACCCAGCGCGCGCAGCGCGCGCACGCCACCAATACCGAGGAGCATTTCCTGTGAGATCCGTACTTCGAGATCACTACTATAAAGGCGCGAAGTGAGCGTCTGGTCTGTCGGTTGATTTTCTTCCACGCTTGAATCCAACAGGAAAAGCGGCACACGGCCCACCTGGATCATCCAAACCCGGGCGTTAACCTTGCGTCCCGGCAAGTCGATCGAGATTTTAATAGGATTTCCTTTTTCATCAACAACAGAAATGATCGGCATCTCCTCAAAATCAAAATGATAATAACTGGTCTCCTGCCAACCATCTTCGGTGATCTTCTGCACGAAATATCCCTGCTCATAAATAAAGCCGACACCTACCAGCGGTAAGCCGAGATCGCTGGCTTCTTTCAAATGGTCACCGGAAAGAATTCCCAGGCCACCGGCATAGAACGGCATGGATTCATGCAACCCAAATTCAAAAGAGAAATAAGCCATAGTTTTGTCAGTGATGTCGTTATGGTTTTGACTAAACCATGTTTTTTTCGGTTTCATATACGCATCAAACTTTTCCATGACCCGATCATATTCTTTGAGGTAGAAGGCATCCTTGGCCGCTTCTTTCAGATGTTCAGGATCCACCTGGTGCAGAAAAGCGATCGGGTTATGCGAAACCTCCTCCCATAAACGGCGGTCCAGCTGCAGGAATAGGCGCATGCCATTCAGGTTCCACGACCACCACAGGTTGTACGCTAATTCACCCAGGCGGTTAATACGTTTCGGTAATTTAAAATGATTTGGGAAAACTTTACGATAGGTTAATTTCATATTCTTTTTTTACTCCTTTGGCAGAATAAACGCGTGATTCTACCACGCAAGATAATTTTACCGCAGCACGATTTTCTTTAAAGATATGATTCATTTATAATATTGTCTGCTGTATATCCTCTAACAAGTAAGGAGATTGCGTTAATGGCTGAAGCGATTTACAGATTTCCAAAAGGATTCTTATGGGGAACCGCAACCGCAGCCCATCAGGTTGAAGGCCAGAATGAAAACAATAACTGGTATGCCTGGGAAAATGAACCGGGGCGTATTCAAAATGGTGATAAAGCCGGATTGGCATGTGACTGGTGGAACGGACGCTGGAAAGAAGATCTGAAAAAAGCTGCGCAGGTCGGCCAAAACGCACATCGCTTCTCGATCGAATGGAGCCGCATACAGCCCAGCGCGAATTCCTGGGACGAAAAAGCAATTGAAAAATATCGTGCCATGATCAAGGGCATGCGCAATCTGGGTTTGGAGCCCATGCTGACCCTCCATCATTTCAGCGATCCTTTATGGATCTACAACAAAGGCGGCTGGGAAAATCCCGAAACGGCTAATTATTTTGCCACCTTTGTCCGTTATTCGGTTGACGCGCTGCAAGACCTGGTCAACATCTGGGTCACGATCAATGAACCGGCAGTATACACCGTTGGCGGATATCTGGGCGGCGGTTTTCCACCGGGCAAAAATGATATGGAAAAAGCGTTTTTAGTCCTGGCCAACCTTGTCCGCGCACACGCCGCAGCATACAATGCCATTCATAAGTTACAACCGCACGCGCAGGTCGGCATTGCCAAACAGTACCGTGCGATGGCTCCTTCGCGCCCATGGTTCCCCCCTGATCGCTGGATCACACGGTTTTCGTCCAAAAGTTTCAATGATGCTTTTATGGGACCGATCATCAATGGAGATTTCAAGTTTGCGTTAAAAAAGGAACACATTCCAGAAGCGGTCGGCACGCAGGATTTTATCGGCGTTAATTATTATTCACAGGATCAGATTAGATTTAAACCTTTCGCCTTTAAAGATGTATTCCAGGAAAGACATTTTAAACCGGGGGCAGAGCTGAGCGAAACCGGATTCATTGCCAGCGTTCCGGATGGGATGAACGCGGCCCTGAAGTGGGCGCACCAATTTGATCTCCCGATCTACATCACGGAGAATGGGGTCGAAGATGCGGAAGACACCATGCGCCGCGCTTACCTGCTCCAACATTTACGCAAAGTGTGGGACGCCGCCAACAGCAACTGGCAGGTTAAAGGATATTTCCACTGGTCGCAGGTGGATAACTTCGAATGGGAGCGCGGCTGGTCACAGCGTTTTGGATTATGGGGAATTGACCCGGAAACCCAGGAGCGGACGCGCAGGAGAAGCGTTGATCTTTACAGCGCAATTTGCAAGGCAAACGGCATCAGCTCTGAGGCGGTGCGTGAATACGCGCCAGAGCTGATGGAAACTCTATTTCCGGGATAAACCAGGCTGTTTAGGTGGACATGCTGCGTGGTTGGCAACATATTAAATGAAAAGAAAATTATGAGAAATTCTTCACCGCTGTTTTTCCGTGTTTTAATCTGGCTGTTTTGCTTACAGCCCTTATCACGCCATCTGTGATTTCCGCAAAAACGATCACTACGGCCGGCCAGAATCCTACACCCATTCCGATTAGCCCAGGCGCAATTCAGCCCAGCCCACCGCCCTATGATCCAAGCCAGGTGCACGGTCTCTATTTTTTTCATAGGACCGCGAGCACTGCATGGCGGTACTGAACGATCTCATCCATCCGCTGCAGAATAAACCGGGGACTAAACCGCATATCCGGCTGGTCGAGATCGATTACGCGGAAAACTAAGAACTATTGCTTCGCGTGGATGAGCATTTTAGCGTTCCCGCGCAGAATCGCGCGATACCGACCTTGTTTATCAATAGAAATGTATATATCGGTGAAAAGGAGATCCGGGAGAACCTACGGGCTGTGGTCAAGCAGGAGATCCACGCGGGCGGCATCCCCTGGCCGGATTCTGATAGAACAAAAACAACAATAAATTGAATACAGCAAACAGCAGAAAAAACTTTCCGCTTTTTCCATAAATCAATTTTTCACCCGCTCAGACCGATTCGAAAGGATTCACCCTTTCTTCGCTAAATAAACATGAGCAGGCTGATCGCCATCACGGCCATACCCGCAATCAATCCGAAGATTGCGATATGATGCTCCCCATATTCCTCTGCGGTCGGCAGCAGCTCATCCAGGGAGATATAAACCATGATCCCGGCCACCGAGGCAAAAATGATGCCGAAGGTTGATTCATTAAAAAATGAGCGCAGCAGAAAATATCCGATCAAAGCGCCAACCGGCTCGGACAATCCGGACAGGAAAGAATAGATAAACGCTTTCTTGCGAGACTTGGTTGCGTAGTAGATTGGTGCCGAAACCGCCAGACCTTCCGGAATGTTATGGATTGCGATAGCAACGGCGATGCTGATACCCAATGCCGGGTCGGCAAGCGCGCCCATGAATGTCGCCAAACCTTCTGGAAAGTTATGGATTGCAAGCGCCAGGGCAGAGAATAACCCCATGCGCATGAGACGGCTGTCTTTTACCTCCACCGCATCATCTGCATCATCTGCCGCATTGATATTGCTGATCTCGTGCGGATTTTCATGTGAGGGGATGAGATGATCAATGATCGCTATCACGGCAATACCGGTGAAAAATCCAATAACCGTGATCATGTATCCGCTTTTTTCACCGTACATAAGACTGAGGGAATCTTTTGCTTTGATAAATATTTCAACCAAAGAGACATAGATCATCACGCCAGCTGAAAAGCCCAATGCGGCGGAGAGGAATTTTGGGTTGAATTTTTTGGAAAGAAAACCAATCAGACTGCCGATCCCCGTTGATAAGCCCGCAAAGATCGTCAAGCCAAGGGCGAAAAGTACTTGATCATTCATTTACCGATTGCTCCTGATCTTATTTATTGCCAATCACAAAATAAAATGAATTATATGTCAAACTGCTACATTGAAAAAACGTTAACATGAAATTTAAATTGTTTTTCTCATAAGAATTCGCCGGCTATCAGAAATCATGAGTAAAATTGAATACGGTTTGGGCAGACGCAAATATCTATTTAGAGAAGCTGGATTAATGAAACGTAATTTTCAATTAAAACAATACAAAAATGCGCTTTCATGGAGTTGAAATGCAGAAATACATAAAGGAATATCAATGGTCGAATCTTTTCGCGATGCTGCGCAACCTGAAACTGGATCCTGACATATGCGGGAAGAATTTTAACCACCGTTTGGTCGTGATCAGCGGCGCGACCTCAGGGATCGGAAAAGCGGCAGCGGAAAAATTTGCTTCGCATGACGCGGACATCCTGTGTATCAACAGGAATGAAAAGAAGTCTGAGGATCTATGTGAGTATTTGGAGAACACTTATCATATCAATTGTTCATTTTTCATTGCTGATTTTTCTCGCTTATCGGACATTCATGCAGTTGGAAAGCGGTTGGCTGAAAACGAGCGCGGCATTGATGTGCTTATTCATAATGCCGGTGCATTTTTTACCAGAAAGACCCTCACCGCCGACAATCTCGAGATTCTATTCCAAACCAATTACCTTTCCACTTTCATCATCAACCATTACCTGAAAGAAAAATTCATCCAACAAGGGTGTGGACGCATCCTGTTTGTCAATTCTGAAGCACACCGTTTTGCTGTCTGGGGACTGCATCTTGATGACCTTACCTGGGAAAATCATCGCTATTCCGGCTCAAAGAGTTATGGCGCGGCCAAGCTGGCACAGCTCTTATCGATGTTGAAATTCAATGATTATTTCAATAAGAGCGGGGTGACCATCAACGCCATGCATCCAGGAAATATTAAGACGAACAGCGGCCAGAATAATGGGCCACTCTATAAATTCCTCAAAAAGATACTGATCGATCGTTCTGCCAGATCGGCGGATATCGCCGCGCAGGCGCTATATTATCTGGGTGTTTCTGATAAACTGGATGATACATCAGGGAAATTCTTTAATCTCACAACACAGGAAGAGCCCGCCCCACCGGCTTTGG
>CAZDIS010000033.1:0-20138 GCA_964505585.1 uncultured Pelolinea sp. | reverse complement strand
ATCTTGGCATGTTTTTGTGAATATCATGTTCGGTTGGCTGGGTTTGCGAAATTTGTTGGAGAAAAATAATTATCTGCAGACAGCTGCCGCAGCTCTCTCTATGGGATTGTTCTGGGGGTTCTGGGCGACTTGGTTTTGGGATGGAAGCCAGCCACCAATCGATCCGAATTCCTTTTCCTTGTTTACCTTTTTCTCTACAACGCTTTTGGTGGTCGGTTTCCTGCTGATTAACCGCTTTTCCGAAACGGAATTAACTATTTCCAGAACCGGGATCATCCTCGCATGTGGGTTCTCTCTTTTGGTTTGGCTCTTGGCAAACTGGGCGCTGACCCCGCTGCAACTTATTTTTCCGGTGTTGGTTGGGCTGGTTTCAATTCCGTTGTGGAAGAATAAGCAGGTTGAGGCGCGGAAAAATATCCTCTCCACGTTTAAAGGAAAGATCAAGTTTCAGAATGTGCTGTTCCTGATGCTCATGCCGCTCGCAGCCAGCCTGACCTATCCCATCTATTACAACCACAACATATCTTTTTCGCAGTACTGGGCTCTTTTGTGGATGATGATCCTGGCAAGCCTTGTTTTTCTCGTGATGAGCATCATCCGCATTTATCACCCTTCAAAACCGCAATAAATTCATCCCCTGGTTTGGTGCGCCCCCCTTCATTCCCTTGCCTATTTCACCGCCAGCACCGGACACTTCGCCAGGCTGATCATCTTGTGGATCTGGCTGCCCAGTAGCAAGCCGCGCAGGCCGCCCAGTCCACGTGTGCCCATCACGATCAGGTCACATTTCTGCGTATCCGCTACCTTGATCATGCTTTCGGCAGGGCCAGCGAACAGCAGCTCTTCATGTACGCTGATCCCTTCGCCTATCAATTCCTTCGCCAAGGCCAGCAACTCTTCGCCGGCGATGTTATACACATGATGAACAGCTCATTCAAATAGGGTTTGCCGAGTTCGGCTGGGATGGGTTCAACTGCCACCAGCAGCTATGCTGAGGTTGCGTATAGCAAAAAATATGATAGCTTACACCGATTCGTTTTCGCGGTTCAAACCGAACAAAAACGTAAAACTGGTACATTTTGTCACATTTTGTCCCATTAACCGCCATCAGTCTCGATCAGCATCCGTAATGTGCTTTTCCTGGTTGCAATATGCTTCCCTTCCAGCGGCTGGGTCTGCTCTCACGCCTGCTGCAGCGCGCCGGCCCCCTTGCCCGGTATGCTGGCTGTGATGAAGATGGCAGAGGTGTTCAGGTCGCTGCACAGGGTGTGGGGGAAGCGGTTAGAATATGGGTATAGATCAGTAAAGGTGTTGCTTACCAGCATGCAATTCTTGAAAAATGGATGGGCGAGGTTGGTTATTAGCATGGTTGTGGTGTGCTTGCTGCTATTCACGTTTGCCTGCTCCATCTCACTGGATATGAATGGTAACGCATTGCCCCAGCCAGCGATAGCGCAGGAGACCGCAGCGCCAACAGTGACCCTTACCCCCGTCCCGACCGAAACGCCGACGCCCACGCCCGACCCCACTGCCATCTACCAGATCACGCAAACCGCGCAGGCTGAACAGCAATTGCGCATTTTTGACCAGTTCATCGAGGATATGAAGAATGGCAATGCCAACCAGGTAACCGGCATCTATGTTGAGAATGTGATGGCGTTGCAGGTGGTGCAGCAGCCGGCAGGTAATCCAGGCTTTGTCAGCACAATTGACGATGTCATCACCTACTTCCTCTATCCCTGGCAAAAAGCTGGTAATCACGGCCTGCTGGCGCATAATTATCTGGCTGGAAGATATTTCTTCGATGTTGGCTATGGCGATATCATCACGTTGGTGTTTGGCGATGGCTATTACCAGGATTTTGAGGTGACACAGATCAAGGAATACCAGGCACTCCAACCTGACAGCCCATACAGTAATTTTATCGATCTTGAGACAGGCGAGCAAAAAACGGTTAATACGGTGTTTATTGAGGTCTATATGGGCAGCTTCCATACGACTCTGCAGACCTGCATCGCCCGTGGATCAGAAGGGGAATGGGGACGCCATTTCACTCTCGCTCCGCCCCTATAATGATTATTGCAATAGGATTGTATAATCTAGATAGATAATGGAGGTATTTCATGTTTTTTCAACAGATCATTAAAGCGCTAACCAGCGGGTGGAAATGGATCATTCTAATAGTCCTGCTGTCCATTGTACTTTCCCTGGCGATCTCAGCAACCACAGTTCCGCAATACCGGTCTGAAGCGACCTTCATTATCGCGCCGAATAAGAACCTGCCCAGCAGCCGGGACGTCGTCAGCGCTTTTACCGCGCTCGATACGCTTGATATTTTTTCGACATACGCGGATATTCTCTCCAGCGATCGGGTATATGGGGAAGCGCAGAAAAATCTGGATGTCGATGAACTGCAACTGTCCGTGTATCAACGTACGACACAGATGAACCCCGAATCAATTATCCTTTCTTTGATCGTCGAAGGGCCGGATCCGCAGGTTGCCGCGCAGCTGGCGAATGAGATCGGCACGTATGGCATCCAATTCATCAATGCTTATTTTTCAGTGTTCGAGATCGACTTTCTTGACCCAGCGGTCCCGGCACGTGAACCCTTTCAGCCGCAGACCCTGCGCACCACACTCCAGTTTGCAGGTATTGGATTCCTGCTCGGGGTGCTGGTTGTCATAATCAAGGAATTTGCGGAGATCCCCCTCAGCCAGTTCGTCCAACGCTTCTCGATTGATGGTGAGAGCCTGGCCTATACAAAACGCTCTGTGGAACGTTCGCTGGTTGCCATGAAAGCGACAGATCGGGATTGGCCCATCTCCTTCCTGCTGGTCAGACTGAAAAATCTGGATGCCTTCCTTTCTATCGCGCCCGGCTTTTCCCGCAAGAAAGTGGCCTCTGAGATAGTCAAGCGGCTGCGTTCGCAATTGAAAGGCAATGACATTGTAGGGCGCTGGGATGGATCAACTTTTTCCATTGTGCTTCCGCGTACTCCGAAAAAAGCGATTAGCATTATCCGGGATCGTATATCCGGCACGTTTGATGAGCCGGTTGCCTATGGCGTAGAAGAATCGGAATCGATCACATTGGAGCCCATCATCACATCATCCAGTGCGAGGGACGCATCCGAATTTGAATCCTTTGTAGAAGACGCGGAAAAAGAATTAGAAGATCTAGCGTGGTAAACACCGATAGGACTGCAAGATGAAAAAGAAATGGATTATTCCGTTTTGTGCGGCGTTAGTTTCCCTTTTATCTACTATACATACGGGTTTTACTGCCACATTACCGTTGCACAGCGGCGCACTTCAGGCAAAGATAAATACGATCGATGATGAGCAACAAATTGAGCTCTCTCTGGCTGACCTTGGTTTTGAGGAAAGTATTGAAATGGGCGGCGCATTTACATCAGTTTCAGCGCAGTTTTCCCTCCCCTATGACTGGGAATTGGCTGATGATGCCCGCTTGAACTTGCGAGTAACCAGTGCCTTTCAATCGCTGATGGAAGCGTTTACAACAGAAGATCTGGATTCAAAACTCTTTGACCGTTTTGGCATTTTGCGGGTTATGCTCAATGGAAAGATAATTAGTGAGATTCGCATCACGCAGAATGGTGAAACGGACCTCGAAATTCTCATCCCGGCGGAAATCTTTCAGCGTAATGCCCAATCTAACACAATAACTTTAAGCTGGGATGTCAGCGTAGCTTGTCAGCAGAGCGTGACCGCGAATATCGCGATTGACACGGATTCCCGCATCTCATTTTCAATTAACAATATCTCAATTACCCCGTCTATAAGTTATCTTCCTGCGCCGTTTTATACGCCAGATGCGATCATGGCAGAACCGGTAACTGCGGTCTTGCCGCAGGGTCCGGATGCGGATACGCTTTCCGCGCTTATCGCTGCGGCAGCTGGTTTTGGCCGGCAGACGAATGGTGAAATGAGGTTGCAGGTGGTTACTGCCGACGCGCTTCCGCAATCAATTCGTGAAAGCCATCATCTGATTCTGTTCGCAAAATATGCGGATATAAATAGTCTTTTTTCAGAACTAGAGGAAACGCCGGTGCCCGCTTTATTGAAACAAGAGGGTCCCGCCGAGGCAGGAATGTTGCACATTTTACCGTCACCCTGGAACAGTCGCAGGGCGATGCTCGTGATCAGTGGTCAGGATGGCCCCACGCTCAGGAAAGCCGCGGGCACGCTTGCATCTGAAACCCTCATTTCTTCGGATGCCGGAAATCGTGTTGTAGTTTCTGAGATTTCAGATTCTTCGGTAGAAGAGCAATGGCAGATCGACCGTTCATTTGCGGATCTCTTTGAACGTGATGTCATCACGATCAGCACATTGGGCTCATCACAGGTTACTCTTCCCTTTCATGTACCGGCGGATGTCTCTCTCAGTCCGGAATCATACATCGAGTTGTATTTCCGCCATTCGCAATTAATTAACTACCTGCAATCCAGCATATCGGTCGCCTTGAATGGGAACACGATCGGCACCATCCGATTTGGAGACCAAACTGCGACGGATGGATTAGCTCGTATCATCCTACCACCCAATGCCATACAACCCCTGCGAAATACTCTGACCCTGACGTTCACGATGGTTCCGCAGGACCTGTGTGCGGATGAACGCAGTGGCAATTATTGGATTAGTTTATTTGGTGATTCCTATTTGCATCTGCCCCCCGTGCTAAATAGTTCGCCGTTGGCGGAAAGAGTAGTACTTAATGATCTTCGAACCTCGTTTTTCGAAAAAAGCACTTTTGACGATATTTCTTTCCTCATCAGCGAAGGTGACCCAAAAGCGCTGCAGGCTGCGGTTGATATTGCGGTTGAAATGGGAGCGCTGACAACCGCTCAGGTGATGCAACCCGAAGCGGAGTTTTTCAAATCGGATGCGATCCTTTCCAATGTGGATAAAACCATTCTCATTGCGGAAAGTGAAGCGATAGCAGACGCCCTATCTCTAAATAACGCTCTGCCTTTACCATTCGACCAAAATGGCAGGATCACTCAGATCAATGTTAATAGTGTAATTTTTGGTATGGATGCGGCGCAGAATTTTGGTATTTTGGAAGTAATTCCGGAAGGAGAGGATAGGGGTTCTGTTTTGATCGTTTCTGGAAATGCTTCCGCCGGATTAACCAATGCGGTATCTGAATTAACGCGCACAATGCGCCAACCGTATGGCGAACCTTCAAATGTTGCTGTCATCGACGATGGCGGAGAAGTACATCGTTTTCTGGTTGAAAAACCACAGGATCTAGTACCTGTGCAAGAACAGAGTCAGGTCGGATGGCAAAGCTTATTCTTCGCAGGACAATCCAACCGTATGGCAATCGTTTTCCTATTCGCTGCTGTCCTCATCACTGTTATCTACATCATCTGGTTGGTGCGCAGGCAAAAGAAATAAAGATTGCTTCATTAATATCAAAAAGTGCCTGTGATCAGGCACTTTTTTTTGTACGTGACTTTGTTCGTAATTACGCGAATAATCGCCAGGGTTGTTCGAGGAATAGAGCCAAATGTTGCATAAATTCAGCAGCCTCCGCGCCATCCGTGATGCGATGGTCAGCGGAAATGGTTGCCTTCATGCGCCAGCCGATTCCCAGTTCACCATCGATTGCAACCGGAATTTCCTTGGCGGTCCCGATAGCCAGAATGGCTGCTTCGGGTGGATTAATGATGGCGACAAACTCTTCTACGCTGAACATACCGAGGTTGCTGATCGTGAATGTCGATCCTTCGATATCTTCATTTTTCACCTTGCCCGCTTTTACGCGGCTTATCATGCCATTTGCTTCCGCGGAGATCTGGGTAATTGGTTTCTGGTCAGCATTGCGAACGACGATCGTCAGCAGCCCAATCTCAACCGCCACCGCATTACCGATGTTAATATCTCCATGGCGAATTAGTTTATCGCTAACCAGTGATGCGTTTAGATTCGGGAAATCCCGCAGTGCCAGCGCGACTGCGCGGACGATAAAGTCGTTGACAGACACTTGCTGGTCATCAGGCAGGTCTTTATTCAGTTGTTTGCGCGTCTTAAGCAATTCCGCGACATCATACATACTGGTAATATAAAAATGAGGGATGGTCTGCCTGGATTCGGACATGCGTTTGCCGATCGCGCTGCGCAGGTTGCTGATCTTTACCTCTTCATCTACACCTGGTTTGATAGTCGCTTTTGTACGCTTTGTTGCTGGTGTGCTGCCTTGTTGTTGTATCGCTTTCTCAACATCACGCTTGACGATCCTGCCGCCGGGACCAGTACCGTCTATCGTGGAAAGGGAAATGTCCTTTTCTTCGGCAATTCGTTTTGCCACCGGCGAAGCTTTGATCATTTCCTCATCCTGTTGTGATGCCTTGGATGGGGTTTCTTCTTCTGGTTCCGCCGTATTTTCTTTTGTTTTCGGTTCGGCTTTGGTCTCTTCAGTGGATTTTGCTTCTGCGGTCAATGCATCGAGATCGACCTCTTCACCTTCCTCAGCGACAACTGCGATTGCAGTGCCAACAGGTACAGCGGTGCCTTCTTCGATTAATTGCTTGAAAACAATTCCAGAGAAAGTAGATTCGACTTCGACGGTTGCCTTGTCGGTTTCGATCTCAGCGATCACTTCGCCTTTTTCAACAGATTCTTTTTCCGATTTGACCCACTTGACTAATTTGCCTTCCGCCATATCAAACCCAAGTTTGGGCATTTCAATTAAATTCGCCATTATCGCAATACCTCCCGCACTGCTTTTATAATATCTTCCACCTGAGGCAAAGCCAATTGCTCAAGCCGGGCATTATAGGGTAGGGGCACTTCTTTCTGGGCCACCCGCTGTATGGGGGCATCCAGATAATCAAATGCCTCTTCATAAATGCGTGCCGCGACTTCTGCGCCAACACCGAATGACCGCCATCCTTCTTCGGCGATAACGGCGCGGTTTGTCTTCTTGAATGATGCGATGATAGGATCCATATCGAGTGGACGCAGTGAACGTAAATCTACTATCTCGACCTCTATGCCTTCTTCGGCTAGTTTTTCAGCTGCCTGCATAGAATAATTTACCATCTTGGAATAGGTTACCAGGGTGACATCTTTGCCTTCACGCTGAACTTTGGATTTACCAATTGGTACCGTGTAATCACCGTCGGGCACTTCCCCTTTTTGTTGGTAGACCGTCGCGTTTTCAATGAATAATACCGGGTCGTCAATCCGGATCGCTTCCTTTAATAATCCTTTCGCGTCAGCCGGTGTGCCTGGCGCGATAACCTTCAACCCTGGAAAATGTGCGAAAATTGCGTCCGGGGTTTGCGAGTGCGTGGCCGCAAGCTGGCGGCCGCCGCCACTGGGCGCACGGATGACCAGCGGCAGTTTGAACTGCCCTCCGAACATGTAATGCATTTTGGCGGCTTCGTTGACAATATGATCCATTGCAACAAAAGCGAAGTTGATCGTCATTAATTCAGCGATAGGGCGCATACCGCCCATTGCTGCGCCAATTGCTGAGCCGATGATTGCGGCTTCGGCGATAGGCGTATCACGCACCCGTTCTGATCCGAAATGGTCCAGGAATCCTTTGGTCACGGCATAAGTGCCGCCCCAAACGCCAACTTCTTCACCCTGGATGAAAACTTTTTCGTCTCGTTCCATTTCCTCCCATAAGGCCTGGGAGATTGCTTCTCGCATTGTGATAACGGCCATTATGCACCTCCCGTGCTTTCTACGTAAACATGTTCAAATAACGCCTCATCTCCCGGTTCGGGGCTTTCCTTGGCGAATTTCACGGCTGCATCGATTTCCTCAGCAACTCCCTCATCGATTTTGTCTAATTCTTCTTCGGTTGCAATCTTTTCAGACAGCAGCTCCTTCCTGAATTTTCCGATCGGGCCTTTCTCAAGGAATTTCTTCACTTCGGATTTTGTCCGGTAGCGCTCAGGGTCACCCATTGAATGTCCGCGGAAGCGGTAGGTGCAAACTTCAAGGAATTGCGGTCCGCTGCCGCCGCGGATATCCGCCAGGCGTTCCCCAACCATTTCTTTGACTGCGATAACGTCCATTCCGTCCACGTCAAAAGCCTGCATCCCATATCCGCATGCTTTTTGGATAATGTCAGAAACAGCCGAGGCGCGTTCAGGTGATGTGCCCATGCCGTAACGGTTGTTCTCACATACCCATAGGATTGGCAGCTTCCATGCCATGGCAATATTGATCGCCTCATGGAAGAACCCAATATTTGTTGCGCCGTCACCAAACATGGCGATCGTTACCGCATCACTGCCCTGCATATGGTTGGCAAGCGCCAGACCGGCAGCGATCGGCAGGTGCGCGCCAACGATGGCGTGCCCACCGAAAAAATTCTTGTCGATGTCTGCCATGTGCATCGATCCGCCTTTGCCTTTTGAAATTCCGGTTTCCTTACCAAGTAACTCCGCCATTACTTTATCAGCGGGAATGCCGACGTTTAAAGCAACACCATGATCGCGGTAAGCTGTGATGACCTGGTCTTGCGGCTCGCGCGCGGCAATGATACCGGTGCTGACCGCTTCCTGGCCGATATATAGGTGCAGAAAGCCACCGATATCGCCTGTCTGGTACAGTTCGGCAGCTCTTTCTTCCAATCGACGGATGAGCACCATTTGGTGATAAAGATTTAAATACTCTTTCTTTGCCATATACCCTCTTTAATTTATAAATTAATTCTACATGACAAATATATTTCTGATATAAGAAAAAACCTATTAGAACATTGTTAATCTGCTATCATCATAGCAATTTTCACCTGCTCAATGCCCTTTCAGTTAATGGATAGTGAAAGGATATCAGAAATCCATAAAAAATCTCAATAAAAATAAAATATATGATAAAAATAAAAATAAACAAAAAGGAGAAATAATGGCAGTACAAACATTTAAAGCAACATCCCGGAAAGGTGATGGTGGATTATCCGTAGTGAACGAAACACGCGGATTTAAAATGATTATGGATGAACCGGAATCCCTGGGTGGCACCAATACAGGGATGAATCCAGTCGAAGGATTATTGGTCTCACTGGGTTCCTGCCTGACAATCGTTGGGATGGCTTTTGCAGAGAGCCACGGGATAAATTTGCAAGATATCCGTGTTGAAACGGAGGGTGATCTTGACCCGGCAGGTTTTTTACAGGGAAAAGAGGGCGTCAGGCCTGGTTATCAGGAAGTGCGCTTCACCATTCATATCAAATCAGATTCATCAGAAGAAAAATTGCGTGAATTTCAGAAGTTTATGGAATCCCGCTGTCCGGTCAGTGATACCCTGGGTAAGGGTACTAAGGTTGTTGCCAACGACCTGGTGATCGATTAATTAAGCAAGCACCGCCGATTAGTTCGGCGGTGCTAATTTAACAAAAGGTTTGATTTTTGCCACCCATAACAGGACGCATTTACCTTGTTATCGGCCAACAGGCACAAAGTTGATAGTTTTCTAAACTATCTTTTCATCCGCCGGAAGAAAAGCGGCAGGATTCCACCCAATGCCATCAGTCCACCACCGGTCCATATCCAGCTCATCAGTGGGTAGTTGCCGACTTTAATATCGATGTCTGCATTTGCGGAAGCAGGGAATGTATCAACCACGATCTGTATGTCCGAAAGAAAACCGGCCCGCACCACTGGTACGGAATAGAACGTGCCGGTTTTGACGTAATGGATGATGGTAGGTTGCATAAGTGTATTTTCTTGCCCTGCTTTTACTGTCCAAATACCAGCACGATAAGATGGGTTGCTTTCTTCGGAAAAAATACTCCGGTCGGGATCATATAAAACCTCCATCCGGTTGAATGCGATAGGTATGTTTGGCGAGAGAGTCATTGATTCGCTCAATGTCAGCGTTTCAACACCAACGATGCCCATGACCATGATTCCCAGACCGAGGTGAATGAGGGTCATCCCAATTTTAGTTTTCCAGGTTTGATTTGTCTTGCCTTTAAAAATCGGCAGGAGGATATCCCGCGTTAGTGCGAAGCTCCAACTCAGTAACAGAAAACCGCCTGTCCAAAAACCTGCAACGATTTCCAGTGAAAATGGAAAATAGAATAAAACGGTGATTGGGAATAATGCTGATAGGATACCAATCGTAGCCAAATTGCGCCAGAAAACATGGCGGTCGTTTTCATAGTATACGGACAGCGCGCACAGCGCAGTAAACAGGACCATAAGGAATAGCAATGGTGCGGAGATGCGCTCGTAATCTGCAGGCAGGAAGGCGGATTGCCGGCCTAACACAAGCTGCGACGTAAGCGGAAGTGTCTGTCCGAATAAATAGATGATCACCAGTCCAATAAGGCACCAGAAGAACCATCGGGTCATCCGTATTGATAGTGCCTGTTTTTGAGTATTTCTTTTCACTCTAAACATTTCTCTGCCGCGAATGAACGCAAAACATACGGTTGATAGATGCACCAGGATCAATGTCGTCAGGATTGGGCCCATCGGTCCGCTGGCGTAAGAATGTACCGAATCAAGGATACCGGAGCGGGTGATCAGGATACCGAACAAGGTCAGGTTGACAATAGCGAAAGAGAATCCATACACCCATCGATTAAATGATTTTCTGTGTGAGGAAAGGCGCATGGCGTGTAGTTGGCCGAAGGACAGCAGCCAGGGAAGAAGGCCTGAGATTTCCACCGCGTCCCATCCCCAATAACCACCCCATCCAAGGATCGTGTACGCCCACCAGGATCCCAGGATCATCCCAACCGTCAGGAAAATGAAAGAGAATAGTGAAATAGGAAAGAGCAAGGGTATCCAACGGTGGGAACTGTCCTGATGAATGAGTGCGGCTAATGCAAAAGCGTAAGGCAGGAAAAACCCGATCAACCCGATATACAGCGTGGGTGGATGCAGTAGCATGGCGATATGGCGCAGGGAGGGGTTCATACCCTGCCCATCAATCGGGAGCAGCGCTTGCGCTCCCTCGGGCGCGAACATCGCTGAAAGGATCTCACCATTAGACATTCTGAAAATCCTCACAAAGGGGTTGGATACGAAAATATCCGGCGCAAGGAAAAACAGCAGTGTGAATTCGAGAATCAGAATGATGGTTGTAGTCTGTTTCTGTTGGTCAAGGCACTTGCCGATCGTGGCTGCAAGTGATATAGCAATCGACATGATAAACGACCAAAACAGGAGCGAAGCTGCCTGCCCGGACCACAGACCGCCGATACGTTCCATTGGACGCATCAATGTTTCCACCGCTGTAAAGACCTGCTCAAACTGGAAAGCGTTCGTTTGTAGCAGAATAGCCAGCGCAGCCACTGATATGCCTAGCAGCACGGTTTGCAGGTGTACCAGCAACACAGGTAATCTTCGCAGACCGGAAAAGCGTTTGAAATGCGTTAGGAGAGCAATAATGATCGTGAAAACCGTAATGATGAATGCGCCAGTGAGGCCCATGTAACCAGCAAAGCCGATGATATTATCCATAAATCTTACTCCTCGTTAGTCTAAAAAATTCTTATCAGCTTAAAAAGCTGATAAGAATATAGTTTTGCATGAGGAACCAAAGGCTCTCATTTAAGCCATGTCGTATTTTTCAGAGGTGATCTGCTGACGCGAGATTTGCGGTGTTCGCAGATACTTTTCCATCACGTCAATCATGACCAGCGGCCCACAAATAAAGTAATGATATTCAGGGTAATCATTCGGCATGGTATTTTGAAGTAATTCCAAGGTGATATAGCCTTCTTCACACTCAATTTTTTGTGACGGCACTTCGAGAACATGTTTGACCGTTAGGTTCAGTTGGCCTTTCAGCTTTTCGATCTCATCATAGAATGCAATACTCTGATCATCGTAGTTTCCATAGAATAGATAGACTTTTCGCTGATCTTTAATATCCGTCAGCGAATGCAGGATGCTCATGATCGGCGCTACACCGATGCCGCCAGCGAGCAGGACAAGGCCTTTCTTTGCGCTTGGTGTATCAAGCGAAAAACTGCCATAAGGGCCATCGACATACACCGTCTCTCCACCTTTCAAGTCACCGATGGTGGCGGTAAAATCACCCAGATTTTTGATTGCGAAGCGCAATTCATCTTTTCGGTGAGCGCTGCCAGAGATCGAGAATGGATTGCGGTGCAGTGTGAATGGCGAACTATTGATATTCAACCAGGCTACCTGTCCGGCATTGAAATCAAGACCTTCATGGCCGTCCGGATGCAGCACTAATGTCCATGTGTCCGGTAACTCGTTGATCACTTCTGCTACTGTAAACGGATGGCGTTTGATGTAAATCGGTTTGAAAACGCGGACATAGAGGGTTAGACCGATCCAAATGACTGCCTCAGTCACCCATGCGGCCTGCATTGCGGGTGCGGACATGTAGTAATTCACCTTTGCGAGATGGATCAGGGCGAATATAGCAATGACGACTGCCAGTAAATCGTGCAAACCATGCCACGTGTTGTAATCCATGTGAATTTCTTTTCGCAATACGGAAGTAATTGCGATCAGGATCAACCCGATCAATCCAATGATGCCGGCCTGTGCGCGCCAGGGTGCTGTGATCGGGTTCAGTAATAATAAAGTGTATGGGTTGTTAACAACCAGCAGCACAGGATGCAGAAAAACAAGAAGCACGGAAAGAATTGAAAGGGCGTGGTGCGCTTTATACATCCGATCCAGGTCTAGTACATCACCGATGAATTTAATACGGGCGGTGGGTACGAATTGCATGCCGGCAATGGAAAGACCCAGAAATCCAAGCAGGACGGATAAGTCACGCCACCATTGTCTGCCAGCTGGTTTTGGGAAAAGAAAAAACACGATCACTGGCAGGAAGATCAACAGCAGATAAACAAGGATCGCTAATATGCGTTTTGTTTTTTTATTCATGTCTATTCGCCTATTCTGGCCGGATCAAACCAGTTGTGTCTATGGACACAACTTGAGCCAGGTCATCGATGGCGTCATTCAGCAGCTGCAAAACATATTTGCCGTTGTGAACATAACCGGCAGGATCTTTTGCGCTGAATTGGAAGTTGAAAGCGGTTCGCAAAAGTCGCGGTGTCCAGGCATCATATTGATTTGGGAATGCTGCCTCATCTTCGCTAATTTCGCCATCTTCGTCGGTATCAATAAAGAAATATGGGAACTGGTCCGCCCATCCTATCGGTTTACCTAATTCCATGTCGGTATAGGCCTGCAATGCAGTAAGGAGTTCAGCCTGGGTCCCTTGAATCTCATGATACAGTCCTTCGACCGTACTGTCTCCGTCATAATCGATGCCTTCAACGGTCACATCACGGTAATCTTGAAAACTGATCACATTGGAATGGCATGCCGCGCATAAATTCGCGTCATCGTAATCTTTTCGCATACGCAGTGAGTGTGGATCGTGGCAGGATGTGCAGGTTTCTACGCCATCAGCGTGTTCAAAGCGGCCGATGTAGTTATTGCCTTCATATTGGTAACCGACCTTTGCTTCCGAACCATAGGAAGTCGCAGCGGCGAAAGCATAGTGCGGTGCGATAAAGCTTGCTTCTGGTATCACCTCATCATCTTCGAAATCTGCCGCAGCAGAGGCCACATCACTTCCAGCGCCATTGCCGCTATGGCAGGTTCCGCATAATGCATCGCCGGAACCCATGTTGATCTCTACACCGGACGGGAAAACAACGGCTTCAAGCATATCCGCTTTCTCATTATGGCAAACTTCACATGTGATCGTGGAATTGATCGCACCAGGGTTGTCAACAACCATCGCGGTTGTTCCATCCTGTCCGAGAAAGTCGAGGAAGGCCTGCCCGCTGTGGCATTTTGCGCAATAGACTGGTATTTCGGCTGGTTCGTCTTCATTCCAGTGGACGAACGCTTCCGCTGATGCATCGGCGTGGGCAGATCCCCACCAATCGACACTGACCTCGGATACTGACCGTGCTTCTCGCGCCTGTGCTGTTACGTATATGGTCCAGCCAATTAAGGCAGCAGTAATGAGCACCAGGGCAATAATAAACGTGCGTTTTTTCATATTCTCTCCTTGTGAGCCATCTAATTTGAATTATTTTTGGGTGACTTCGCAAGTCTATTTTGATTATACGATATTTTCTACGGCATATACATTATAATAAAAATCTATCTGAAATAGGTAATATTTATCCAAATATACCGAACCTATTGGTTCAACTTCAAACGGGGTTAGAAGATGTTTGTCTTTAAAAATATTTTCATTTCCTGCAGGATAATGAGGTTGGTATAATGGTCTTTCAATTGTGATGAAAAAAGACGACTATCTGACCCCATTTCAAACAGCCGTAACACGGGAAATGCGCAGTGCGATTAATAAACATATGCCTGCGGTTCTGTGGTTTACTGGCTTGTCTGGCAGTGGAAAATCAACCATTGCTAATCTGGTCGAGTTGCGCTTGCATCGTAATTACAATACGCATACCTATTTACTGGATGGAGATAATATCCGGCGCGGGTTGAACGCGGATTTGGGTTTTTCTCTATCAGATAGAACTGAGAACATTCGCCGCATTGGTGAGGTGTGCGCACTCCTGGCTGACGCTGGTTTGATCGTACTATCCGCTTTTATCAGCCCTTTACGCGCTGATCGCGATAAGAACCGCGGCCTGCTCATGCCATATCATTTTATTGAGATTTTTGTGGATTGCCCGCTTTCCCTGTGTGAAGAACGAGATAGCAAAGGTCTTTATGCTAAAGCGCGGAATGGGGAAATAGAAAATTTTACTGGCATCAGTTCTCCCTACGAGCCGCCGTTACATCCGGAACTTTATCTGAAGAGTGACTCTCGCGCTGCGGAAGAATGCGCTGATATTGTGGTCACATATCTATTAAATGAAGGGATTATCCAGAATGCCTGAACAGCGTGTGCGAACGCACTTAGATGAATTAGAATCGCTCAGCATCTATATCCTGCGAGAAGCATACGCTAACTTCCGCAGTCTCTGTATGCTCTGGTCGATGGGAAAAGACAGTACGGTGCTCCTGTGGTTGACAAAGAAAGCGTTCTTTGGCCATGTTCCTTTTCCGCTGGTGCATATCGATACGCATTTCAAGATTCCGGAAATGATTGCATATCGTGACAAGCTGACACGAGATTGGCATTTACCAATGGTTGTGGGCGCTAATGAAGCCGCCCTCAAAACCAAGCGTACTTTTCCAGATGGCAATGTCGATCGCCTGGCTTGCTGTGGCTTGCTGAAGACAGAGGCGCTGCGGCAAACGATTGACGGCACTGGGCCGCGACTGCGATTCAACCATGATCTGGACCGCTATGAAGAAGATTCCAACCCGCAGCCCTTTCAGGGTGTCATTGTGGGCGTGCGCGCGGACGAGGAAGGCTCGCGTTCCAAGGAACGTTATTTTTCCCCGCGCGACCGTGAGAATGAATGGAACGTTGGTGGGCAGCCACCAGAATTTTGGAACCAATTCAAAACGGAATTTTCACCCGGAACCAATGTCCGCATTCATCCTCTCCTGGATTGGACCGAACTTAATATATGGGAATATATTGCCCGGGAGAATATCTCAACCGTTTCGCTCTACTACAACCAGGGAAATGGTAAACGCTACCGTTCGCTGGGTTGCTTCCCGTGCACTTTCCCGGTTGAATCAGAGGCGAGTAATGTTGAGGAGATTATCGCAGAGTTAAAAACTGGAAAATTCTCTCGAGTGGCGGAACGTGCGGGCCGCGCCCAGGATAAAGATGATGAAGGCGGGCTGGAAACCCTGCGGCGTGAAGGGTATATGTAAATGAATGCAAGTTTATTAGATGAACGGGAAAGATTACATGTTGCTTTTATCGGTCATGTCGACCACGGGAAAAGTACCGTAGTTGGCCGCCTTTTAGCGGATACGGATTCGCTGCCCGCGGGAAAGCTGGACCAAATAAAGGCGCTTTGTCGCCGCAACGGGGAGCCCTTTGAATATGCCTATCTGATTGACGCACTCAAGGAAGAACGCGCTCAAAGCATCACGATTGATTCTGCCCGTGTGTTTTTCTCTTCACACCAAAGAGATTATGTCATCATGGACGCGCCAGGCCATATTGAATTCATACGCAATATGGTCACTGGTGCAGCGCGCGCGGAAGCGGCGGTGCTGGTGATCGATGCCAAAGAAGGTGTAATGGAAAACTCCCGCCGCCATGGTTATCTGGCCTGGATGCTTGGTATCAAACAGCTGGTTGTGGTCATTAACAAAATGGACCTGGTGGATTATGACCGCAAGACCTTTCGCCGCATTAAACGCAAGTTTGGTAATTTTCTGCGTGAGGTTGGTATCAAACCGCTGGCATATATCCCCGTCTCTGGCGTCAATGGTGATCTGATCACCAAACCCAGCGCAAAGATGCCCTGGTTTCGTGGGCATTCCGTTCTGGAATCTTTGGATCAGCTAAAGAAGTCTATTCCGCTGACTGATAAACCTTTGCGGCTCCCGGTGCAGGATATCTATAAATTCAATGGTGCACAGGGCGGGCAGCGCATCGTGGCAGGATCAATTACCAGCGGTAGCATAACTGAAGGGGATGAACTTGTTTTCTATCCTTCGATGAAACACAGCCAGGTACGCAGCGTTGAGGCGTTCCATGCGCCTGAAAAAAGATCTGCATTTCAGGGGGAGGCGATTGGGCTGACACTGGATGAGCAAGTATTTATTGAACGTGGTGAGATTGTTGCGCTGGCGAATGAAGAACCACCGCACGTCTCAACGCGCTTGCGAGTATCCCTCTTCTGGCTGGGTAATCAACCATTGGTGATGGGTAAACATTATCTCTTTAAATTGGGCACGACCAGGGTCAAGATGCAGATCGAGAGCATTATAAATGTCATCAATGCGGCGGAAATATCTTCCGATCAGCAAAAAGACCACATCGATTTGCATGACGTGGCGGAATGCGTGATCGAGACACAGAAAGCGATTGCTTTTGATCTGACAGATACATTGGCAGATACCAGCCGATTTGTGATTGTTGATGAAAACGAGATCCGCGGCGGAGGGATTATTCTGGATGTATTGGCTGACGACCAGCAGGATGTACGGGAAGAAAAACAGCTTCGCAATCAGAAATGGATTTCTAGTGATATTACACAGCAGGAACGCGTCCAGCGTTATCAACAGCAGTCACAATTGGTGATTATCACCGGTAAGCGTAAAACAGGGCGCAAAACGCTGGCGCGTGGGCTGGAAAAGCAGCTGTTTACGCAGGGTAAGTTTGTGTATTACCTTGGGATGGGTAGTGTCGTATATGGTATCAACCAGGATATCGAGCACAATGGCAGCGGGAAATACCGCCGCGAACATATCCGCCGCCTGGCGGAAGTGGTGCATATCCTCATGGACACTGGCTTGATCGTGCTGGTAACTGCCCTTGAATTGGATTGTGACGACTTGAACATGATCGGAACGCTGGTTGATTCAAACCATATTAAGGTCATATGGGTGGGCGAAGGCGTAACCACAGGCGTCCCGGTAGATATTTTCCTTGGTAAAGATACCCCCTTAGTTGATAGAATTGCCAGAGCAATACAATTGCTTGATGCTTGAAACTGTTCATGACGATTAATGGTTTGATGTGATATACGTGTAATGTACCAATAGAGTAAAGTATGGATAAACAGATCAGCCGCCAGTTTTTTAATGAAAGAGCAGACGATTGGGATGAAACACCCCGGAGTAATGCGCCGCAACAATTGGAGGCGATGATCGCACGCCTGGACTTGCGGGAAGGATCGCGTGTACTGGATGTCGGTACAGGCACTGGCGTATTTATTCCTTACATCAAACAGAAAATTGGTTCAAAAGGATACGTAGCCTGCGTGGATTTTGCCTTGAATATGCTGCTGATCGCGGTGCAGAAAGATCGAAATAGATGCATGCTGCCGGTATGCGCTGAAATTGAAACAGCTGGTTTCAAGCTGTCCGTGTTTGATGCAGTCATTTGCTATTCTACCTTTCCCCATTTTCATGATAAACCAGTAGCATTATCCAATATCCATGCATTGCTAAAAGAGAGTGGAAAAGTGTTTATTTGCCACACTGCCAGCCGTGAGCATATTAACAGTATTCATCTCAATATCCCGGATTTCCACGACCATCTTATTCCGAAATATGATGAGATGTTTTCACTATTGCAGGGTGCGGATTTTAGAAAAATCTTGATCGAAGAGGGTGCTGATGCTTATCTGGCTGTTGGGCAGAAATAATTGTTGGTTATGAGGAATGGAAACGTATAATTATTGAATAGGAATGGATTTTATTTTATTGGCAATAGTTGCATGACCGATCATCGGGTGACGCGCGTTGCCGCCTATACCCCTGCAGGAAGATATCAACGCATAATTAAGAATTATTAAACTTGTTTAGGAGAAAAAATGTCCCACTTAGACCGTGACCCCTGGGTCGATGTAAAAACTTTTCATGGCTTCAAAGCCGACCATGTTATCTCTGCCTTGCAAAAGGAAGTACGCCGCGGACATGCGGAGAATGCCGCGCTGTTGGCTTATGAAATGATCCTCACCAGCCCGGCGCTGGAAGATTATATGTGGCACAGGTTGAAAGTGATGTCGGTTGAAGACATCGGTTTTGGGGATGTGATGGCGCCGGTGATCGTCAATGCGATTTATCAATTTGTAAAGGAGTCAGACAGAAGTATCGATGAACGCAAATTGTACGCCGTCCATGTGGTACGCTATTTGTGTGAATGTAAAAAAGATCGTTCCAGTGACGAAATGATTAATTGGATGATGGCTGCGGTAGAGAGCGGGAAAGCGCTGCCTGAAATCCCGGAATATGCGCTCGATATGCATACAGCCGCTGGGCAGGCAAAAGGGCGCGGACGCCGCCATTTTTTTGAAGAAGCATCTAAGACCGAACCGGAACTGGCCTCCCGTGATCGTACCTTTTTAAAGCGCATTCTTGCGATGCTGGACGCGGGTGAATGGGAGGATTGAACAACTAAATCTGATGAAATACGTATATTAAGGTAAGGAAATATCAAATACTATATTTCCTAAATATTTCAGATTATGAAAGGATTAAAATATGGCTGAAGACGATACCAGGAATAAAGAACAGGCTGAAGCAAAACTAGCTGGTAAGGATCTCAAAGAAAAAGCGAATGAGGCGATGGATAAGGCCTCAGAGGTAGCTGGTAAAGCGACTGATAAAGCGGGAGAGATGTTTGAATCCTTTGCCGACGGCGCAAAAAAAGCGGGCGCGAAGGCGGGTGAAGTGCTGGAAGACGTCGCGGCAGGAACCAAGAAGGCTGCGAAAAAAGCGGGAGAAACGGCTGGCGATGTGATGGATAACATCATTGTCGGTGTGCGCAAAGCAAGTGAAAAAGCGGCTGATTCCGTAAAGATCATGGAAGTCAAACATGAGATCAGCAAACTGGATTCTGCCAATAAAAAGATCATGCCGCAGCTCAGCAAAACAGCGCTGGCACTCTACGAACAGGGGAAACTGAAAGTACCAGAATTGACTGACTTGTGTGATGAGATCGCTTCAAACAATGAACGCATCCAGGCAAAGCTGAAAAAGATCGAGGAGATCAAAGCAACCGAAGGATAAATTTAACAAAGAGCAGGTGTGATCTGCTCTTTTTTTGTTCATTTTATTTGGCACTAACAAGCAATGCGTTAGAGGAATTATTCTCTATTGTTCCCGCTATTTAAGCGCTTCACGCCCTTTTTCAATATCATCAACCCCGAGTACAACCATGTTGTTCTTGCCCAGATAAATAAAATCAATATTAACCTCCGCATTAGCAAGAACTTGCGCTAATTTTCCCAGTTCACCCGGTTTATCTTTGACGGGTGCCAGGAGCACTTCACGTGCTGCGGTGATTGTGAAATTGTTTTTATATAGCAGCGCCTGGGCTTCAGTGGCTTTTTCGTCAAACATCATATGCAGTACGACCTTGTCTTGGTATTGTGTTCCGCTGATACCTTCGATATTAACGCCTGCTTTTCCAAGTTTGTTGCACAGATTAGCAAGCACCCCCGGTCGGTTGGGGAGCATGATGGTAAAATCTTGCGCCATAATTTCTCCTTCCATGGAGATATATTTATTTTTTTCTTTCTTGGTTTCAATGATTTAGCGCAACGGATGAGGAGATAAAATCATTCGTATGCA
>CAZDIS010000032.1:0-20599 GCA_964505585.1 uncultured Pelolinea sp. | reverse complement strand
ACTCGAATTATGGAATGTGTGAGATTTGTCCTTGACTTTTCAGACGGTATCTACGCGGGCAGGGGATATTTTGATTGATGGAAGGGGGATTGCTTCATCTCTCTTCGAGGGGTTCGCAAAGACAGTAACCAATATAGATTTTATAAATGAAAAAGGGCGAGGGCGTTTTCGCGCAGGAGGTTGGGTTGGGCGAGGTCGTCCAGCCAGCGCTGGGGGAAGGCGTCATGACCGTAAAACGCACCTGCGAGCTGGCCGTAGACGGCGCCGGTGGTATCGCTGTCGTCGCCCATGTTGACGATCTGCAACAGTCCATCTTCAAATGAATCGGTGCGCATGAATGCCCAGAGGGCGGCCTCGAGGCAGCGGACGGCATGGGCGGAGGGGTGGATGTCTGCCTGCGGCTTGCCGCGGTATGCGCCAGCGGCGAGGTCTGCCATTGCGCCTGTGAGGGGTGTGTTGCGCCAGGTATTTTCAGCGGGATTGAAGAAGGGCTGGAGCAGATCTGCTTTGCTGGCGCCATTGAGGGCGCCGATGGTGAGGGCGGCGAGGTAGCGGCAGGCATCCTGGGCGTCGGGGTGGTTGTGGGTGAGGCGGGAGGATTCGCTGGCGAGGTGAATAGCGCGGGCGGGATCGGCACGATAGGCCATGGGAATGGGTGCGAGGCGCATGATGGAGCCGTTGCTGGGAAAATCGCAGAAGCCCGCTGAGCGGAAGGGCTGGCCGGAGCGCTCAAAATCTTCGAGGGCGGCGCGGGTGCGGTTGCCGATGTCGAAGCAGGCGCCGGTGCTGCTGAGGTAGCCCTGGCGGTACCAGCGCACAAAGCGCTGGATGATATCGAGCGGAATGAAATCTCTTTTTTCGATAAGACTGGCGGCGATGCAGAGGGCCATGGAGGTATCGTCGGTCCAGTGGCCCGCGGGCAGGTTGAAGGGGCCGCCAGCGCGCATATCGAAAATCAGCTCGAAGGTTCCGGGCTGCTGGAATTCGACCGGCGCGCCGAGGGCATCGCCGACGGCCATGCCAAACATACAGCCGAGGTAACGATCCAGTAACGCATCATTTGACTGGTTCATTGCGGACCTCTGTGTTTTCTGATAATTGTAAAACTTCTTCAAGCGAGGGTTCACGGGCGACTGCGCCGACGGCCTGGATGATGAGGGCACCCGCCGCGGCACCGTAGCGGACACATTTATCGAGCGGCCAGCCCTGCACGAGTCCATAGGTAACGCCGGATTTGAGGGCATCGCCGGCGCCGGTGGTATCGATGATGCGCGCGGCGGGGATGCGGGGTGGGATGACCCAGCTTTCGCTGCCATCGGGGGCGATGATGTGAATGGCCCGCGGCCCGTCGGTGGTGATGACGGCGGCTCCATTCTTTTGATGGAGCTGGCGGGCGAAGGCGGGCGCGTCCGTGATAGCGTCTTTGTTGCGGAGGAGGCCGGCGGAATTGCAGATGAGATCGACGAAAGGGATGAGCGGGCAATCGAGGGTGTTAATGTCGCTGTTGATGACGGCCAGGCCGGCGCGATGGGCGGTCTCCGCCACGGGCAGGAAAGCGCCGCGTTGGGAGAGACTATCGAGAACGATGTGGGTGGCACCTTCGAGAAATTCGGGCGTGAGCGGGGTGGGATCCGCGCAGCGTTCGTGCAGGTTGAAGGCCATAATGCAGCGGCTGCCGGAGGGATCAACAATGACGCGGCAGAAGGCGGTCTTGATGGCGGGGCGGGTCTCGATGAAACTGCGGTCGAGGGCGGGGTAGCGGGAGAGTATGTCGAGAATCATGGCGCCGTAGGGGTCATCACCAATGGCATAACCGGAAAGGCGAACGGGGACACCCCACAGGGCGAGGAGGATGGCGATGTTGCAACCATAGCCGCCGATCATGTATTCATCGGCAGTGACGATGGCGTCACGTTCGTAATCGAGGGGCTGGGGGATGGAGATGAGGTTATCGATACCGATCTCGCCATAGACGACGACCCGCGCGGCCCGCATGTTCAGCGTTCCCCCGCTGTTTTCAATTGTTCCGGGGTGATGGTGTCGGTGCCGCGGATGCGGGAGATATCGGCATTTTTGTAGTGGGGAAATTCTTCGCGGAAGAAGGTAACGCCGAGGGCATCGGCAAGGAAGGCGGAGAACAACTCCGGCAGAACGGGATAGACGATGGGGGTGAAGAACTCGTGGGTATCACCATAAACACGGAGGATATGGTCAAAGCCGGTGTGTTCGTGCGCGTACTTATCGGCGAGGATGCCGATGAGAGTGCGGCCGGTGTTCTTGATGTGGGGGATGAGGTGCTGGACGCGGTCGTGCCCGCGCTGGCCGCTGCAAAAGAGGAAGGTGGGCATGGCGGGGCGGGCATTCTCGTAATGCTGGATGTGGGCCCATTCCTCGGTATCCTGGCCATAGGCGCTGAGGCCGGCGGCCTCGATGACCTTAGCGGCGGAAAACTCAGCTGTGGCGCGGTGGGGGCCATGGCCGACGAAGAGGAAATAGTCCTGGTCCGCGAATGTGTTTGCCAGCCCGCGGGCCGCACGCATGCTTTTTTCCAGCGTTTCTTCGATCGCATCCGCGCATTCCAGGAGGCGGGCGCGGTACAGATTCCCATCTTCTTTCGATAACTGCCCGGTGGTTTCCGCGAAATGGAGCGCCAGCAGGTAATGGACGATGAGGGTCATGCGGTAGGAGCGCACACCGGGAATGATGTCGCCGCCGGGGTTAGGGAGATCGGGAATGGTGCAGTCGATCAGGTGGCGGCAGGCCTGCGCCAGCGGCGCTTCGGGGCTGCCGGTGATGGCGATGGTGAGCGCGCCGACGTGTTTGGCGACGCGCATGGCTTCGATGGTGCGGGTGACACGGCCGGAGACGGAAGTGGTCATGACGAGCGTGGCGCGCGCCAATTCAGGATGCGCGTCGAAAAGGATGTAGCGGCCGGTATCCATGGCGTTGAGGCCAAGGGCGGGGACGCCGCAAAGTTTATTGAAGAAGAAGCGCGTGCCGAGGCCAGCGTAGAAGGAATCGCCGCAGCCGGTGAGGATGATCTGGCGGATGGGCTGGAAATCTTCTCTGGTGAAGGCAGAACGGACGCGGTCGTCGATGATGGGCATCTGTTCACGGATGAGGGCTGGGAGGGATAGGACTTCTGCTTGCATGGTGTTGTGAGGGGGCATGGGATCTCCTTTATCTGTTCGTATATTGCCTATTGATTATATACGGTTGGGAGGACTGATTCAGGATTGAATCGTTCGTAGGATTTGAGGTGCTTGATACATACGGTTTCTCAGGTTACCTGTTAGTTCCACAAGGATGCCTAATGCGGACAACTTTGTGAAATAACGCTGGATGGTGGTGTAGCTTCCCAGATCAAGGTCTTCCCGGGCAGATGGAATCGTTGTGATCGGGTGTTCGAAGAGATAATCGACCACCTTGATAAGGTTCTTTCTCGTTCTATCCTCAGCAACCCAACGGTGGTAATCCTCACGCAAAACTTTCAACTTATTAATGCGGTCGCTGGATAGATCGGATTGGATCGCAATTCCATCCAGGAAAAAAGAATACCAGGCGTTCCAATCTCCACGCTGGCTGACAGCCAATAAGCAATCATAATATTGCTGCCTGTTTGCTTCAATGAATTCACTTAACGAGAGCAAAGGGGCATTTAAGAGACCCCATGTGACAAGCAGGAGAGAGATGACCAAGCGCCCTAAACGGCCATTTCCATCGAGAAAAGGATGGATCGCCTCAAATTGATAATGAACCATCGCGACGCGAAGCAGCGCGGGAAGAGATGATTCGCTGTGGATAAATTTTTCCCAATCTGAAAGGCATTGGTGCATTTGATTGACTGGAGGGGGGACATAACGCGCAGTTTCTAATGATGATCCGGCGCGGCCAATCCAGTTCTGTGTTTTGCGAAATTCACCCGGCGTGAGGTTGCTGCCGCGAAGATCCTGCAGGAGGATGGCGTGCATTTCACGGATCAAGCGATTGCTCACCGGCAAGGTGTGCACTCGTTGGAGACCGTAATCCAGCGCGCGCAGATAATTATGCACTTCGCGCGCATCCAGCGGGTCCTGAAAGAAGCTGAGCTGACCTAATTGAAAGGACATCAATCCCCGCAGGGAGGTACGCGTTCCTTCGATCCGGGAGGATAAAACAGCTTCATTGCGCATGAAGGGTTGGATGATCGCGTGGGGTAAAGGAAAATCCCGTCCTATTTGGTCAAGCTTTGCGATGCCCTGGTCAGCCCGCGATAATGACCATAACAGTTTTTCTGAAAGTTGAAGAGTTGGCGGCAGGGGATGAGGAATGAAAGCGAAGAATCCGCGTTCAGTTCTAATCACTTGGCCAAAGCCATTTTCAGAAAAATCAGATCTTTTCATCAGTAAAATGAAATAAAATATATCCTTATTTTCATTTTAAGACAAAAGTGAAAATAAAGCAATCGCTTATTTTCACTTTAACTAGAATAAACCCGCGGGCGATCAGGCGAGGATGCGGAAAATGCGGGCGATGGTGAGTGTCCACAGCAAGCCGCTGAAGACCGCGGCGAGGACAAACGGCGAGAGGTCAGCCGCAGTGAAGATGTTTGTGCGGTAGAGCGCAACGGTACGGGATCGGGCGCCGGCTGCGCGAGCGGCGCGTTGCATTTGCAATTGGGTCATGGTGTCTCCTTTTTTGGTCTATCCAGTATACGCCGGCAGCCCAAAAAAGTTGTAAAGCGGATGTAAATTCCGCGTGATCTGGCACACGCTTATTTGCGGGCCAGGCGCGGCTGTAATGGACGGGCGCGAACATGGTTCACCTCCGATAGATGCAAGCGCTCCGCGCTGAGATCCACGATGCGGTTGACCAACTCGGTGTAGGAATAGCCGGCGGCGAGCGCGGAGGCGACAAAGGACGCTTCCTGGGGGTCAGGCAGAAGCAAGGGAAGGGGGTTGACCTCCAATACAAACAGATCGCCACGCGCGTCCATGCGCATATCGACGCGGCAAAGATCGACCAGTTCCAGTTCTTTCATCGCGGCGCGCGCGACCCTGTGGACCTGTTCCAACTTCCCGCGCGGGATCTCAGCCGGGCAGATACGGCGCACGCCGGAGGGGTCAATTTCTTTCAGGCGGTTGGAATAGAAGCCGGTGGGGGTTTCGATCTCGATCAGGGGCAGGACCTCGCTGCCGAGGATGCTGACGGTGAACTCACGCCCGGCGATGTACTGCTCAACGAGCACCGGCGCATGGACCTTGCTCCAGACCCATTCGACCTGGCGCAGGAGGGCTTCGCGGTCATGGACGACCGCGTGCTCATTGATGCCGATCGAGGTGCCTTCGTGGGCGGGCTTAACGAAGAGGGGAAAAGGGATATCAAAATCCGGCAGGAAACGCGGATCCGCGACCTGAAAGAAGCGCGCGGTGGGGATGCCTTCACGGCGAAAGACCTTCTTGGCGATGTATTTATTATGGGCGAGGGACATACCGAGCACGCCGGAGCCGGTGTAGGGCAGGCGCAGCATATCCAGGATGGCGGGCACCTGCGCTTCGCGCGAGGCGCCGAAATGGCCCTCGCACAGGTTAAAACAACAATCCGGCCTATAGTTGAGCAGGTGCCGGATCAGATTCACATTGGGGACGATGTATTTGACGCGATGGCCGCCAGCGCGCAGGGCGCTGATGATGGCTTTGAGCGTGGAGACATGATCGAGGTCATCCCAGTATTCATCATCAGGGGGATGCTCTTTGATGAGGGGGACGTCCTTTTTGAGATTGGCAAGGACAGCGATCTTCATGGTGTTTCCTTTTTACTAAAGCGGAATGGTTGATCGGGTGTAAATATACTCCGGTTTTGGCGGGTGTCAAGATGGGCATATTTTTGGAGGGGATTTGTTAGTTCGATTTGCGAATGATATTAAGAATTTTCATTTCCGGTGAGGTTAACCCCCCCTCCCTTTCCCTCCCCCCTTTCAAGGGGGGAGGGTGTGTGTTGGGTTTCGTTCCTCAAACCAACCAACAGGACTCACTATGACAAAAGGGGAATGTTGGGTTTCGTGCCTCAACCCAACCAACAGGGTGGGATGAAAAATTACTGCGGGTTATTTTGGCCGAATTGGGTGGCGTAGAGGCGGGCATAGGTGCCGTTGCGGGCGAGGAGTTCGGCGTGGGTGCCGCGCTCGGCGATGCGGCCGCGGTCGAGGACGAGGATCTGATCGGCTGCCAGGATGGTGCTGAGGCGGTGGGCGATGACGATGCTGGTGCGGCCGGCGAGGACGCGTTCCAACGCGTTCTGGATGAGGCGTTCGGATTCGCTGTCGAGGTTGCTGGTGGCCTCATCGAGAATGAGGATGCGCGGGTCGCGCAGGATGACACGCGCGAGGGCGATGCGCTGTTTCTCGCCGCCGCTGAGGCGGTAGCCGCGCTCGCCGACGATGGTGTTGTACCCTTCCGGCAGCCCGGTGATGAAATCGTGGATATTGGCGGCCATAGCGGCCTGCTCGACCTGTTGATGGGCGGCGTGCGGGCGGGCGAAACGGATGTTGACGGCGATGGTATCGTGAAAGAGGAAGGTCTCCTGGGTGACCATGCCGATCCGGGCGGTGAGGGATTCGAGCGTGATAGCGCGCAGGTCATGGCCATCGAGCAGAACGCGGCCCTCCTGGGGATCATAGAGGCGCGGGATGAGATAGGTGAGGGTGGTCTTGCCGGCGCCGCTGGGGCCGACGAGGGCGGTGAGCTGGCCGGGCTGGATGGTGAAATCGATATCCCGCAGGGCGATGGCGCGGGCCTGGCTGGGGGCGGACCCACTTTCCGGTTCTGGTTCGCGCCCCTTATCGCCGGAGAGGATGCCTTCGCCTTCCTGCACCTGGCCGTAGCGGCGCACATCGCTGAGGCCGCCGGGGTGATGATCCTCGTATTTGAAACTGACATGGTCAAAGATGATCTCACCGCGCACATCGTTGAGAGCGACCGCGCCGGGCTGCTCCACGATCTCCAAGGGCAGATCGAGCACCTCAAAGACGCGCTCAAAACTGACGACGGAAGTGCTGAACTCGACCGGGGCATTGGAGAGGTTCTGGAGAGCGCGGTAGAGGATGCCGAGGTAGGAGCCGAAGGCGACGATGGTGCCGATGGTGACGCGGCCGAGGATGACCTGGTAACCGCCGAAGCCGTAGATGAGGGCGGTGCCGACCGCGCTGAGGAGGCCGATGATGACGAAGAAGATGGAGCCGTAAAAAGCGCGCTGGACACCGAGGTCACGCACCGCTGCCGCGCGTTCGTTAAAGCGGTTGGATTCGGAGCGCTGGCGGCCGAAAAGCTTGATGAGCAGGGCGCCGCCGATATTGAGGGTTTCGTTCATGATGGCGTTCATGCGCGCGTTGGCGTTCATCTGGGCGCGGGCGGTATCGCGCAGGCGGCGGCCAAGGACGCGGGCGGCGTAGATGAAGAGCGGCATGATGGCAACGCTGGCGAGGGTGAGGCGCCACTCGATGGTGAGCATCATGGAGAAGACGACCACGGACTGGACGAGGTTGGTGATGATGCTGACGATGGTATTGCTGACGGCGTTCTGGGCGCCGATGACGTCATTATTGAGGCGGCTGACCATCTCGCCGGTTCTGGTGTGGGTGAAGAAACGCAGGGACATGCTCTGCAGTTTGGCATAGAGAGCGGCGCGCAGGTCATGGATGACGCCTTCCCCGACGCGGGCGTTGAGACGGCGGCGGAAGACGGCGGCCGCGCCCTGGACGATGGGCACTGCCAGCAGAGCGAGCGCGAGGCGCACGAGCCCGCGCAGGTCGCCGGCAGGGATGACGGTATCGATCAGGTTGCGGATGATGAGCGGGGAGAGGAGCGAGAGGCCGGAATCGGCGAAGATGAGGAGGAGCATGGCGAGCAGGTGGAAGCGGTAGGCACGGGAATAAGCGAGGACGCGTTTGAGGAGATCCCAGGAGAGGGTGGGTTTTTCGTCCGCGGAACGGATGTAGGTGCGCCAGTTGGAGTGATGCATGGTGGTTATATGATAGCTTGATTCTATATTGGATTATGATGATATGAACAAGTTATTGATTTGACAATCTCCTTTTTTCTAATGCATTTAATACTATATTGATTTGTTTTTGAGAATTTTCTCTAATTTCATGACCCCATATTCGAATAACAACCCAACCATTTCTTCGTAAATATTGTGTTGTGTTTTTATCTCTTATACGATTATTATGAATTTTCGCTCTCCAAAAATTATTTTTTAATAGATGTTTCCATCGAGGAAATTGCCAACCGTGCCAAAAATCGCTGTCAAGGAAAACACAAATATTTTTTCTACGAAAAACTATATCTGGCTTACCACGAATTCCTGTTACATTTCGTTCAAAATCTTCATCAGTATATTTTTCAAGAATCTTAATAAAATCCTTCTCAAACTTAGTGTCCTTGGATCTAATTTTTGACATAACTTGAGATCTTTTATTTTTTGATATTTTATCGTTTTCTCTTTTTTTGTTAAAATTTCTTCCAAGTTTATTTCGCGTTTTTTTATTAGTCATTTTCTAAATATTTCCGAAATAATTCATCAAGAAAAATATCTATGTCATCAAAACTTTCATATGCAGAATCTATGACAATCCTCCGCCACGCATCGAGTCTATTTTCTTTTTGAATATTGGAGTTGCAACGCCAGCCATCTTTAATTTCGTTATAACTTAGATTTTTTATTATGTTCATAATTATGGGAAATTTATTAACCATTCTTATGTATGTTTTTGATAATTTTTCAAAAATTATCTCTCCAACTAAAAAATCTTCGTTTCTGCCGGCTGAAAAAAAGTCTCTTAGATGGGATGAAATTACACCATGATTTGCTGCTAACCAAGATGCAAACCTATCATATTTTCTTGTGGAACTTCCAAGAATTTCAGGAAAAAGCGCATAACCATAGGCAATTAGATAATCTTTTTCATCTAGATTTAGATTTGATAATAAGGTGACGGTGGGTTTTACAAAATCAGATTGTGGTTCATCACCCATCCACCAAGTATATTCTCCAGGACTTGAATTCTCTCGGAAATAGTCGATGATAGGCAGGATTGGATTTTCAAAATTTCGTAATTCGTCATAAGGAATATTGATCTTATTAAAAAATGTGGACCCAGATTCGAGATCCATATCAATTTTATACCTAGGGGAATGCGTGACGGTTACGTCGTAAATACAATCTTGGTAAAGCCGATACCTGAAATCGATTGGGGAAGCTAGTTTTCCATAAAAAAAGTATATTCGATCTATGTTTTCTACCCTTGTAGATTCAAGCACGCTATTTCCGGTTGTTTTCCAAGAATCACTCTTCTTTGATTTGACCTCTACTCCAAATGGAAGGGATGAAACTATATCTGGAAATGCGTGTCCTGATTTCAATTCAATATTATTTTCAAAAACCGTATCTTTTGATTGATTAATAATTGAGGTATAAACCTCTATTTCCAAATCGCTAGGGTTTAATGATAGAAATCGATTTCGGTTCAGAGAAGACTTTTTCAATAAATCATTTTTGGATAAAAAAAGAATATTTTCAAAAGTATTAGTGTTGCCCACAACAGTTGTTACAATCATACTTAATTCCTTATTTTATAAATAGATCTTCCCAGATATTCTGTAAATGCCACGCAATATTAAATCCTAATAAAGGGGGTACAGCATTCCCGATCAATTTGTAGCCATCGCTCATTGTTAATGAAAAATCTCTTCCTAATTCTTCTTGTTTTCTCACGAAAATGAAGTCATCGGGGAAAGTTTGGAGACGAGCGCATTCTCTAACACTTAACCGACGTTCCATAAGACCTTTTACAAGTTCTGAATAAATTTTTCCACCATGCTCTTTAGAAAGTCTACGAAATTCTATATTCCCATGATGTTCAGCCCTAATTGTTGGACCAACGTCGTTTAAATTTACTTCAGTTTGTCCTTGTATACCTTTTCCATACCATTTAGCACGCGAATAAGAATGATGTGTCAGGTCTTTTGATTCATGAGGTTCAGGTAGGTCGTCAATCGCATCAGAAACTGTTACATAAGGCAATAAATTACTTGATTGAAAATATTCTTTTTGTGGAACATGGGTTCTTGGGGGAAAAGGATAAAATTTTGAATACCTATTAATATTTTTTAAATCTTCAAAAGCCTGTTCACTTAAGTGCTTTTTATTAAACCCCATAAAAATAATGCGATCTCTATATTGCGGAACACCATAATCTGCCGCACGTAATAACTTTGAAATTACGAGATATCCGTTACCTTCAATGGATGCAAAATCATTTTCAATAATTTTCCTTACGTTTGCTAAGCTAATTAATCCTTTGACGTTTTCCGCAATAAATAATTTTGGCTTTATGATTCCAATAGCTTCGCGCATCCAATAATATAATTTTCCTCTATTTTCTTCAGAAGGATTATCGGATTCTTTTAATAAATCACCATGATGGCCTTTGTGAGAATTAAATCCCAGCCTTTTTCCAGCGACACTGAAATCCTGACAAGGAAAACCACCTGTTACAATATCTGCTTTTGGGAACACACTTTCATATGAATTTTTTGATTCTTTTACAAGCTCAACAATGCTCTCTAGAGAATATTGTGCGTTATTTGAATACTTATTTTCAAAATATGGTATCCATGCGGATTTTGCAGATTTTAAAATATCGTTTGCAAAAACCGTTGAAAAGATTGTTTTTGGCAACCTGATGAATTTTGAACCATTATCAGTGTTTTTACAAAACTTAATTAAGTCAGAGTGTAACCTTGGATTAATTGATTTCTTTAAGACATCAAAATCACCTTCAAATCCCAAATCCAAGCCTCCACAGCCAGAAAAAAGAGAAATAATTTTTATATCTCTGTCTACTTGCATTGAATATTCCTTATTCACATTATGAAAGTATTATAAATGTGATAAGTGGTCTTATGAGAATTCAATGAAAGAATTGTTGATATTTCTAATAATCAAGGGGTTTTTTAATATGACAATCAAATTTATTAAACAACTCTTAAATGCTAAGAAATCTCACATAATTATTTCCTCCTCTGCTTTGATGAAATGCGTTTTGAGCGAATCATCCTGTTGCGAAATTGAAACGGCACTCGAGAATGGAATAGGGACTTGAGGGCTGCTATCGGCTGCAGACGAACATTTGCGCGAAAATTTGAGGAGGATGGTTGGAATCGCAGGGAGATACCCAAATGAGCGCCATACCTGAAACCGATGTTTACAATGTGGCTGGAGTTAAGGACGGAATGGCAAATATTAAAAAGGTGATGCTCTTATAAATAGATAAATTAATATTAAAAATGCGCATTTGTGGCTCGAATTAATATTATTAATCCTGTAATCCGGTTGAGATTATTACCCCACCCAATTTTTTGATATTGATACTGTTCCATATTCCGATCCATCAAGGCGGTACACCTTCCAAGCATAATCATCTTCAGCATAGATAATGTTCATTGATGCCAACGAAGAAGAAACAAAATCATGGGCTTGCTTGACAATATTTGATGATGTGTCAAGGTTAATGCTGACCTTTTCGAGGCCGCGGAATATCTGGCCATCTTTCCTGATTGAAATATAAAAAGCGTTCATCATTCATCCTTATGTCTAGTTTATTAAGGATGATAGCACGCAGGCACTAATATCCCAAATTGGAATATTTTAAAAAGGTGACCTGACTGCTGGAATTACGTGCTGCGCAGATCCTGTTCCGCCATTTTCATATGCTGTTTGAGCGATTCGCCCTGCCACGCAGTGGAGAGGCCGATGGAGAGGGTGAGGGGCTGGGCGGTGTGCTGCGCATTATAGGCGGTGAGCTGATCATGGATGCGGGCGAGGATGACTTTCGCGGTGGCAGTATCGACCTGGGGCAGGATGACGGCGAACTGGTCACCGCCGTAGCGGCAGATGATGTCTTCGGGGCGGAAGGCCTTCGCGAGCAGGCGGGCGGCGTCGATGACGCGTTCGTCGCCGGCCTTGTAGCCGTGCTGCTCATTGAAACCTTTCAGGCCATTGATCTCGGCGGTGAGGACGGTGATGGGGAAGCGGCGCGACTTTTCGAGGCGGGTGAACTCGGTCTCGAAGAAGAGGCGGTTATAGAGGCCGGTGAGGGCATCGTGGGTGGAGAGGAAGGGGACGTTCTGGCCGGGGTAGGATTCGCCCTTGAAGGCCTGCCCGAGCAGGTAGGGCTCGCGGCGCATGGCGCCCATGGCGGAAGCGAGGATGTAGGCGCTGATGACGCTGATCGAGAGCCAGATGAAGGACGCGAACAGGGTCTGCCCGACCGGGCTGAGGTGGATGGTTGGCATGATGGCGCCGGAAGCGGAGAGGATATTGAGCCCGACAAAGATGGCGACGACGAGGATGAGCGCCACCAGGCGGTCGGCGCGGTCGAGGAGGAGGACGGCGAGGAAGATGAAGAACATCATCCCCATGGCGCCGGAGATATCATTAGCGGGGCCGCCGAGGAAATAGGTCTGGAGGGTGACGGCCAGCAGGATGCCGAGCAGGATGAGGCGGGCGGCGGCGCGCATGCGCCCTTTGCGGATGAAGGCGAGGGCGGCTAAACCGACCAGCAGGACAAGCGACTCGATCAGCAGGTCGGTCCAGTGCGCGTCCGGGAACGCTGGCAGGAGGGTCATGATGAGGCGGATGGCGACGAAGACCGCGCCGAAGATGACGAGGACCAGGTCGAGCATGATGAGGATGCGGGCGAGGAGCCCTTTTTCAAATTCTTCGTGGATGCCGAGCCGGGCACAAATGTTCTTGATGATCTCCATAGCTTTCCTCGTTTTCCAGCATAAATTTTAGCAGAGAAATGGATGGGGATGAATACTGGACCTCGCCCACCCAACCATCGCGCGGTGTTTGCGAGCAGAAATATTGAATCTAGGATATTTATATGAATGTACAAAAATATGGCCGATGGGTATAATAACCGTTTGACGGGACCGGTTGTTTTCGGGGAATTCATTAAAGAAGCAGAAAATTTCCCGGCCGGAAATGACGGGCCACGGCCTTCGTTATCTACTTATTGCCTTTACAAGGAACCGATACTATGAAAAAACATTCCAAACGAAATCTTGTTCGTGTTTTATGTGTGGTTATCGTTATGGCTGCTGGCTGTGCGCCGGGAACAGGTAAAAACCCAGAACCAGAGCACGTTTTTACGTTTGTGGCCCAGGATGTTCAACCGATCGAAGCGCATCCATTTGTGCTGCCGAAAGAAATATCATCACAGTCTGGGTTGCACAGACTGGATGTGCAAAGGCCGGAGATGGACGCGGTGCATGATAGCGAAGATGTGATCAACGCGATTTTAGGTTCGGCGGAATTGGTTGCGACATTAACAAGCAATGACCTGCTGAGCAATTCATATTTAGAGAGTGGCGATCAGCAAATGACCAAAACAATGTCCAGCGATGAAGATTATTTGGAATTGTTTTTCCAGTTAGAAAACACGGAACAAGATGACGGCACCCCGCAACAATTTCGCGAGATTTCGGGAGGGATTGCCCTTGATGGATTGGATCCTTATCTTGATTCAACGGGTGGATGGGCTGACAGCTCAAAAAGCGCGATTCTATACAAGCATCGTTTTTCCGGAGAAATGAGAGGATTTGTAACTGGATTTTATAATGGTTCCACCTTCATCCATACAGGCATCAGTACGGATTTTCATTTATTTTTCTGGGCCGATCAGAATTCTGTGGGATACAGCGCTGACAGCAAGGGTGAATACACCAATTCATTAGAATTCATTGAAAACGAATGGTATTTTACTCTGGCAGCTGGAGACGGAGATTTTGGATACCGGTATATCACCTGGCAGGAGAACGACCCGTCCAACCATGCTTTTTATGCCTGTGATCTCAGCGCCATTTACAAGCCATACGATTTTCCGCAGCAGCAGGACATCCGGACAAGAATCAATTTCTTTACACAAACCAATGAAATTGATGTTGATATTGCATCATTAAGTGTGTATGCATTTGAGAATTTTAAAGATTTGCCATATATTGATGAAAGCGGCAGTGGCCAAAATTTCATGTTTGCAAACGATGACGAAAAATTCCAGCTGGGTGTGCAGCTTTTTGAGTCAGAGGACTATTACAGCGCGTATACTATTTTCAGCGAATTAGACGGATATGATAGCAGCGGTTACCTGGCAGAATGTGAGCGATTGTTAGCGACCGTTGAAATCGATAACTGGCACGTTGCTGAAAAGATCAGAAAAGCGATGAAAGAACGCGGCATGCCGATCTACGCGTATCTCTACACTTATCAAGCCGAAAAATTGGAAAGCCTTGATCTGTCTGCAAGTTTGATCGATGACCTGGGTTTTATCACCCATTTTCCCAATTTAAAGGAACTCAATCTTGAAGCAAACGCGATCTATGACTTATCACCGCTTGCGGACCTTGACGCGCTGGAAATATTATCACTGGAAAAAAACCATATTTCTGATATACGCCCGCTCAACGATCTGCAAAACTTGCAGTATCTGGACCTGAATAACAACTTACTTGAAGATGTGTCTCATCTGAATCATCTCAGCTCACTCAAGGCATTAAACCTCTCGACAAACAATATAACGAATATTGATGGGTTGGATAGCCTGCCGAATTTGGAATCAGTGGATCTAAGCTATACCTTTATCTCATCTGTGAGCGCCCTGGAAAATTCGCCAATAAAAACCCTGAACATCATGAACACGGACATCAATGATCTGGGCGAGGTTGCGAATTTCACAGAATTGGAAACGTTGTACGCGGGATTTCGATATATCTGGAAGGGAAACGATCGTTATCTGCTGACGGAAAGATATGAGTATGATAATCATTTCTTTGATGGTTTATCCGGCCTGGAGGCTTTAGGCGGGCACGAGAGCTTGAGAAAGCTCTACTTAGCCAGATTGAATGTAGAATCCCTTGAACCGCTGACAACAATACCAAATCTGGAAAGGTTGATCTTTCATCAATATTCCGGTGCATCTCATCCGGGCGTTCTAGGAAAACTGGTTAATCTTAAAGAACTTGTGCTGGATTCGTTCGGGATCGGATTTTATGATACTTCGTTCTTGTCCAGTCTGACGCAACTTGAAAAACTGTCCATTGGAACATTCTGCTCGGTGGATGATTTATCCGTCATTTCGGGCCTTACGCATCTAAAAGAGCTGCGAATGCACCAATATGGGGATGATCTTTCATTCTTATCCAAACTTAAAAATCTAAAGCTCCTGCAATTAATTCACTGGGAAGACGTGAATGATTATTCCCCGCTGCTTGCGCTTGATCATCTGGAATATTTGGATCTACAAGCGATGGCTGTGTATGATCTCTCAATTATTTCTCAAATTGAAAATTTAAAATACTTGCGGATAGACAGCGCGCTGATCAATAATATAAAAGACATAGGACGATTAAAGAATCTGGAATATTTTTCTATGCGGTGGCCGCAAATTGCGGGAGAATACCGCGCGGAATCTTTTGATCATTCCCTTTTTGCTGGATTGGACAATTTGCGATTCGCGGCGATGGACGCGGGCGCCGCGCAGGGTTTAGCTTATAAGATTGGCGATCCTGAATATGTTGAAATCATCGAAGAAGCAGTAGAAACCGGGGTGGAATTACCTGATTATGATTATTTCTGGATTGGAAATATGGAAGAAGCACATCGTCTTGACGCGTACGAGGGCGGTCAACACCTTGTTATCAGTGGGTTGACTATCCCTGAATACCAGACTTTGAAAATAAGCATTCCTAAATATGTGAGAAGCCTCTATATTTCTTCTGATGTCGCGCACCCTGTCAAACTCGCGCTAAATTGTGATCAAAATGTAGGATTGGAACGGATCGCGATTGGAAACACCTATGTCAGCGATGATTATCCTGAAGGGTTTGGGCGGGGCAGTTTTATTATCGAAAATTTAGATGGTCTAGCTGGCTGCACGAATCTGAAAGAGATCTATACTCATTCTACGCAAATAAACGATACGAGTGGACTGGAAGGGTGCGCAAAGCTTGAAGTGATCGAATTACATTGAACGACACCATTGGTCGCTCGGAATCGGCTGATAATGATCATCTCGCCAGCGAAAAATAGCGGAGAGGGAGGGATTCGCGGCACGCTGCGCGTGCTAACCGCTCGGTCGTGCCGACCTCACGCGGAAGGTCTACGCCTTCCGCCCTGCGGGTTCGAATCCCAATGTCCCCTTATAAATTTAATAATTACCAATTGGACATCTTTTTATTAAATAAAATAGCGGAGAGGGAGGGATTCGAACCCTCGGCAGCCAAATGACTGCAGCGGTTTTCGAGACCGCCCCGATCGTCCACTCCGGCACCTCTCCGTGTGGGGAAATTATAGCACTGGCCGATAAAATCCAAGCGCAGCTAAATTTCAATGGGGATCAAACTGTACCCGATACGATACAATAAAAAGATGAATACTCTAACGAAAGAAATTAAAGATGTAATCGCTCAATCAGAGCTGGTGACGATCGTGACTGCCGGGGCGGACGGGCCGCACGTGGTGGCGACGTGGGGCGCTTTTGTGGCGAAGCTGGACCCGGGAGACGGCGAGACGCTGCTGATCCCGGCGGGTGGATACAAACAGACTGAGCAGAATTTACAGACGGACGCGCGGGTGACGCTGATGGCAGGTTCGAAGCAGGCACCCGGCAAGAACGGGATGGGGACGGGCTACCGGCTGAGCGGACGCGGGCGGATTGAAACCAACGGTGAATTCTTTGAGATGACAAAGGAGAAATTTCCATGGGCGCGGGGTGCGCTGGTGATTAAAATTGAAAAAACCGAACAATTAATTTAAGTATTTCACCATCATTGATCGATCAAAGGCATCTGCGCGCGCCAAAACAGGCGCGCGTTTTGCGTTTTAGGCCTGCGCAGATTTCACACAGCGCACAGAACTTCTTCACAACTTCTTCACATTGCCCTGCGATACTTGCATCATCAGAAAACAACACAAGGAGTTGTAAAAATGAAAACAAGCACAAAACTTTTGAGCGGCATAGCCGCCCTGGTGATCGCATTCGCAAGCTTCGGCAGCGTATCCGCAGACACGATGGACGGCGCGGCATTTGGCGCGGGGTTTGGCCGGGGTAATGATGAAGAGAACGATGGACTGCTGGCTGACTATATGGAAGCGGCAATCGCGGAAAGCCTGGGGCTGAGCGTGGAAGAATTAAACGCGCTGGAAGCGGAAGGCAAGACGCATTATATGATCGCGATGGACCTTGGTTTCAGTACTGCGGAATTCCAGGCGATGATGGATAAGGCACAGGATGCTGCCGTCGCGCTGGCGGCCGCAGATGGGATCACGGTACAGCCGTTTGGCATGAACGGCAATGGCCGCGGCCAATTTGGCAGCGGACTGAATGACGGATCGCGCCAGAATTTCAGCAATCGCGCTGACGGACAATTTGGCGGCGGATATGGCGCAAGGGTGATGGACCCTGCGGCGTGCGATGAAGGAACATGCGACGCGGAACCATTGGGGGCGGGTATGGGCCGCGGCGGACGCCGGTAGGATCATTATCAAGACCAAAGAGGAGCGGGATGAAACCATCCCGCTTTTTCTTTTAATCATTTGTGGAGCTGTAAAAATTATGTTGGGTTGAAGCGCGCAACCCGGTTCGCGTGGCGTGATAATTGGAGAGGGAGATGGTCCCTTCCGGAGAGGTTGCGCACCCTTGATTTTCTACAACAATCTCGTGATGACAAAATGAAGTGGTGCGTGTGCGAAGGGGCGCTTGATTCAACCCCTAACCCGTCCTTCCCCCTTGAAAAGGGGAAGGCGATACATTCTTTTTAGATTTGAGATATACCTGATTGTAAGCGCTGTTACGCTGTTGAAAGACACGGCAACTGAACCCGACGCAGGGACCGATGGATATTTATAAGGAATCGTTCGATGGCGGTGTGGGAGATTGCTTCATCTCGCTACGCGAGATTCGCAAAGACAAAAAAGTGGCGAGGATGAAACGCGCTCAACGCACTCTATGGGGAGATATGACCTTCACGGCGGCGGTCAACGCTGCGCAGGAGAGCGGCCAACATGAACGATGCAGCGGAAAACACAGCCATGATGAGATACAAGCGCGCGGAGCCAGAGCGCTGGTAGATGGCGCCGGCAATGAGCGAGCCGATGGCAGCGCTGAGGCGCAGGAGGATGGAGCTGCGGATACCCTGCGCGGTGGTACCGATACGGCGTGGAGACCGTTCGTTAACATACGCCACGCTGCCGGCTTCGATGAGGGAAAAGCTGCCGCCAGCGAGGACCTGAATTGGAAGAACGAGCAAAGGGATCTGGTTAAGGCCGATCAAGAGATACCAGATCGTGCGCAGGGCGAAGGCGTACACGATCATGCGGCGGGAACCGATGCGGCCCTGGAGGTTTTTGGCGATATTGAAGCCGATGATCTCACCCAGAATCGCGAATGTCATGGCGATGCCCATCAGCGATGCATTGCCGCCGATATCGCGGATATGCAGGAAAAGAAAATTGATCAAGCTGGCTTCAGCCATCCCAAACAGGAAGATGATCCCCATCCAGAGCGGAAAGCCGGGAATGCGGAAAAGGGTGACGACATCCTTGAACGTTGCCTTTTCCAGTTCCTCTTCGCCGGCCACAGATTTTGAGAGGAAAGCGACCAACAGCAGCAAAACGAGGAGGAAAAAGATATGCAGCGCGAAAATGATGGTGAGCGGAACACCCGGCCTGTCTATCAGCAGGCCCGCAAAAAAGATGATGATACCCCAGCCGTATGATCCGCCGACACGCACTTTGCTGTAGTTGCGCGGATTTTCCAGCGAGGAGAGCGTATCCTGATCGAGGATTGCAATGGCGGGAGCCTGGAAGGCAGAGTAGAGCGCGATGATCGGCAGCAGGGTAACGAATGAAACCATGAAAGGAAAGATGAAAAGGGTAACCATCATCCCGAGGATACAGAGAATGAAAACGAGCCTGCGGCGGCGGAGGACATCGCTGAGAAAGGCGATGGCGATAGCGCTGGCGAAGGAAACCAGCGCGCGCACGCTGTTCAGCGCGCCGATCTGGGTACCAGAGAGGCCGACGCTATCGTAATAAAGACCGACATATGGAATAAAAGGCGCAATCGCTCCCCAATACAGGAAATAGGAGAGCCAGAGACCCGTAATGCGTCCTTTCGGTGACGCGAAAAACGTTTTTGTATTTTTGATAAGCGGCATGAACGAGATTATACGTGAGGATGGAAAACGCGGGTGAAAAGGGAAATATTTTTAATGTTCTTGATGATCGAAGTAAACAGAAACTGAATTGATGGGTTGAAAAGCGTAATCTTACCAAGATGACGCGATGATCGGTGGAGGAGATCGCTACACATTGCTTCGTGAGGGCCGCGATGACATTAGGTCAGAGGGGCGACAGGATGCATCAAAGACGCAATATTAATGTGTATTTGGCTTTGCTTCGCGGCGGCGGTCAACGCGGCGCAGGAGAGCCGCGAGCAGAAGAGAGAAGGCGGAGATGGCAGCGAAGATGAGATACATGCGGGCGGAGCCGGCGCGCTGATAGATGGCGCCAGCGAAGAGAGAGCCGATGACCGCGCTGAGGCGGATGAGGATCGCACTGCGGATACCCTGGGCGGTGGTGCCGATGTGCGCGGGCGCACGCTCATTGACATACGCCACACTGCCAGCGCCGACGAGGGAGAAGCCGATGCCGTTGAGAACATGAATGGGCAGTACGAGGAGCGGAAGGCGATTGAAAGCGATAAAAATGAACCAGAGGGTGCGGAAGATGAAAGCGAGGACGATCATGCGGCGTGAGCCGACGCGCTGCTGGATGCGCTGGGCGAGATAGTAGCCGGAAATCTCTCCCGCGATCGAGAAGACCGTTGCCAAACCCATGAGGGATGCGCTGCCACCGATGGCGCGGATATGCAGGAAAAGGAAATTGATCATAGCCGCATCACCGAAACCGAATAGAAAAATGATCCCCATCCAGAACGCAAAGCCGGGGACACGGAAGAGACGCGTGACATCTTTGATCGATGGAATTGTGCCCTGTTTATGGGCATCACGCGCTTCTGGCAGGGTGAGGAGCAGGAAGAGCAGTAAGACGAGGAGGGCGATATGGATATAGAAGATAGCGGAAAGGGGCACGCCGGGGCGGTCGACGATGAGGCCGGTGAGAAAAGTGATGATGCCGACACCGAAAGAGCCGCCGACGCGGATTTTGCTGTAATCGCGCGGGTTTTTGAGGAGCGAGAGCGTTTCCTGGTCAAGAATAGCGATATTGGGTGTCTGCAGGGCGGAATAAAGGGCGATGATGGGCAGGATGGTGATGAAGGAAGCCATGTGCGGAAAGATGGCGAGCAGGACGATCATCCCGAGGATGCAAAGGATGAAAACCAGCTTACGGCGGCGAAGAACGTCGCTGAGGAAGGCGATGGCGATGGCGCTGATGAAGGAAAGGGCGGCGCGGACGCTATTGAGGATGCCGATTTGGGTGCCGGTCAGGCCGACACTGTCATAATAGAGACTGAGGTAGGGGATGAAGGAGGCGA
>CAZDIS010000031.1:0-20839 GCA_964505585.1 uncultured Pelolinea sp. | reverse complement strand
TAGATAACCTTGAGAATCTTGAATCAGCTTCTATTGACATTTATGAAAAAGTGATTCCTTCTGTTGTCAGCATCACATCAACACGCATGGTGTCCGGAGAAGGATTTGGTGAGATCCCGGATCTGCCATTCGATTTCGGATCCCCTGGCGATGAACCATTCGAAATCCCGGCCAGAGCCACAGGTTCTGGATTTGTATGGGATACAGAAGGGCATATTATCACCAATAATCACGTAGTTGAGGATGGTGAGGTGCTTCGGGTTAATTTTTCTGACGGCCGCAGTGTTCTGGCTGACAAAATAGGCGCGGACGCCGATAGTGACCTCGCGGTGTTAAAAGTTGACCTGCCCGCTGAGGAACTCACACCAATTTCCCTTGCGGATTCCACCCAGGTAAAGGTCGGGCAGATCGCTGTAGCGATCGGCAACCCCTTCAACCTTGAAAGCTCAATGACTACCGGGATCATCAGTGGGATTGGCCGGTCGTTATCGATCGGTTCCAGTGATGGCAGCGGCCTTTATTATTCCATTCCCGATGTGATCCAAACCGACGCGGCTATCAACCCCGGCAACTCCGGCGGGGTACTGGTTGATATCAACGGCGGCTTGATCGGCGTAACTACCGCGATCGAATCACCCGTGCGCGCCAACTCCGGCGTGGGCTATGTGATCCCTTCGGTCATTGTCCAAAAAGTGGTGCCTCTACTAATAAGGGATGGCGAATACCTGCAGCCCTGGATCGGGATCAGCGGGCTCGACCTGACGCCAGATTTCGCCCAATTAATGGACCTTGATCCTGCCCAAAAAGGCGCGTTGATCCAGGAAGTGCAACCGAACAGCCCCGCGGAAGAAGCGGGCTTGCTTGGCAGTGATATTGAAGGTGAAATTGATGGTGTATCCGTCACCATTGGCGGGGATGTGATCATTTCCGCGGACGATACACCCATCGATGACTTTGAAGACCTGGTCGCATTCCTTGCCCGCGAGACGATCGTCGGCCAAACCATCACCCTGACGGTGATCCGTGATGATGAGACGCTGGATATTGACCTCACCTTGCAGGCACGGCCAAACAGCAATAGCGCACAGCCGGAGGTCGAACCGGAGGAGGTCCTCGAAGGCGCGTGGCTGGGCATTTCGGGGATAGGGATGAACGGCGATATCTCAAATGCCATGGATTTGCCGGAAGATACTACCGGTGTGCTCATCCAAACGATCACAGCGGACAGCCCCGCAGATGAAAGCGGCCTGCGTGGCAGTTATAAACCCATTGAGATCAACGGCCAGGAAATTTTGGTTGGGGGCGATATCATCACGCGTGTAGATCGTGAAACCATCACAACTTTTGAAGAATTGGCGCGGATCATTGCCGCTAGCGAACCCGGCGACAAGGTCAGTCTATCCATTATCCGTGATGGCAGGGCGCTGAACGTGGATGTCACACTGGCTGAGTTTACCGAATAGGCAGGGAGTGCGCTGAAACATAACGGGCAGATTTCTCTGCCCGTTTTTTTATACGTCCAGGTTGCGCACCATTTTTGCGTGCGTCTGGATAAAGCGTTTCCGCGGCGGCACCGATGCGCCCATCAGCATATCAAATGTGCGGTCGGCGGCAGCTGCGTCTTCGATCGTAACAAGTAAGAGAGTGCGATTATCCGGGCTCATCGTTGTCACCCATAATTGCTCGGGGTTCATCTCACCCAAACCCTTATACCGCTGAAGGGTAACTTTGTCTTCCTTCGCGCCCATTTCTTTGATGATGCGAGATTTCTCATCTTCGGTATAGGCATAGCGGCTTTCCTTTTTATAAGAGATCAAATACAAAGGCGGCTGCGCGATGAATATATGCCCGGCGTCGATCAATTGCGGCATATAGCGGAAGAAGAAAGTCAGCAGCAGCGTGCGGATATGGCTTCCATCCACATCAGCATCTGTCATGATGACGATCTTTCCATACCGCAATCCCTCCAGGTCAAAACTCTCACCAATCCCCGTGCCGAGCGCGGAGATCATCGATTTGACCTCTTTATTGCCAAGGATGCGGTCGAGGCGTGCCCGTTCAGTATTCAGGATCTTTCCGCGTAAGGGCAGGATTGCCTGAAAATGCCGGTCACGGCCCTGTTTGGCAGATCCGCCTGCGCTGTTTCCCTCTACGATATACAGTTCGGTGCGGTCAGCGTTGCGTTCAGAGCAATCGGCCAGTTTTCCGGGCAGGGTCATGCTTTCCAGCGCGGATTTCCGGATGACGAGGTCGCGTGCTTTTCGTGCCGCGTCACGCGCCCGCGCGGAAGTCAGGCATTTGCTGACAATGGTCTTTCCCGCGCGCGGATTCTCTTCCAAAAATTCGCTGAACGCTTCCCCGAGCAGCTGCTGTACCAGCGTCTGCACTTCCGTATTCATCAACTTGACCTTTGTCTGGCTCTCAAACTGGGGATCCGGGTGTTTGATGCTGACGATCGCGGTCATTCCTTCGCGTGTGTCATCGCCGGTGAAGTTGGAGTCATTGTCTTTGATAAAGTTGTTCTTCCGGGCGTAATCGTTCAGCACGCGCGTGATCGCGGAGCGGAATCCCGTCAGGTGCGTGCCGCCGTCGACCGTGTTAATTGTGTTCGCGAAACTATACACTGATTCCGCGTAGGCATCGGTGTATTGGATGGCTACTTCTACGCCAATATTTTCTTCTTCTTTTTCAACATAAAAGACGGGATGCAGCACTTCACGATTGCGATTGAGATATTGAACGAAAGAAGCAATGCCGCCCTCAAAGTAAAATTTCATGATCCGATTTGGGTCAACGCGTTCATCAATCAGGCTGATCTCAACCTGGCGTGTGACAAACGCCATTTCGCGAAAGCGTTGTGCTAAAGTGCTGAAACGATAATCAACCTTGTCTTTGAAGATCTCTTTGTCATATTTAAATGTGGTTTTTGTGCCCGTCGCGCCTTTTGGCGCTTTCCCGATCTCTTTCACCGGTGCCTGCGGACGCCCCTGTTCATAGCGCTGGAAATATTCTTTTCCGTCGCGGTAAACATGCACTTCGCACCACGCTGAAAGGGCATTCACAGCGGAAACACCAACACCGTGCAGCCCGCCCGAGACCTTATAACTTCCGCCGCCAAACTTACCGCCGGCATGCAGGATCGTCATCACGACTTCCAGCGCGGAGACATTCTGGCCGGGATGAATATCCACCGGAATCCCGCGCCCATTATCCGTGACAGTAACACTCTCATCGTCGTGTAAAATGACTTCGATACGGTCACAGACGCCGGCAAGCGCTTCGTCAATTGAGTTGTCAACCACCTCATATACCAGGTGGTGCAGTGCTTTCTGGTCTGTGCCGCCAACATACATACCCGGCCGTCGGCGGACGGCTTCAAGCCCCTCTAATACCTGAATATCATTGGCGCCATATGAAACATTGTTAACAATTTTTTTCGGCACGCGTTCCTCCGTGAATGACTTATATCGCTGCCTCAGGCAGCGCTTGTTTTGTTTTCCTGTTGAACTTGCAGAATTTCGCGCTGCCATTTTATTCCGCGATCGTAATATTTGAATGTAGCAGCGAGCAATCCTGAATAAATAAAGGCATGGCCAAAGATCCCGATCAGCAGCAGCCAGCTGTCTGCCGCGGGGGTTGTCCATAAAATATCAAGCCCATACCCGATGATGATCAACATCATAAAGAACATTCCGGTCCCGGCCATCAAGGATCGCACCAGGCGGAAAGAAGTAACAATGGAACGTGTCGCTTTCAGTCCATTCGCGAAGATGCCATGCGGTGAAAATACCAGAGGGAGCAGGACCCATACCAGCAGCAATCCCAGGATAATAAAAGGAAGGGTCCCCAGTGATGGCACGACCAGCATCAATGATGAGAGCAGGCAGGAAATCGGTAAAGATAATAAAGTGACCGCCGCCAGGAGCAATAACGAAAGGATCAGTGCCTGCACCGACTGGTTTGCGATCAATGACAATTTCAAAGGCCGTGTGCCGACAACTGCCTGCGCGATCAACGCGTAGTATAAACTGCCGAGCATCAGGCCCGCAAACAATAATAACCCCAGCAAGCTGAGGATCATATTTCCGGATGTGATCTCAATAGCCATTGGATTGCCAATTGGATTTGTTTTGATTGCGGTGCTGACGAGCAGAGATGGGATGCCGATCGGGAATGTGCGCAGACTGAATAAAAGATTGAATTGCTCAAAGATGGATGTCCATATCTCACGCGTGGTTTCAACAAAATCCGCGGCCTGTTCCCCGTAAGCGGCCGAGGATAATTCCGCGGCTTCCAGCATCATCGGCATAAAGAACTGCTTCACGCGCAATCGCGGACCGAACCAGAACAAAAGATCCAAAATAACGGGAAAAATGATCAAGTAAATATTATTTGCAACCGCGTTAAAACCCTCAACCAGTGCAGGAATGAGACGGGGTGGATCATTTTTGGTGTCAATAATTACATTTTGCATACAACCCTTAATTTTACCATAGCGGAACTTTTTGATCATTTTGGCCCTAAAATGGAGGAGAATGGAATCGGTTAGAATTATTTTATGCAAAAAACGCCCGATTTTCCAAAGACGGATCGGCTCAGCGTCATTACAGCCAGCATTATCATGGGTTATTCATTCTTGCCCTATGTTAAAATTCCCCCGCGCCAGATCTCATTTTCCATTTTTGGGTTTATTCTTTCATTCAACCTCCAGTTTGCGACCCTCATTTCCCTTATTACCGCGGGCATTGCGGCGGCAGGAATGGATTGGATGCTGCGTGAACGCGGTGACCTGGACTTCCGCGATATCCTCCCGCATTTGATACTTCCCGCGCTGACAGCCGGCACGATCGGCATCCCATTAGGGTTTATCGCGGTCAGCCTGGATTGGTGGGTCATCCTTGGCCTCGGCAGCCTGCTGGTTCTATCCACCCTGGTCGGGGAATATATATCGATCGATAAGAATCACCCATATTTCCCGATCGCGCTCGTGCTCCTGACAGCACTCAGCTTTAGCTTATTCTTGATCATCGTGATCACAATTCGAGCAGCAAATTTACGCTTATTTCTGACTGCCTCCATCCTTCCGGTGGTGTATGCCTTTTTTGGCGTGCGCGTTTTGCAGCTACGGCTGGGGGGTGTGTGGCCGTTAAAGTGGACGCTCGTGATCTTTCTCGTGATCGGGCAGATCACGATTGGGCTCTATTACTGGCCATTGTCACCGGTCCGATTTGGCCTGTTGCTGCTCGCGCCCGCATACGCCCTGATCGGGATCGCCTCATCCCTGGAAGAAAACACCTCCTTCAGGGATGTATACCTGGAACCGCTCGTTGTGATGGTGCTGCTTATCCTGCTCGCGTTCGTTATCGGTTAAAATGCAACTATCCAGAATATATCGTGTTTATATACCATTGAGATGATTAATATACTTTCTTTACCATTAGCTTATTTACTGGGTTCAATCCCCTCAGGACTACTGGTTGTCAGGGCGGCAACTGGCAAAGATGTCCGCAAGATAGAAAGCGGGCGCACCGGCGGAACGAACGCGATGCGAGCCGCGGGCCCTTTAGCCGGCTTGTTCACTGCCATTTTGGACATCAGCAAAGGCGCTGCCGCGATTTGGGTTGGCAGGTCAATTTTCACCAGTCCGGATTGGATGGTCGCCCTCAACGGCCTGCTAGCTATCCTCGGCCATAACTATTCCGCATTTCTATTAAAACGTGATGAGGATGGGAAATTGCGCTTCCGCGGGGGTGCTGGCGGCGCGACCACACTCGGCGTGGCGATCGGGCTGTGGCTCAACAGCTGGGTCGTGATCCTGCCCATCGCCTTATTGGTGTATACCCTGGTGGGTTACGCTTCAGTGACGACGCTCAGTATCGCCCTTTCAACCATGGGCATTTTCACGGTCAAAGCGATTCAGGGGGTGTCGCCATGGATCTATGCCGGGCTGGGCGCGGGGGCGGTTGCCATCGTTACCATCGCTTTGCTGCCAAATATAAAACGTCTCAAAGAAGGGACTGAAAGGCGCGTGAATCTATTAGCGCGCATCTTCAAACCTAAAAAATTCAAATAAGCCGTCTATTCGCTTTGCGCGTTCTTTTCGCGCTGGTACAGGACGGACAGATTGCGCTGGTGCAGCTCTTGCACCAATCCCGCTAAGAGCACGCGGCTTTTGCCGCACTCCTGGATGGTGGCTTTTTCCAAAATCGGTGTTGGGTCTTTTTTGCTGGCAGCTTGCTTTGCAAATGCATCGATGGCGTCAAGATAATCCAGATTGCTCTGGCAGGCATTTTCAATTTCACCGCGCAAGACCACATCCCCATGTCCGGGAACGATATTCTCCAAACCACGTTCAGCGAATGATTGGATCGTAGCTTTCAACTGATCCAGATCCCCCTCTACGATGTTAGGAACCGGGAGAAATGCGTCCCCCGCAAACAGCACCCGATCTTCTTTGATCAGGACAGAGATCCCGTCAGGGCTGGCACCCGGGGATGGAAAAATCTCAACGCTGCGTTTTCCGATTTGGATCGTGAGAACACCTTCAGACAGCGTGATATCCGGCAGGACGATATGATCGATTTTTTGGAAATCCGCGTCCTGAGATTTCGCGCTTTCAAGCGCCTGCGCGTTATTATCACCCATCAGCTGCCGGCACAACGCGTGTCCGATGATGGTTGCTCCCGGAAAAAAATAATTCCCAAAAGTATGGTCGGCATGATAGATCGTATTGATCACATACCTGACGGGCACGTCCAAAACATCTTCGATATAGCCGCGCATTTCCAAAGTTTCTTCCGGGATCGCCAGCGTATCCACAACGATGACCCATTCCGGGCCGATGATCGCGCCGGCAGTAACCTGCGCGTAAACTTCACTCTGGAACCAGAACACATTATCTGCGATTCGTTCTCTGATCATTAATTGTTATTATTTCCTTTGAATATAAGATGTCAAACGATATTAATAGCATAAATGGTGACAAAAGTCAAAAAAAATGGGTTTTTTGTTGTTTTTGGTTATTTTCCAATGCTTGCCAGCAAAAATCATGGCTAAAACCGCTTCCCAAGCCCCCGCAGCAGAATTATGGTAAGATTGCCAAACAATTGATCAGCTCATCCAGAGAGGTTGAGGGACCGGCCCCATGAAACCTCGGCAACCAGCGCTGCTGGTGCCAACTCCGGCAGAACCGCATTTGGATCTGGAAGATGAGGAATACACAATAATTCCTCTCTTTATAGAGAGATTTTTTTATATGATGAAGACCAAAACAAATACCTCAGCGGTCGAAAACGCCCGAACACCTCCATTTTGGGGTGCGCGGCCAATACCGCTGTCTTTGGACACGCTTTTCAGCCGCCTCAATCGGCCCGCCTTATTTCGTATCGGCTGGGGTGCGGGGAAGGCCCAGGGCGATAAATGGGTTTATTACCAGGATATATTTAATGCACGCCTGGCAGCCATGAAAGCGGACTTAGCGCGCGAGAATTGGCTTACTGCGCGGGGTGCATATGGCTATTGGAAATGCGCCAGCACAAAGACCGCGCTCCGCGTGTTTCCGGATCCAAACCAAAGCAGCCAGGCGCCCATCACGCTTCCTCTCCCGCGCCAGCCGTTTGCGCCCCACCGCTCCTTATGTGATTATTTCGTTGCTGATCATGCGCCAGACCGGGATATCATCGCTTTCCAGGTGGTGACAATGGGAGGCGCGCCAGTTGAACACATCAAACGCCTTCGGCAATCTGGGGATCTGGTTGAAGCTTACTTCGCGCATGGATTGGCCACCCAATTGACCGAAGCAGCCGCGTCATTCGTGGCCGCGCGGATACGTGCGGAGCTGGGGCTGCCGCCCGCGCAGGGGAAACGCTATGCCTGGGGGTATGAACCGCTGCCGGATCTCTCCCAGCAGGTACCCATTCTCAACCTGCTTGATCCTGAGAACCAGCTGGGTATCACATTTACATCTGCATATCAATTCGTGCCCGAATTTACCACCGCGGCGATGTTTGTATCGCACCCGGACGCGAAATATTTTCGTATGACAAAAGAAGGTTAACGATGGCATCTCAAAAATTTTTGGAATGGTTAGATGGCGATAAACCCATCCTGGCGGACGGCGCAATGGGAACTTACCTCCATGAGCGCGGGATCAGCTTCGATTCCTGCTTTGACGCCCTCAACGGTACAAAACCGGCTGTGATTGCCGATGTCCATCGTGAATACATTAACGCCGGCGCACAGATCATCCTTACCAATACATTCGGCGCGAATGCTGTCAAACTCGGTAAGCACGGGCTGGATGGACAACTGGAGGCGATTAATGCGGCGGGCGTGGAATTAGCCCGCAAGGTTGTCAGCGCTTCCTATAAAGATGTATTGGTCGCGGGTGATGTCGGCCCGATCGGACTGCGCCTGGCGCCTTTCGGGCGCGTGCAGCCGGAGCAAGCCCGTAATTATTTCTCCCGCCAGATCAAGGCACTGATCAAGGCCGGTGTGGACTTGCTGGCGCTGGAAACATTTACAGATAAATATGAGATGCGCGAAGCCATCCGCGCCGCGCGCGAGAACGATGCGGATATCCCCATCGTTTCATCAATGACCTTCACCCGTGATGACCGTACCTTATTGGGTGATGACCCCCGCAAAGTTGCCAAAGCGCTCACGGAATATGGAGCGGATGTGATCGGCATCAATTGCTCTGGCGGCCCCAACCAGCTCATCCGCATTCTGCGTGCGATGCGCTCCGTCCTTACGGATGGGAAATTCTGGGTCAAGCCAAACGCGGGCTGGCCCGAACAGTTAGGCGGTCGCATTTTTTATTCCGCCACCCCTGAATATTTCGGCGATTACGCGCTCTCATTCTGGCAAGCCGGAGCGGATGTGATCGGCGGCTGCTGCGGCACGACACCCGCCCATGTCCAGGCCATGCGGGAGACACTGGATAAGACCGATCATATCCAGGATCTGAAAGTACTGGACACCAGGATTGCCGCAGAGGAACTCGACACCAAACAATCTGCCCCCACCGAAATGGCGAAAAAGTTGGCGCGGGGAAAATTTTTGATCGCGGTGGAGATGGATCCCCCGCGCGGTCTTTCCACCCAGAAACTGCTGGCCGGCGCCAGCCTGCTGGCGGATGCGGGCGCGGATGTGATCGATGTTGCCGACAGCCCCATGGCGCGCATGCGCATGAGCCCCTGGGCAGTCTGTAGTCTCATCCAGCGTAAAGCAAACATCGAAACTGTGCTGCACTTTCCCACTCGCGGCCGCAATCTGCTGCGTGTGCAAGGTGACCTGCTGGCTGCGCACGCCCTGGATGTGCGTAATATCTTTGTCATCATGGGTGATCCCACTGCCATCGGAGATTATCCGGACGCGATGGATAATTACGACCTGGTGCCTTCAGGCCTGGTCAAGCTCATCAAACAGAATTTCAACGCGGGTGTAGACCATGCTGGCACCGATATCGGCCAGCCGACCAACTTCTTTGCGGGGGCCGCGCTCAACCTGAACGCGCCGGACCCGCGGCGGGAATTAAAGGTCCTCCAGCGCAAGATCAGGGGCGGCGCGGATTTTGTGCTTACGCAGGCGATCTATGAGACCGACCCGCTGGATGACTTTGTGCGCCTCTACCAGGAAAAATACGGTGATTTTCCTATCCCGATCCTGGTCGGCGTCCTCCCGCTTGCATCGGATCGCCATGCCGCTTTCCTGCACCAGGAGGTACCCGGCATCCATATCCCGGCCGGCATCATGCAACGCATGCGGTCAGCCGGCGCCGAGGGTGCCCGTGAAGGTATCCGTATCACGATTGAACTGATCGGGAACCTGAAAAACCGCGCGCGCGGTATCTATCTCATGCCGGCCTTTAATCGTTTCGATCATGCTGCTGAGATCATTGACCGCGTGAAATGATTGTTTTTAAGATTGGCTGGCTGGTATTTTTTCCGCGATGATAAACGCGATCGGTCCGTCTTTCTCTATGCGCACTTTCGCGTCGGGAAAAGACAGCATCTGCGCGATCGTTGGCGGAGAAAGAAAGTGGCTGCGCATCAACAGCAGCTTCTCACCCAGCGCGATCAGTTTCACACCGAAAGCGCGCACATCCGGTTCTTCGATCACCAGAATCCCGCCCGGTGCCAGCACGCGCCACAACTCTTCCAATGTTCCGCGCTGGTCAATGACGTGATGCAGCGCGTCAACCATGATCACCCGCGTAAAATAGCCGCTTGAGAATGGCAGCCGCTCTGAAGGCGTGCATACCGGAAATACCCCTGTTTTAGAGCGGTTTTCCGCCAGCATCTTACACGACAGATCCGCCACCACCACCGTGTCTGTTTTTTCCGTCATATGCTGCGCCACCCGCCCTGTGCCCCCGCCGGCGTCAAGCAGTGCGCCCGATACCGGCAAATCCAGATAGCGCCATAGCTCCTCTGGTTCTTTCGGCTTGATCACCGCTTCATACAGCGGGGCTAACAGGTCAAAATGGTCAAATCGCGGCATAATGATTCCTCTGGTTTTATAGAATATGTTAATACGCTTTAAGTATCCGCACAATTAAATTTATAATTCTGTAATAATAATGCAGCGAAGGGATTGTGGATTTACTTTAACGAACATGGCTAAAAAGACACAGATTCAGTTTTCACCGCCCAGGGAGGTGGCATTTGGTGATCAATGCGCGCCTTCCGATGAGATCGGTTTTGGCCATGCCTTTCCGGACCTCACCCGTTACCAATCCCGGTTCTACCTCGCCTATCGCACCGCGCCGTCGCATTTTCCTTCAAGAAGGTCACGCGTCCATATTTATACGTCAATACGCGCCGACGAATGGCGCCCGGACCACAGCATCACCTGCGGCCTCGATATTCGTGACCCGCAATTCCTGCAATTCAATGGCGCGCTATACCTGTTCTTTATGACCCACAGCATGCGCGTCTTCAAACACGAACCCGTGCAGATCTATTATATTAAAAAAACTAACGCCGGCTGGGGAGACCCGGTCGCTCTGCAGATCGAACAATCCGGATTCTGGAACATCAAAGCGCGTGATGGCAGGGTCTATATGAGCATTTATACTCGCAATGGGGAGAAGCACCGCCGCGTCAAACGCCATTTCTCGCTGGTCGCCTCAAAGGATCTCACAAACTGGGAACCCATTTTTGTCTCCCCGATCACACGCGAGCGGCTGCGCAATTACCAGACATCGGAATCCACCTTTGATTTTGATGCCCGCGGAAATATCTTCGGCACGATCCGTTCCCTGATCTATCCCAACCTTAATTTCTCGATCAACACGGCCCGGCCTTCGGATTGGAAAATACGGATCGATCGTTTTAAATGCGACGGGCCGAAACTGTTTACGCACCACGGCAAACATTACCTGATCGCGCGCCGCAGCGAATTCTACCGCCTGCGCACCGAACCCTTCCGCTTCTTCAATAGCTGGCGCAACCTGGTCAATATCACGCGCTACTCCCTCAGCCGCAAACGCACCGCGCTCTACCATTTCGACCCCGTCACCCTGCGGATCAGCCACATCCAGGACCTGCCCTCGCACGGGGACACTGGCTATTCCGCCATCGCGCCCATGACAGATGGCCAATTCCTCCTCATCTATTACAGTTCCCCGATCCATGCCGGCCGTGACGATACCTGGCTGCGCGGCCAGTTCGCTGGAAACACCAGACTGTACCAGACCCGCGTTACTTTTCATAACGATTAAAGAACTGATGTTTACAACACAAAATCATTAACCACCAACAAGAATCGCGCCTAATTAATATCTTCGACCACCAAAGAAATTATCTTATGAGATCAAATCATTTTTTATATTAACATAGCCCACCAGGTGGTGAGCTTCATTTTTCCGTGGTTCAATCCTGCTTCAGGGTTTGCCCGCGCCAAATCCCTGCCCGGCGCCCCCGCCGCCAAATCCATTACCGTTGCCTTCGGCCAGGACCGCTTCATATTGGTTCTGCGCCATATATTGCGGCACATAACGCTGGCGCACTTGGTTTTCATATACCCGTACAAACGCCCGTAGGTGGTTCTCCGACCCGGCGATCAGGTTTTCATACACCCTGATGATATCCGCCCTGTCCGTTTCAGCGATGCGCGCTTGCAGGTCCAGGATGTCGATCTCTTCGATCGCGCCGCCCACCAGGTAAGCATCCTGCAGCGATTGGCTGCCCCGCGCGGTCAGCTGGTCATACAGCGCCTGCAGATCAGGGTTGCTGAATTGGCCCGCTTCCGCCTGAGATGGGTCTGCGATCCCATACGCATCCAGCAAGGCCAGCACCGATTGGGTGTGCATGTCTTCGCTCGCCGCTATATTACTGAATATCGGGCTGCCCCATTGTGCGTACAGATAGCGATAGACATCGCCCGCCAGTTTTTCTTCTTCACGCATGAACTGCAGCCCTTCGATCTCCGCCTGGCGCAGCCCATGATCGCTGTCGATCTCCGCGGCCAGAAGCGCCGGGTCTGCCCCTTCACTTCCCTCCACAGAAACAGCGACAGCGGGTTCTGATTGAGAGGCCTGGCCGGTTGGTGTGCAGGCAAGCGCGGTAAGCATCATCATCGATAATGCCGCGATCGTTTTTTTCTTTAGTATGTTCTTATGCATTGAATGTTTCACCTTTCTTTCGTTTTGGATATCCAAACTATAAAATAGGCGTGTGAAGAAATGGTGAAGAAAACATACGGAATTGGTGAATGATGCGAAATATTGGCGAAAAGCGTCTGCGGCCGTGCTTATTCAATTGGCAGGGACAGCACGAATTCCGCCCCGCCCTCGGAATGATTGCCGGCGCGCAGGCTGCCCCCATGCGCTTCAGCCAGCTGGCGCGCGATTGCCAGCCCCAGGCCGGTTCCCCCTTCCGCTTTAGATCGGGAACGCTCCGCCCGGTAAAATCGGTCGAATATGAACGGAAGGGATGCGGGCGGTATGCCAGCGCCCGTGTCACGCACTGTGCAGGTCACGGATTTTCCAACACAGCGCAATTGGATATACAGTGTGCCATTCTCCGGCGTGTAGCGCACACCATTTTGCAGCAAGTTGTGCAGGATCTGCTGGATGCGCTGCGCGTCCCCCCGCACGGGCGGGCATTGCCGCAGGTCCTTAGCGATCGTGATCTTTTTCTCGCCCGCCCTCGCGCTGAATTGGCCGATCACGGCAGTGGTCAGCCGATGCATATCCACTGGCTGCATATCCAGCGCTAATTCTCCCGCGTCGGCCAGTGTGATCAGGCGCAGGTCTTCCACCAGGCGATTGAGCAGGTCATTTTGTTCGCGGATGACCGCCAGATTCTCTTTGTTTAATGGGAAGACGCCGTCCAGCAGCGCTTCCAGGTGCGCGCGCTGCACCGCGAGCGGTGTGCGCAGTTCGTGCGCGATATCCGAGGTCAGGTTCTTGCGCCGTTTTTGCGCTGCTTCCAGCTCGTTCGCCATGCGGTTAAAGGTTGCGCCCAGCCGCGCGAATTCCTTTGGCTTTTCAATTTCAACCCGATACGAGAGATCGCCGCGCGCCACCTCTTTTGTGGCTTCGACCAGTTGGTTGACCGGTTTCGCCAGAAAATACGCCAGCAGCAGCGCCAGCACCAAACCTACAGCGCCCGATAACATCGCGGCAACCAATGAAGCCTTATCAATCCGCTCCAAAAAGCGCGCTTCAAATTGCGCGTTCTCCTGCGCATAACTATCTTCCTGCGGCAGCAGGTAACCCACCACCTCACCATCCTGGGTTAGATCAATCCTCGCGGCATCATTCGCTGCTTCGCTGCCAATATTGGCTGCATTGACCGGATCATAAATGATGATCCCATCCGCGTCCGCCAATCGGATCGTGGTCAATCGGCGCTGTCCCTGCTGCGGACCTCCCGGTCCAGAACCGCCCCCCGCGCCCGCGCCGCTGGCATTGGCATCATGGTCACTGCCCGGCATCAGCGCTTCCACGCCTTCCCAGCTTCCATGCGTCCGATACCACGCTTCCAGATCCGCGACCAGTGATTCCGCGCCGATCAATCCCCCGCGCCCCAGGAACGTCTCCACTTCCTGCTGCGCGCCCTGCCTGACCAGCAGTGAAACGCCCGCCAGCGATAAAAAGATGACCAGTAAATAACTGAGGATCAATCGGACGCGCACGCGTTTACTCCCTATTCTGTTGAAAAACGGTAGCCCACGCCAAATACCGTTTCAATATACTTTTCAAATTCACCGCCGCTCAGTTTTTGGCGCAAATTTTTAATATGGGCGTCGATCGTTCGTTCATATCCTTCGTACGCCTCCCCCTGTGTTGCCTCCAGCAGCTGCATCCGGCTGAAAACCCGGCCGGGTTTGCCGGCGAGCGCCGCCAGCAATCGTAACTCTGTCGGCGTCAGGTCAATGTGTACATTGGATAATTTCACGGTGAATGCGTCCAGGTCGATCTCAATGTCCGCAACCCGGATCACATGCGTTTCGATATTTGCCGCGCCTGCTCTGCGCAGGACGGCCTTCACGCGCGCGACCACCTCGCGCGGAGAAAACGGTTTGGTGATGTAATCATCAGCTCCGATCTCCAGCCCGATCAGCCGGTCGATCTCTTCGACGCGCGCGGTGACCATGATCAAAGGCGTATCGCCCGCGCGGCGGATTTCCCGGGCCACGTCCAACCCGTCCATGCCGGGTAAATTCAAATCCAACAGGACCAGATCGGGGCGGTTGTGCTGCCAGCTGGACAAACCCGTATCGCCGCGGTCTGCCGCTAGAACACTGTACCCCGCCTTTTCCAGGTACGCCTGCAGTACGTTGGTTAGTTCAATTTCATCTTCGATCACTAATATTGTTGCCATAATGGCATTATACAGCAGCCCCATGCCTTATTTTGCGGCTTCATCATAAACCAGCACGATCTTCATCAATTCTTCACACCTGCCGGCTATGATTGATGCGATCGAAATAATTCACCATTTAAGGAGTTTGTTCCATGCAAATAAACAAGAAACACAACGGGGGAAAAACATCTGCGTCCGGTCAATGATCCAGATATTTTTCTCCCCCGGACCGCAGTCGATATCCTTAATGCACAGGCAGAATTGGCAAATGAACAGGTTGGCTTCCTCAACCGGCATGCGATCCAGGTCGATCCGAATGCATTAGAAGCGGCGATCGGTATACCTGTGGCAGAGGAACAGGATGCGGATGAAGCGGTCATCAAAGGCACAACCACATTCTACGACCTGTATCGATGGGGTGTTTCTGGATCGGGCGTCATCTCCCTCCTCGGCGGAGAATTGCCGCCAACAGGTATGCTTATCAGAGACTTCTGCACCCAAAACGGGTTAAATTTCGCAACGCTGAAGACCGAACTCCAGCTGCTCGTTGATAAAGCCCGGGAATAACGTCACGGCAAAAATGGCTGAATTGATTTACCATAAGGCAGGGATAAACAACCCTGCCTTTATGATCAACATCCTCCTGCTTTCTATTTCAATCCACCACCAATTCACCCTTGCCAAATAGTCCATTTCCAATAATATAGAATTAATGTTCTATCGCGCGGCATACTTTCAGAACAGATCGTTAAATGTAAATTAGGCAGTGTGCCCAAAAAAATAAAAATGACCGATCTCAGTACTTTCCAGCCCCGTCCCTACCTCACATATCGCCAGCGCCAATGTTTATTATTATTGATCGAAGGGAAAACCGCGGCGCAGACCGGCCTGGTGCTGGGTATCTCTGTGCGTACAGTGCGGGATCACTTGCGCCGTGCAAAGGTGCAGTTGAACTGCTATTCAACACTGCAGGCGGCTGTTAAGGCGGATCGGTTGGGATTGCTGCGCCACCCAATTGTGGATTAGCCCGCCTCTTCCATGGCGTCCATCGCGTCTTCTTCCGCGGGAGGCTGGTCAGGTTCCGGTGTTTCTGTGGGTGCCGGTGTCGCGGTGCTGAGCCCCTGTAAGGAGAAGGAGATATCAGCCACCTCGCCGACATCACCCAGATTGCCAAGGAATTCCTGGTTGAAATATACTTCCAGCGCGGCCCCATTGCCGGTCAGGAGCGAGATCGTTTCCTGGCCCGAAAAAGTGAACACATCATCCGGCTCGACCCGGCCGTTAAATTGCTCTTCTCCATCCACTTCGATCTGCAGGTAGGCCCGATCGCTGACAATAATATACAACTGCAGCGGTGCGGCGTTTACTGTAGGCGCGATCGTGGGCGTCACCTCCACAATTGCGACTCCGGGAATCGCTGTCGCTTCTGGAGCGGCATCGCCGTCCTCTTCGGGCGCCAGGTTGGTTGCGCTGGTCGCGGTCGGCGTTTGCGCCAGCATCTCAGAGATCGACGGTGCTTCCGTCGCGGTCGGCTCCGTGTTTGAAAATACCCGCATGCCGCCCCAGAGTATGAACCCGAATAAAGCAACGATGAAAATACCACCGATGATCAGGTCCGGGTTGAGGTACCGCCGCCATTTCTCAGGGATATTCAGCCGCACCGTCAGCGGCGGTTGAGCTTTTCTGGGTTTGGTATCCATCTCCGCGCGGGCGGATAGGAGCGCTTTCGCGTACGCGTCCATCACCCAGCTTTCGTCTAATCCCAAAAAATGGGAATAATTATTCAGCATGCCGCGCCCCTGGACGGTGGATGGCAATTCATTGAATTCCCCGGTTTCCAGCGCCTCCAGGTACATACGTTTGACATTTGTGAACGTCTCCGCGTCGCTCAGTGTTAGTTCCAGCGCTTCCCGCCGCTCCTGTAGCGCGCGGCCAATATCTGCCATAATATCCCGTGCCGGGCGCAGGGGGGCTGGGGGAGGTTGGGCAACAGCCCGCTCCTGACGATCCCGCTCCCTATCTTCTTTTTTAACAGCCCTCTCAGCTACCTTTTCGCCTTTTGAGGTTGTTCGAGCGAAGAATTGGGACAATTTCGGAATACGCTGTAGCGCGTCTTTAATCAATGAGCCAGCGCTTTCTTTTTCCGCACCATCTTTGGTGCTGGGCGGATCAGTTTCTGATCCGGTGCTGGTTGGTTCATCTTCGGCGGATGCGCCGTCCGGGCTGGTTTCAGGCGTTTCTTCATCCTGCGACGCCGCGGTAGGTTCTTCCACAGCTGGCTGGTCCCACGCTACGATCAGGGACGCGGATGGGATGCCAAGATAGGATGCGTACAGGCGCAAAAAACCGCGTGCCTGCGCCGCGGAATGGAGCCGCTCGGGATGGTCGCTCTCTAATTCCTGCAGATACGCGCGCCGGATATTGGTCGCCTTAATAGCATCTTCTATCGTCAGCCCCCTGGATTCGCGCGTGGAACGCAGTTGTTCGCCGACTGTTGGTTTCATCGCTATAGATTATATGTGAGTTTATAAAAATACCGGCCTGTCAAAATTGGCAGGCCGGCTGGGTTGATGTGTTATCGATCTATTCTTCTGCCTGATCGTCTTCTTCTGCGGTTTCTGATTCAACAGCTTCTTCCGCCATATCGGTTTCTTCTGCTTCAACGGCTTCTTCTGCTTCAATTGCCTCGTCCGCGCCAGCTTCAGCTGCAAGTTCTTCATCCGCTTCTACGACCTCTTCGATCTTTTCTGAACGCGGTTTGCGTCCTGCTGGCAGCTCTTCTTCGACTTCTTCGTCGCTTTCGATCAAGACCTTCACCTCAGGGGTCAGGTCATACGTCAGGCGCACACGCACCTCGTGTTCACCGACCTCACGCAGTGGCTGCGATTCCACCTGATGGCGGTCAAGATTAACTTTTAATTTTTCATTGATCGCGTCAATGATCTGCTGCTGGGTGATAGAACCGAACAGCTTCCCTGTTTCGCCCACTTTGGCCTGGAACGCCAGTTCCAACCCGGCGATCTGTTCAGCCAGTCCGCTCATTTCTTCGTTCAGCAGTTCACGCTGTTTCGCTGCGGCGGATTCGATCTTCTCGATCTGGCGTAACGCGCCTTTGGTTGCGTACACGGCCATTTTCTGTGGAAACAGGAAATTACGCGCGTAGCCGTCGGCCACTTTCTTCACTTCCCCCGCCCGGCCCAGGTTGTAAACGTCTTTAATTAATAATACTTTCATCTTTTATAAGCCCTTTCTGCTTGGTTTATTTTTTGTGCGAAGGGTACAACGCACCAACGCGATATTCTACCACAGATGAACACGCTCAGTTGCACGTTCGGCTGCCTCTCAGGCCTATGCTTCTCCAGCTTTATCCATGCCCCCGTCATTTTATTCATATCCTACCTCCACCGCCAACCATAATGCTTGGTGCGCAGATGCTTTACGCGATTCGATACCACCGCCTTCCCCGGGTGCAATCGAATTTTTCCCGTTGTTCTTATTTACCGCACGAAAGTTGTAGGAAAGCGGTCCTGATACGCGCGAACCGGGTATGTGGGTATGATTCTCTTGGAAATGGTTGCAGTCCTTCCTGTTTTCTTCCACTCTGTCTATGATAATCGATCAACCTGGTTGTCAACGATTTTTAAAAATAAATCTCCCATCCGGTGTTGGGATGAGAGAATAAAACACTGGTTCTTATCTTTTTGTAAAGATCCGATCAGCGGATTTTATTAAGTAATTACAAATTAACTTTCTGGTCTTCTAAGAACGTATTGACCTCTTCTTCGGCTTTCTGCTTGGTATAGCCGTATTTCTCCTGCAGTTTACCGATCAATTGTTCGGTTTTTCCCTGGATTTGATCCATTTCATCATTGGTTAATTCGCCCCATTTTTCCTTGACCATTCCTTTTAATTTTTTCCAATTTCCTTGAAGTATATCTTTCATACATTTTCTCCTTTCAAAACGTCTTGATTCTTATTTTCTACTGTATTTAAATTATTACAAATCTATCTTGCAAAAAGCGTTAATGAACCATAAAAGCTTTATTAGATCGATCGGGATCTTTCTCTTTCGGAAACAAAACCTCCAGATTTAGTCTGTCATCCGCTGGTCCTTGGTACACCAAGTTAAGGTTCGCGAATAATGGTTTTTTGCGCCTTTTTCGGTACAATCATCCCATGCCTGATTTCATCCGGTTAAATGACGTAACTTTTTCTTACCACAGCCACGCCCCGCTGGGCACCGCCGCATTATCCGGCGTAAACCTCCATATTGCGCGGGGGGAATGGGTCGCGCTGATCGGCACCAACGGTTCCGGTAAAAGCACGCTTGCCAAGCTGCTCAATGCGCTTTTCCTCCCGACCAGCGGGAAGGTCATCACAGCCGGCATGGATACCAGCGTGAGTGCCAACCACATCCCGATCCGCACGCGTGTTGGGATGGTTTTTCAGCGCCCCCAGGACCAGATCGTCGCTTCCACCGTCGAAGAAGAGGTCGCTTTCGGTCCCGCCAATCTCGGCCTGCCCCCGCGTGAAGTACGTGAACGGGTCGAGCAGGCGCTTGACCAGGCCAACCTGCAAGATTTGCGTGAGCGCCACCCTTTCTTCTTGTCCGCGGGTGAAGCCCAGCGTTTGGCGCTGGCAGGCGTGCTGGCCATGCGGCCGCAATGTATCATCTTCGATGAGAGCACGGCTATGCTCGATCCGGCCAATCAGGCGGCAGTCATGCGGCAGGCGCAGTCGCTTCACCAGCAGGGCATCACCATCATCATGATCACCCACATTATGCAGGAAGCTGCGCGTTGCCAGCGAACCGTTGTGCTCCATCGGGGAAACCTGGTCATGGACGGTCCGTCGCGCGTTGTCTTTTCACGCGCAGCGGAGCTGGCGTCTTTCGGGCTCGATCAGCCCTACACGCTCAGAGCGTCAGCGCGGCTGCGGCGGTTCTTTCCCGCTCTGCCTGACACCATTTTGCGTACTGGCGAACTTCTGGAGGCGCTTCCGCGTTTTAATGGCGATGCATCCAATACTCTCTCCCACCAAACGCCAGTTTCCCCTGTCGAAAACAATAACCCGGCCATTATTCAGGTGGCCGACCTCTCCTATACTTACCTGCACAGTCCGCAAACGGCACGCCCAGCGCTTGATGGGCTCTCATTGCGGGTGGCCGGCGGCCATATCCACGGACTGATCGGTGCCTCCGGCTCCGGCAAATCAACGCTGCTGCAGCACCTGAACGCTCTTATTCGGCCGCAGAAGGGCCATGTCATGGTCGCTGATTTTGACCTCACGCGGGCGGATCTCGATACCCGCGGCCTGCGGCGCAGGGTTTCGCTTGCCTTCCAGCAGCCGGAAGACCAGATCTTTGAGCGCTACGTCGGGGATGAGATTGCTTATGGCCCGCGCCAGTTGGGATATGACGGCAAACTGGCGGAAATTGTTGCCGGGGCAATGCGTGCGGTAGGTCTCGATTTTGAAACCTACAAAGACCGCCTGACCGCCGAGCTCAGCGGCGGTGAACAGCGCAAGGTCGCGCTGGCATCCATTCTTGCAGTCCGCGCGGAAATCCTTCTGCTGGATGAACCGCTGGCCGGTCTGGACCCGCGTTCACGCGGCTTGATACTGGGGCTGATGGCCGATCTGCAGTCCACGGGTAAAACGCTGCTCGTCTCCAGCCACCAATACGAACAGCTGGGACATACCGTCGATGCGCTCAGCGTGCTGCACACCGGGCATGATGTGCTGCACGGTGCGCCGGCGGATGTTTTCAGTCAAGATGAAGTCCTGCGCTCTGCTGGTATCATCCCTCCCATCTACACGCGCATTGCGCAAACCCTTCAGCAAAAAGGGTGGCCGCTACCGTGCACGGTCATCCACATCGAATCGCTCGAACGCGCCTTAATAGAGATCACAAAAGGGGTGCGCTGATGGCCATATTTGACGCCCTGCAGCATCTTATGGTCGGGCAGTATATACCGGCGGACTCCCCCATCCATCGCCGCGATCCGCGCGCCAGGATCATCGCC
>CAZDIS010000030.1:0-21071 GCA_964505585.1 uncultured Pelolinea sp. | reverse complement strand
GTATCCATTCCAAAGATAATCTGGGATGGCATCATCTAAACCAAGAAGAATTCCGGACAGTAAAGACGATTCGGGAAAAGGGACCATACTAAAAATCAATGAATTCGCTTTATCCCGAAATCTAAATAAAACAGCGCGGATTGGACTGCCCTGATTGGAATCGACGATTTGCGTGTCAGGAAATTCCATTTTTGTAAACACTTTTTCCTGACCCTCACGAGATTGAAAAGGGTAGTCTCCTTCAGGAAAGGTGCTTTTTAGTTCGCCCCGCATAACCAAACTGTCTCCATAATCCAGGGGAAAGCCCTGTGGCAAAGTGATGGAGATATTTCCTTCAGTATGGTGGAGAGAATTTCCGACACGGATTGTCTCACCCTTTACAATTGCGGATGCATAGCGCGAGGTTCTTTTTGGATCCGAAATGACACGGCCAGTGATCTTTACATTAGGTTCTCCAGCAAAGAAGTGAAAACCGTCAATATCAGTTTGTGGCATCGCCGTGTGAAATTGTTGGATACCAAGAAAAAAACCAACTGCTAAAAAAGCAACTGGAATTCTAAATATTCTTCTATTTAGCAGAGCGTGTTGCCGGTTTCGAAAATAATAAAATTCAATTAATGAAATAGCTAATAAGAAGAAGATTATTGGTTGAAAAACAGAGCGTGAGACTAGTATTTTAGGTGCTGCCGCTACTCCAATGATGAATGAAAGGCAAAACCAGAATATAGGCATTAAGCATTTCCTTCACTTCGCGAGTTGTTTTTCTGAGTAAACTCCACGGTACGATTCAGGCAATAATCCAGCGATTTTTTGCATTAGCCTTTCTGTCCATTCACGCATCGCTTTAGACCTCCTGCCTGGTTCAACAGGGGGCAGCGTGAATGGTTCTCCAAAGCGGACAGTAAGATTTGGGCGGCGGAATCTGATAATTTCCCGGAGCGCATTTTCAGACCCAGTGATGCCGACGGGAATAACCGGCACCCCAGTTTTCAAAGCGAGCATGATCGTTCCCGGTTTTGCCTTTTGCAGCCCGCCAGATTTTGAGCGGGTACCCTCTGGCGCGATTCCGAGAGCAAGCCCTTTCTTTAAGGCTTTTGATGCTTCGCGTATAGCAGAAAAATCCGCGATATCCCGATTGATCCAAATGCCTTCAGCGCTCCGCACAAACCAACCGATGAGTTTGCTTTCTTTGTATTTGGTTGTAACCAGTGCGGTAATATCTGGACGGACTGGATTAACAAGCAGGAGTGGGGTATCCATATAACTAAGGTGATTTATCGCTAGTATCACACCACCATTTTTGGGGATGTTTTCGAGGCCGAAGTATTCTGTGTGTGTCAGGTTTCTTAGTAGAAATCTGACAATAGATTGCAAGGTTTGTTTTTTCATTTATATGATTATATTATGGTGATGAAACACACATTCATGAAAAACGTTCCTAAATTACGGCATTTTGTTCTTTAACAACGAATTGTCTTTTAGCAGCTCGTCTGAGAAAACGATTAATGAAGAAATTGATTGCAATAACACCAATAAATACACTCCCCATTAAAATGATAGAAACAATCGTGGTTATATTTGTTCCACCAGCAAGCGGTTTCCCCGCAGCGGGCATTACAGACAGTCCAGAATAGAGGGCAAGTGAATTCCATAATCCATGCAATCCAGCAGCGGCCAGTATCACAAGGATGCTCCTTCCGGGCTTTTTTATCGTTTTACTGCGTACGAGGCCAAAACCGACCAAGCCGCTTAAACCGATATGCAGCACCCCAGTGCCTGCCCGGAGGATGATAGCATTGAGCCAATCCGCTGGATCCATCTGAATAATCATACCGGCGCTTTCTAGAAAAGCAAATGCACCCCCGCTGATTAATCCTAATCCGTAACCTTCAGCGTCAGCGAGCGGCCGGTTGAGAAGAAACCAGATCGCCATGGGTTTAAATATTTCTTCGATCAGCGGAGCAATCACACCGAGGGATATGAAAACTGCCAAGGCGATGATGGGTTCTTGCATCGCCTCGAATAATACATTTTCCATACCTTTCACGCCCAGATCGGGGCTTGAAAAACCTTCAAGCATTTGCGAAAGCTGCTGCACCAGCTGATCCTGTACACCAAGCGAAAAGATTACGAGGATAGCTACAAAGGAAATTAAAACCATCTCGATAATAATTATCAGCAACGGAGAGGCAGATAAGCCTATTGTCATTGTTCCAAGCTCCCTCTGGCGTGTACTGCGTGATAAACCGTTGCGTGCGATGGTAATCAGGATCCAGATTGGGACCAGGATAGCGATGACGGTGAAAAACGCTAGGGCGAAATGCCAAGCCGTATCTTTACTTGCGAAAAACCCCGCGGCCAGTGAAGCAATCCAAAGCGCTAGCAGAATGAGAATGGAGGATTTCTTTGGGCTAGTACAGTCTCTTGACTGTTTCTTCCGTAAAAAATTAACCCCTGAAATCAGAGTTAATATATTGATTGTGCTTGTAATAAGCGACATAAAGATCAGTGCGTAGAATGTAAAATTTCCCGAATCAATTGCAGGAATAGAGGTGTCATTCTCAAGGATCGTGATACTCAGCAATGAAAATCCAATGATCAGTCCCCCAATAAAAATCCCCAGTGTGCTGAGTACGATCAGAAGCACACTGGGTAATGTTTTTCTTTTACTTTGCATTATTTTTCTGTGATAGTCACAGAAAGGATCCGATCAACTACAGGATCAAAAATATTATCTCGTATTTCAAGCGCATTAACTACATCCATTCCGGAGGTGACTTCACCAAATATCGTACGGGCTTCCTGCCCCTCAAGTGCCGTTTTATTAATAAAAAACGCGCTGCCGTTTATTCCCGGCCCAAGACTGAATGTAGAAAGTTTTCCGGGTTCGTCAAAGGACAGCGTGTCGTCAAGCTCGTCTAGAAACGCATATCCTGGGCCGCCGTAACCGGTGTCCGATGGATCGCCTGATAGCGCAAATTCGTTTGTTGAAATGAACGGTAATCCGTCATACCAGCCTTCGTTTGCGAGGAATACAAAACTGTTTACCGCAAATGGGGCGACACCACCAAATAAATCTACTTCAATATCTCCTTTAGTTGTGCTGATTGTCGCCGCGTATTCTTTTGTGGGCTGTATTACGGTAGGAGCACAGGAGTCATATTCGTTTTCCTGGTTGATTATAAGCTGAGTATAAATTGAAAATATCTCAAGCCCTCGTTCGTTTTCTGGCCACTTGTATCCATTGATGAATACTGTCGGTGTTCCATTAATCCCAAGGCTATTAGCGGAGTCTGCTGCATCGGAGATTTTTTGTTCTATTTCGTTGCTGTACATGTCATCAAAAAATCTATCTTCTTCAAGGTCAAACTGACCGAGCTTGCCGCTTAACCAGCTGTCAAAATCGTCTTTTGCAATTGGCGCCCATTCGGATTGCGTCTCAAATAGATAATTTTTCAATTCCTGAAATTTTCCTTGCTTCCCAGCAGCTTCAAGCGCTTGTGCAGCCAAAATCGATTTATCATGATTTGATTCTGGAAATGGGCGATGTCGGAAAACAAGACGTACATCATCCGGATAGCGCTCCTGAACTGCAGACAGAATTGGCTCGATTTGCGCGCAATATGGGCACTGCGGTTCGCTGTATTCCATAAAAGTTACCGGAGCATCAAACGGGCCAACGATCCAGTCATCTTCTGTCACCTCCGGAAGTCCCGCGAAGGGAGTGACCAAAGACTGGCGCATCATACTGAATGGTTTGCAGGGCTCTTCTTCATTCGTATAAACTCCTTCTTCAGCGGGCACGTTGTTTTCGGAGGGCTCAATAATTTCTTCACCCTCAACAACGGCAGTTGTTACAGGTTTTTCTACATTAGTCGCATCTTCAGAAACTTGCCCGCAGGATGCAATTAGTATTGCGGTAACAATCAAAATGGGGAAAATTCTTTTCTTCATATTGTATGCCTTTCTTTTACATCTTGGTTTTATTTTTAGGATATTTTAGAAAAAAATGATAATAATACATGTTGAATTTCGGATTGTACCATATCCGGATTTCTACTCGCATCTATTATTTTCCAGCGTTTTTGGTCATTATGTGCCATCTGCAAATACCCATTTCTGACGCGCTGGTGATACCTCAATTGGTATGCGTCCATTCTGTTCCATTCCCCACCCCCCTTTTGGCGGCGTTTAAGGCCGGTTTTGGGGTCAATGTCAAAGAGAAGGGTCAGGTCTGGCCATAAACCTGCGGTGGCGAATTCCAACACTTTTTTAATCAAGGTAATGTCCCTTTGGTGACCATATCCCTGGTAAGCAAGGGTTGAGTCAGCGTAACGGTCAAGAAGGACAACATCACCTTTTTTAAGGTGTGGCTTCAGCACTTCATCCACTAGCTGCGCGCGGGCTGAGCAAAACAGTAAGGTTTCTGTGCGTGGTTCCATGCTTGAATTATCCATGTTCATCAAAATATCCCGTACTTGATCTCCGATGCTTGTGCCGCCGGGCTCGCGTGCCGGGAAGACCGTAAAACCCTGCGAAGAAATAAAATCCACAGTTGGCTGCATTTGCATGGTTTTTCCGCTGCCATCGGGTCCTTCAAAAGTAATAAACATACTAATCTCTAAAAATCCTCACATGGCGGTTGGGTTCTCGTCCATAGGAATGTGAAGTTAAATCAGCTTCGCGCACCAGCTCGTGCTGTAGGCGACGGATCTTTGAGGATGCTGCAGGAAGATCTACCCATCGCTGCCCGTTGCGTACGGCTTCGATCGCTTCCCTGGTCTGGTGGTCAATGCTTTTTAAATCGATCTGGCGTCCGCTTACTTCAGATAAATTGAAAAGGTCTACCAGAACTTGTTCGATCTGTGAATTAGTGTTCGAACGCAGGACAAAGATGGGTAAGCCGAGTTCCTCTGCGTCTAATACGGGTTTCTGGCGATTGCGGTAATATGATTTCAATGTCATTAATACATCCGCCTGTTCGATATTTTTGACAATCTCAGCGGGAACCCCCAATCGTTTTGCGGATTGCGCCAATCGGTTGCGGGCGACCCCATATGGGAATATGGATACCTTCTTTAAAGAGATCGGCTCGGACGCTTTTGTAATCGGCGCCGCTGTTTTCTGTGTTGTTTTTTGTGACGTTCCGTTTGGAAAACTGCGCTTTAATCCTTGGGAAGCATTTTGTTTTTTATCAACGGTCAGGCGTTTTTTCTGTGAATGGACTTTGCCGTTCTCATCACGGAATCTGATCTCAGGTTCGAGAATAAATCCCCGCAGCATGGCGTCCACTGCTGAGGCTACATCATGATGAATGACAAGGTAATCGCGTTCCTGAATTTCAATGAGAACATCAAATGTGGGAGGCGCTCGGCGCTCAAGCACAGTTTTTTGCGTGCCGCGTCGTCGCGCTTCTTCGTCAGACAGGGTAACCGACTCAATGCCGCCAATCAGATCTGAGAGGGTGGGATTAAGAAGCAGGTTTTCCAATGTGCGCCCATGCGCAGTGGCAACTAGTTGCACACCGCGTTCCGCGATGGTCCTTGCTGCAGCTGCTTCTAATTCGCGTCCAATTTCGTCTATCACAATGACTTCCGGATTGTGGTTTTCAACTGCTTCGATCATGACTTCGTGTTGAAGCGATGGTTGAGAGACCTGCATACGGCGGGCGCGTCCAACAGCTGGATGCGGGACATCGCCGTCCCCGCCAATTTCATTTGATGTGTCGACAATCACGACGCGTGTTTTTTCTGCTAAAATACGCGCGGCTTCCCGCAGCATGGTCGTTTTTCCAATACCCGGGCGGCCCAGTAAAAGGATGCTTTTCCCAGATTCGACAATATCTTCGATAATATCAATGGTCCCGTACACGGCTCGGCCAACACGACAAGTAAGGCCAACCACATCGCCCATTTTGTTGCGTATAGCTGAGATGCGATGCAGCGTACGTTCAATCCCAGCCCGGTTGTCCGCATCAAAATGACCAATTTTCTTGACGATATTATCGATCTCTTTTTTTGAAACCTCTTTTTCTGCTATCGCGATCTCGCGGTCAATGAACCGTGCGACCGGAACTCGTCCAAGATCAACCACGATTTCCAACAGATCGTCAGCGCGATTCGCGGATTTAAGCGAGGAAACATAGGTTTCTGGTAAGACTGCAAAAAGACCTGGAAGATCATCAGTAATTCGCCGTTGTGTCATTTAAAAATGTGAGTCCTTCTATTACGCATAGGTACAAATTATATTTTATCTTTAATATCAATCGATTTATGAAGTGTCGTAAGGATGTCGGTATTCCGACTATCCCGCATTTGATTTGTTACGGCTTCTTTCATTACATTTCTTACAGCAAGATGTTTTACCATTTTTACATGTTTACCCTGAACACTATTATAGTGTTCTAATAGATTGCTATCCCCCCGAATCTGATTAAATTTCTGAATAACATATCGGTGTACATAATTAGAGAAGTGTAAAAGAAATAACAAATTGATTGCATTCGCCGGAAATAACACAGTCTCAGTAAACATTGGTGTAGCGATGATCGTATCGAGATGTTTTTTTATATATGTAAAACCGCTTAACTTCCCATTAACAAGTAGCGAGAATTGCGGAGGTCGAACGCGAGCGGATGGAAGGATGGACCTCTGGGCCGGTGATAGTGTTTTGATTTGAATTTTAGTAATTTCAGGAATATCTGCTGTGGATGTTCTCTTCCAACTCAATCCGGTATTATCATAGATTTTTGAAGTGCACCTAAATTCCCAGGCTTGTTCCCAATCGATCGGACTAAAACCATGCGCTTTAAATAGATCAATAAGAAATGAATCAGCCGCAACAGCGGCTGAAAGATATAAAGCGCCCCGCAAGCCAGCTTCAACACAAAATTGATCAAGCAACGGAGACAAGGACTGGTTAATTTCTTCTTTTGGTGGAATAATCCACAATAATTTACCAGCGTTTCTCTCGAATGCCAACTGACTGATCGAAATGAAGTTGTGCCTTTTGTCTCGCTGTGACCGCGTCATCCATTTGGTCGGTAAAAGTAAGCATTCCATACCAATACTTTGGGGAATGTGGGCAAATCCGTGCAACAAAAAAAGCTCTGTGTTTAACCACAGAACCCGACTACGGTTTTGATACACCCCCCGGATATCAAATAAAGATGGTGTAGAAATATTTATTGGATCATCTCCAGAAAATAACGATGAAAGCGGTTGTCTGAAGTCAATTCCGGGTGAAATGAAGTCGCTAGCATTCTTCCCTGTCTTGCTGCAATGATCTGCCCCTTTGGAAGGCGCCCGATTACTTCAACTTCTTTACCGGTGTTTTCAATCAATGGTGCGCGGATGAAAATTGTTTGAAATGGGGAGTTTTCGACCGAAAATCTTGAAAGCACGGGAAAAACAATACCCATCTCAAAGCTGTCAACCTGTCGACCAAACGCATTTCGAGCTACCTGAATATCCATGACTTCCAAAAGAGGCTGGTCGCGGCGCGCATCTTTTGACAAGAGGATGCTGCCGGCACAAGTACCCCACACGGCATGGTTTTTGGCGAAAGCTCGCAAAGGATCTAGTAGGTTAAAATCGACAGCCAGTTTGCCAATGGTTGTTGATTCGCCGCCAGGGATGATCAATCCGTCTAACTCCTCCAGGTCCGCAGGCAGTCTTATCTGTGATGATTCAACGGATAAACCGGAAAGGATATTCTGATGCTCCAGAAAATCCCCCTGCAGGGCGAGAACTCCAACTTTCACAAATTACCAACCACGTCCAGCAATTAATTCATTATTCGGAATATCCCCAATTTGACGTCCAACCATGGGCTCTCCAAGGTTTCTGCTGATTTCTGCCAGCAACTTAGGCTCCTGAAAGTGTGTCGTTGCTTTCACAATTGCGTCAGCGCGTTTTGCAGGATCGCCAGATTTAAAAATACCTGAACCAACGAAGACACCATCAACACCGAGTTGCATCATCAATGCGGCATCGGCGGGTGTGGCGATACCGCCGGCAGCAAAATTGACAACGGGGACACGGCCAAGTGACTTTGTTTCAATAACCAATTCATAGGGAGCGCCAATCTCTTTTGCAAAAGCCATGATCTCTTCTTCCGGCAGGTTGGTCAGGCGGCGGATATCACCTAGAAGGGTACGCGCATGGCGAACTGCTTCAACGACATCACCGGTACCCGCTTCGCCTTTCGTGCGGATCATTGCCGCGCCTTCTCCGACGCGGCGTAAAGCTTCACCCAGGTTACGTGCGCCGCACACAAACGGCACCTTGAAATCGTGTTTATAAATATGATGGGCTTCATCTGCCGGTGTCAGAACTTCAGATTCATCAATGTAATCAACGCCAAGCGCTTCTAGTATCTGTGCTTCTACAAAATGCCCAATTCGCGCTTTCGCCATGACAGGGATGGATACCGTTTCCATGATTTTTAATATCAATTCCGGATCGCTCATTCTAGCCACACCGCCGTCCGCGCGGATATCCGCCGGAACACGCTCAAGGGCCATAACCGCTGATGCACCAGCGTCTTCTGCTATGCGAGCGTGCTCGGGCGTTACAACGTCCATGATCACGCCGCCTTTCAGCATTTGGGCTAATCCTTTTTTTACTGCAAAGGTGCCAGTTTCTGCTGCCATTTAATGCCTCCAATTAGGGTAATAATGCTTATTCTACCACCTGCACAGCCGAGGATCTATGAAGGTGATAAAAATCTTATTTTGAGGGTTTCACGTGAAACATCATTTGGAAAAAAAATAAAAATGTTTCACGTGAAACATTTTCGGCTGGAATAAGGGCTGCTATTTTGGGATTTTATTTACTAAGTAGGCAATGGCTGTGCCAAGTTCTTCGTTCATCACAAGTCGAATGCTGTGATTTTGTCTGTATTGATTCACCTCAATAACACGTAGAAGTTGTTTGAGGTTGTCGTCGGCTGAGATCAGGTTTCCCAGGGTGTTTGGTGTGTGATAAAAGAAGGCGGGCTGAAAAATACTATGGGGGTCGTCTAAAAAGATTGCTAGTGGGTAAATTTGGGCTTCCAATAGGTCTTGAAAAAAGTGTGTGCCCAGGGAAGGTTCAGGCGCATCCCCGATGTCCTTGCCAGAGATTTCAACCAATGCACGGGTATTGTAAATGTCGCTGTACCCTACCGGCACACCAAGATCTGTATTGGTGCTCCCCCAGCGTCCGGGACCTACAAAAATTGATATTTTACCGTTCAGCGCTTTATTAACCTTGCCAATGGCGCGAGCAAGTTCAAATCGTTGGTTCATCTGAAGGTTGAAGTATTCCTTTGGGGGGACAAAAAGAACGTGTGAAATATTGTCAATAACTCCCTGAGGAACCATAAATTGGGTCTGGAAAATGATATCCTGTTTTGGAAGGTGTCCTGGGATTTGTGTTTCTTTTCCCCGCGCAAGCTGGCTTTGCGGTCTGCACTGTAAGAACGTAAATCGCAGGTCAACACTGTTGCTCTGGTTGACGTCGATATCCAAAGTAAATTCTAAATCAACGGGATACTCATAGGACGTTTCCAAAATTGAGAGAAAATTTCGCATGTGTTCCGCAAATGGTGTACGGCGTAAAAGCTCTTCAAACGTCAAAACCAGTTTTTTACGATCTTGCTCCATTAGTCGGGTGCGGAGTGAGGAGAAATATCCTTCATCACTGATCTGCGCAACGTAGCGCAGCGCCGGGTAATTGGCATCCAGGACGTTATGGATTGGGATGCTGACAAGCGCATTTTTGTTGAGATCAATCAAATCAATATATTTCTGTGAACAGCGTTCCATCGTGCGCTGATCCGGCGTCGGCCTTAATAGCGGATGGCTCAATGCGATGAGGCGTGGGTAATCATTGCCAACGCGGTCAACTGCGCGTGTGCCCAGCCCCCAAACAAGGCGGATAAAACCATCTTCGCGCCGGATTTGCGGAGCCCAGCGGTAGAGATTGCGGCTGAAAGCGACGCCCGCCGCGTCGGGGAGAAAGTAATCTTTGTGATGCTTACCTTCAACCACCATGATTAAAATTGCCATGCGTTCATCGTAGTCCTGCAGTCCTTTGTTCCTCCGGTATAGCAGGGCGTCCGGGTTGAGTGTGGAAGCATATACTTTCGCGATCGCGTTGGTCAGGGCAATTAATTTTTCTTGCTTGCTTCCCTGGTTTCCCAGGAAATAACTTTCATATTTCCCTGCGAATGATGTCCCAAAGCTGTCTTCCAGCAAACTGGATGAGCGGACGATAAGCGGGGTGTTCCCCACCTTTTCTAGAATCTCTTCAAGTTGTTCGACAATATCCGACGGGAATTGGCCTTCGATAAACTCTTCTTCAATGCGAGGGTAATCCTGGCGCATTTGTTCTTCGGTCTTGTATTTCTGATCGTTCCAGGTTTCCAGATCATTCATCGCGAAGAATGAATACATTTCGTTGGAGCCGATGAAATAATATTCAGGTTTGTTGATGCATGGCTGCAGTTCTTCAGGTAATTCGTTCACTAGAATGCGGTGGGCAAGCAGCATCCCAGCGGCTTTCCCGCCAATGCGTCCCGCACCAAATTTGCGCGCACGGATCTCCGCTAGATCTGGAATGGTAAACCAGCGTTTGGCAATATTGACATAGGGTAGTTGGTCACTGATCATGGTACGGATTAAGACAACTTTTGACTCCTCAAGGTGGTGTTCATACTTACTCCGCTCTTCCTGTGGCAGCCGTAAAATTGACCAGGCATGTTCGAAGATTAATTCCTGCGGTGCCTGTTCTGGATTAAAGGTAAGGGTGGGGTTGGCATTTTCGATTCCACGTTCATTCAGGACGTCAGTGATAATGGTCTGGAACAGGTCAAATGGGAGATGTTGGCTGAAGATGAGGTCTGTTAGTTGGTCGCGAACGCGTGTATGTCGTTCCTCCCATATTTCTGCAGGTTCTTCGCCAACAGGGTTCATCAGTCCTTCGCGTTCCTGTGATTGAATGGCTTGTTTGCGAACACGTGCTTCGAACTCTCGTTTATCAATAATGCCGCGGTTAAACAATTCAACTCGCATTTGCGAACGCATCCGGCTTGCGAGAATCGGGTATTGCCCTAATGCAAGGGTAATGCTCATCAGGCGATCAGTTGAATTAGAAAATGATTGCATTATTTGATTATATCCATCCCGTTGGCCGTGATGTTTCAGAAGGCATTAAGAAGAAAAACATTCGTTTGGAGAGGGCCGCCTATAACATATAGTATACAAATGTATAGTATCAATTCCCTAAATGCATCGGCATGATCACATGGCGGAAAGATTCGTCGCCAACTGGCGAAAGTAAACCCGGTGTATTATTTGCTGTTGTCTCAAGCACGGTATTTGGGGTTTTGATCACTTCTAATACCTCGCTCAAAAAGCGGACATTAAATGCCACCAGCAATTCTGGTCCCTCGATATTAGCATCGACAACTACTTCGCCGGAGCCCATCTCTTCTGACTGTGTACTGAATTCAACCGTTCCTGGAGCACCATCCTGGGGTTGCAGGTTGAGGCGGATGACATTATTCCCTTCTCGTGCGATGATTTCAGCTTGTTTGCACGCTTTAAGAAATTCAATAGTTGATATGATTGTTCTGGTTTCAAACCTGCGGGGGATGATCGCGCGGTAATCGGGAAAATTGCCATCGATCAGTTGGGTTACAAGCTCCGCATTTTCAAGGTGAAAAATTGCCTGCCCGCGATCCTGCGGGACAATCATCGTGACAGTTTCATTGCCATCTGTCGCAATGCGAGCCAATTCACCCAAGGAGCGTGCCGGAATAATGACCTGAACGGGCGTGTTGATGGCGGTCGAGATTTCCGCTTTTCGGACAGAAATGCGAAATCCGTCTGTCGCTGCGAGCGAGAGATCGTTGCCATTGATTTCCATCAAAACACCCTGTAAAACCGGGCGTGCGTCATCAGTTGACGCAGCAAAGCCAACCTGATGGATCATTTCTTTGAAATCCTCAACATTTAATTCAACGCCGGTTGAAAGATCCGGGGTTGGCATTGGTGGAAATTCCTGGGCATCGATGCCCTTAATATCAAAATTGGATGTACCGCAGTGGATATTCAAGGTCTGTGTATGGCTGTTAAGTGATAAATGCACCTTTTCGCCGGGCAGCGTATTGATCAGGTCAAAAAATATGCGTGCTGGTATGGTGATACTGCCTTCATCTTCAATATCTGCTCCAATCCAGCAAGTGATGCCAAGCTCGAGATTGGTCGCAGATAAGCGTAAGCGCCCCTCATCGGTTGCAATAAGAATATTATTTAAAACTGGAAGTGTGCTGCGCGGTGAAACAGCGCGTGATACAACGCCCAGCCCGTAAGCTAGTTGGGATTGAGTAATTGTGAGCTTCATTGAGGAAAGCCTCCATTAAATATGTAATTTATTCCAATGCAAGTATACAATATTTAATATACTGTTTGTTGGAATATGGCGATAAAAGAACAGAGCGCAAAGCCCTGTTTTATTTAATAATCTTTAACACGGTTCTTATTTAGATCCAGCCGCGCAGCTGCATGGCTTTGACCACGCGATTGATTGCTACCATATAAGCTGCGTCACGCATGGCAATTTTCTCTTTTTCAAATAATTCATAGACGCTGTGAAAGGCATTTGTCATTTTTTCATCGAGTCGTGTTATGACCTCATCTTTAGACCAATAATAATTCATGTCATTTTGCACGCTTTCAAAATATGAAACAGTTACGCCACCGGCATTGCATAAGAAATCGGGAATCAGGAACACACCACGTTTTCTTAGTTGCACATCCGCCTCAATTGTTGTAGGCCCATTTGCGCCTTCGGCAACGATCTTTACTGAATCCGAAAGCATGCTAACCGTTTCCGCGTTAATTTGCCCTTCAATTGCGGCCGGTATCAACACGTCGACCTCTTTGCTTAACCATGCGGTGCCTTCCTCGATCTCGTATCCAGCGTCCGTGGCTTTCCCCTTATCAATTGCTCCATATTGGTCAGTGAAGCTTTGAAGTAATTTAGGATCAACCCCATCTTTCTTGCTGACTGTGTAGCTAGCTCGATCATTGCGGTCCCAATATGAGACGGCGACTACTTTTCCCTTTAATTGTTCTGTAAATCCGATCGCAGCATATTGGGCGACATTTCCAAATCCCTGAAGGGCAGCACTGCATTGGCTTCCTTCCAGCTTTAGTCGTTTCAATGCTTCTCGAATTGCAAAAATCACACCATATCCGGTTGCCTCTGTTCTTCCCAGGGAGCCACCCCCACCGACCGGTTTACCAGTGATGACACCGGGAGTATATTCGCCGGCGAGCTTAGAATATTCGTCCATCATCCATCCCATCATCTGCGGGGTTGTGCCGACATCTGGCGCCGGGACATCACGTCTTGGCCCGATATTACGCCAAATTTGTTGGACATATCCACGGCACAGTCTTTCTTTTTCGGCAACGGTCAGCGTGGCCGGGTCAATGATCACGCCTCCTTTTCCGCCGCCTAATGGAATATTGGCAACAGCACATTTCCAGGTCATCCATGTTGCCAGCGCACGGACGGTATCGATTGTTTCCGAAGGATGGAAGCGAATGCCGCCTTTGCAAGGGCCAAGCGCATCATTATGTTGAACGCGGAACCCATTAAAGATTCGGATATCCCCGTTGTCCATGCGGACGGGGATACGAAAGTGATATTCTCGTTTTGGCCAGCGCAGAAAATCACGCACCTGGTTGTCAAGATTAAGGTGGCTGGCAACGTGATCAAACTGTTGCTGGGCCATAGTAAAGGCGTTGGTTGTAGCGTTCATTTTCTCTCCTTGGGAAAAATATTCGGTAATGATTACGCCTATCAGTGTAAAACGAATAAAATCACCGTCAATATGTCAAATATCATAAACAGGATAAATTATCTGCATGCGTTGATGTGATGCAGTTCACTAATGTCTGGGCGGAGATTAAGATAGTTATCTTTTCTGTTTGAGTTTTTCTTGGAGAATATGCTTAACGATTTTCGGGTTTGCCTTGCCCTTTGCAGCCCCCATTACCTGCCCGAATAGCCAATTTTGAATGGTTTCCTTTCCGTTTAGATATTCTTGTACCGCGGAATTATTCTTCTTTAATACTTCTTCAATTATCTCCCCTATCTGATGGGAATTGGATATCTGCCCCAGATTCTTTTCTTTAACAATCTCCCAGGCACTTTTCCCGTTTTCAAGCATCTCCCTTAGCACATCTTTGCCTGTGTTTTGATTGATGTCTCCCGCCTGGACCAAATGGATCAGTTTCGTGAATTGTTCAGAATTTATACGAATGTCGGATAAAGTGACGTTATTCTTATTTGTCCACGCAAAAAGGTCTGTCAGCAGCCAGTTCACAATTACGCCGGGTGATAATGAGGGGGCGGCGAGAATACATTCTTCGAAGAAGTCAGATGATTCCTTATCTTCGATCAATCTTTCAATATCTTCGGTCTGCAATTGAAATGATTCTGCATAGCGTGAACGTTTTTTATTGGGAAGTTCCGGCAAAGCATGAAGAACGCGCGATATCCAATCCTCACTGATAATCAAAGGTGGCAGGTCAGGTTCCGGAAAATAACGATAGTCGTTGGCATTTTCTTTGCTTCGCTGTGAAAAGGTCGAACCAGAGTTCTCATCCCAGCCCAAGGTCTGCTGTTGGACTTCTTTGCCGGCACTTAGTGTCTGTTTCTGGATCTCCATCTGGTAAAGTATGGCGTTTTCCATGGACCTAAAGCTGTTGAGATTTTTTACCTCAACCCGTGTTCCTAATTCCTTTTGTCCTGGTGGGCGCATAGAGAGATTGGCCTCGAATCGCATCGTGCCCTTTTCCATATCTCCACTGGAGACATCCAGTCTTCGCAGAATAAGCCGCAGCTCTCTGCTGTATGCTGCAACATCTTCAACGGTATGCATATCGGGTTCACTAACAATTTCGAGCAGGGGTACACCAGCGCGATTTAGATTTACAAGGGAATATATTTCTCCGTCTTCATTTATATGGGTTAATTTGCCTGTATCTTCCTCCAGGTGTGCTCTATGAATTCGGATGTATCGTTCACCCTTATCGGTCCGAATCAGAATGCGCCCATTTTGTGCTAATGGATACGCATATTGCGATATTTGATACCCTTTCGGAAGATCGGGATAGAAGTAGTTTTTCCGTGCGAAGATGCTGGTGCTTGCAATCTTGCATTCAAGAGCCAAAGCTGCACGCATGGCTAATTCCACTGCATTCTTGTTGATTACTGGCAGTGTGCCAGGCATTCCGCAGCACACAGGACAGACGGCGGAGTTCGGCAGGGCTTCGGTATTATCCACAACGGCGCACGCGCAGAACATCTTTGATTTTGTGGAGAGTTCTACGTGTACTTCTAAACCGATATCTGCGATGTATTTTGTCAATTGAAACACCAATTCTTATGATTAAACACGTTAATTATAGTATGTATGCGATCATACACGAAAAACAAAAAAGCCGACTAAAAAACCGGCGATTTGCCAATAATAAAGAGATTAAATCGATTTTACGAACTGATCAATGCGGTCCAGCGCTTCCTCAATCTGGTCGATAGCAGTGGCATAAGAACAGCGGACAAATCCTTCGCCGCCTGGTCCGAATGCGGATCCAGGAACCACTGCGACGTGTTTTTCTTGCAATAATCTTTCCGCGAATGTTTCGTCGTCCAGCCCGGTACCATCAACTTTTGGAAAGGCATAGAACGCGCCGCATGGCTCGAATGTTGGCAGTCCAATAAAGTTCAATCCCTGGACGATCAATTTACGGCGGCGGTCATATTCCTGTACCATGTGTTGTACTTCAGACTCACATGAGCGCAGCGCTTCCAGCGCGCCGTACTGCGCCATGGTGGGTGCAGTCATAATGATATATTGATGAACGCGAGCAATTCCCTGCATTATCTCTTGTGGCGCACAAGCGAACCCTATTCGCCAACCAGTCATTGCGTAATCCTTTGAAAACCCGCCGATCAATATGGTCCGTTCACGCATGCCGGGTAGCGCTGAAAAACACACATGGCAGTCAGCATAGACCAATCTGTCATATATCTCATCTGAAATCACGACCAGATCATGCTTTTCCGCAATGCGGCCGATTGCGATCAATGTATCGCGGTCGGCGATTGCACCTGTTGGATTGCAGGGAAAATTCAGTAATATGGCTTTGGTTTTGCTGGTGATCGCGCTCTCTAATTCCTCAGGGTCAGGCACGAAATTGTTTTCCATACGGCTGGGGATCTCAACTGGTATTCCACCAGCGAGGGTGATCACGCCTTGATAGGAGACGAAGCAAGGGGTTGGGAGGATCACTTCATCCCCCGGATCAAGGATTGCCGCACACGCAATATTTAATGCTTCTGAACCGCCAACTGTGAATACCACTTCACTCTCGGGTTTGTATTGAACTCCATACATTCCTTCAATGTGGTCACATAACATCTGCCTGAGTGGCATGATGCCGCGGTTGGAGGTGTAATGGGTTTTGTTCTCCTTTAGTGATTGAATCCCGGCGTTGATGACTGCCTGCGGTGAATCGAAATCGGGTTCCCCGATACCCAATGAGATAACCTCTTTCATAGTTGCGGCGATCTCAAAAAAGCGCCTAATACCTGACGGCTTCAGATTTGATACATGTTTGGACAGATATGATTTTGCCATGTATGCTCCTTTATTGACGATATTTAATAGTTGCTATAGTGTAAATATGTTTGGTGTTATATCTCGATCCAGGAATTATCCCCAATGTTCATGACCTCTGCCCTGCCGCGGACTTCCGCATCGCGCCCGATCAGTGAATTTTCCAACACCATCCTTTTGATTGTGGCTCTCTGTTCAACGATGGAATTCCTGATAATCGTATCCTCTATAACAGCATTTTTTCCAATGGATGTATGTGGTCCAATGATCGCATTTCTGATTTCTGCCTGAGGATGGATATAAACCGGTGGAATGATGGAAACCGTTTCTCTTTTAATCGCCTCGTCACTATTGTCATGGCCATTATCCAGCAAGTGCCGGTTGGTATGTAGTATAGCGTCTGGTTTTCCTGCATCCAGCCAAACTTTAACTGGCTGTACACGCATTTGCGCTCCATTTTCGATCATCAGATTGATCGCGTCTGCGAGGAAAAACTCTCCCTTTATGGAGATGTTCTGTTCCATTTGCTGGTTAATTGCTGTCATCAAGGCGCTTCCATTTTTAAAATAATAAAAACCGACAACAACAAGATTGTTATCCATTTTTTTTGGTTTTTCGATCAGGCGCTGGATTATGTCCTCAGAGTTAATTTCCGCGACGCCGAACCGGCGCGGATCATCGACGGGTTTGACCCAGGCAATGCCATCCAGGGGTTCTTCGTCCAACAGCGAAAGGTCTGTTTCAATAAGCGTGTCTGAAAACGACATCAACATAGGGCCCTGAAGGTATTCTTTAGCCAGATAGAGCGCGTCTGATTGCCCGCGCATATTATTCTGAATGACGTATTTGACATCCATCTCAGGATAATTATTTTTAACAAACGGCACCACTTGTTTTTCTTGATTTGGGCCAAGAATCAGAACGAATTGCGCGTCAGAGAAACGCGGCAAAGTGTGAAATTGTTTGATGACAAAATCAAGTACCGTACAGCCGGCAAGGTGGATGAGGGGTTTTGGTTTACTCCAGGTTTGCGGACGCATTCTGGTTCCCAGACCCGCCATAGGAATGGCGATGGTATAGCGTTGAGGCAATATATGCTCCTTATTAGTTACTTGCATAGATTGTACATCAGGTTTATAGTGACAATAAATTGCGGAAGTAAGTAAAATCTTGGATTTTTATCCAATAATTCAAGAGGTTCATTGGCAACTACTGAAAACCCTGCAAAAACATTACAAAGAAGATATAATTGGTCATATAAACTCATCGTGAAATAAAAAATGGACAAAATTACATTATCCACAAGTAAAGCGGCATTACCAGAACTGGAAAATTCAATTTTTGAATATGGGGGCGGGGGATATGAGCGAGTGGAGTGTGTGCGTAAGAATTTGATGAAGACCACACCGTCCATCTGCCCGGAAAGAGCGCTAATAATCACAGAATCTTACCAGCAAACAAAGGGCGAACCATTTGTGCTGCGAAAAGCCAAGGCGCTTGCGAATATCCTTGAAAAGATGTCAATCTACATCGAAGAAGGGCAACTCATCGTTGGCAATCAGGCCAGCCAGAACCGCGCAGCACCTATCTTCCCTGAATATTCTTTTGACTGGGTAATCAACGAATTGGATGATTTTGATAAGCGCAGCGGCGATGTTTTCGAAATTACTGAAGACACGAAGGAAAAACTTCGCAAAATCCAGATGTATTGGAAGGGCAGAACCCACCAGGAAGAAGTGTACGCCAACATGTCCGAGGAAAATGTCCTCGCGCAAAAACAAAATGTTATTCACCGTGGCGGAATTTCTATGTCTGGTGATGGGCATATTATCCCAAACCATGAAATGGTCCTATCAAAGGGTTTCCGTGGCATACAGGATGAAGCACGGGAGTACCTAAATTCTAAAGCGACCCCCGAAGAAAACCGCGATTTTTATAAAGCGGTCATCATTGCGATGGAAGCGGCGATCAATTTTGCGGGACGTTATATGAATCTAGCGAAAGAGATGGCGCAAACAGAAAAAGAGCCAGTGCGAAAAGCTGAATTGGAAAAGATAGCTGCCACCAATCGAAGCATCATGGAGGGGAAAGCCGAATCATTTCATGAAGCCCTGCAGGTGATCTATTACTGCCACCTGATCATGATGGTTGAATCAAATGGCCACTCTTTTTCCTTTGGTCGATTTGACCAATACACTTATTCCTATTATAAAAAAGATCGTGAAGCCGGGAAGCTTACAAATAACGAAGCGCTGGAGCTGATCGCTTTATTCTTTATCAAATTGAATACCCTCAACAAGGTTCGCCCCTGGGACCATACCGAATTTGGGGTCGGATACCCACTGTACTCCAATTTGATGGTTGGTGGTATGAAATCAGATGGCTCGGACGGCACCAATACACTCAGCTATCTTGTGCTGCGGGCGATGGACCTCAATCGACTACCCGAGCCGAACCTATCCACCCGCTTCTGGGGCGGTACACCCCATCCTTTACTGGAAGAATCAGCACGTTTGATCCGGGAAGGTTTTGGTATGCCTTCGCTTTTCGCGGATGAGACAGTCATTCCTGCGATGATGTCTATCGGACTGCCGCTTGAAGTGGCGCGGGATTACGCATCGATGGGCTGTGTAGAGACCGCTATCCCAGGGCGATGGGGACACCGCGCGACCGGCATGACATACATGAACTTTGGCAAGATCCTTGAATTAGTTCTAAACAATGGCGTAGATCCCGAAACAGGCATCCAATTGATCTCGGTTAACAGCAAAGCTGGACGCAAAATTGACTTTGCCTCCTATGATGAAGTCTGGCTAGCCTGGAAGAAGTTACTGAGGTTCTACACCGATCTGGCTGTAGAAAGTGACCTGATATGCGACCGGTCCTTGAAGAAACACGATGCGGATCCTTTCGCGTCCGCGCTGGTTGACAATTCTCTCGCACGCGGCAAGACACTGAAGAATGGCGGCGGAGAATTTGATTTTGTCAGCCAATCAAACATTGGCACATCGGTCATTGGTGACGCTCTGGCTGTGATCAAGAAATTGGTGTTTGAGGACAAGGCGGTTTCATTCAAACGCCTACGCAAAGCGATGGACCAAAATTGGGAAGGAGAAGAGAACCAGCGTATCCGAAAGATGGCGTTGGCCGTTCCTAAATTTGGTAATGATGATGATTATGTTGATGAGATCGTGTCTGCCGTTTATAAATCTTATCTTGACCTTCTCCCACAATATAAGAACGACCGCAACGGAAAAGGCCCGTTTGGCTGCGGTTACACAATGTCTACATCAAATATCTCTTCCTACGTACCTTCAGGTATGGATGTGGGCGCAACACCGGATGGCCGTTACGCGGGCGAACCGCTAAATGAAGGTGCGTCACCCTGCCTTGGCGCGGATAAACAGGGCCCGACAGCCGTGGCAAAATCCGTTTCAAAATTACCGAATGACCGCATGGCCGGGGGGCAGCTTTTGAATATGAAATTCTCCCCCAACTCGTTAGATGGCGATGACAATTTGAACAAATTCATTGCCTTTATTGAGGCAAACCGGCTGCTGGGCAATTTCCACATGCAGTTCAACATCGTAGATTCGGATGAACTGCGCGACGCCAAACTGCACCCGGAAAAACACCAAGACTTGATGGTGCGGGTGGCCGGGTACTGCGCGCTGTTCACTTCCCTTATTCCGCCGGTACAGGATGCCATCATCGCACGAACGGAACAGGCTGGATTCTAACTTCCAAAGCGTTATAATCACATTGCTATGCCTATATATGATCCAGAAATTGGGCTGATATCTCGCGTCCAAAAATACTCAACCAAAGACGGCCCTGGCATTCGTGACACGGTCTTCTTTAAGGGCTGCCCGCTGGGATGTCTGTGGTGCAGCAATCCTGAACTGATACGTCCGCAGCCAGACCTGCTCTATGACGCTGGCAAGTGTGTTTCCTGCGGAACCTGCATCTCTGTGTGTCCGCAATCCGCGCTTTCATTTTCCGATCAGAAACTGATCGTGGTTGACAGGCAGGCTTGTACTGCCAGCGGCGAATGTGTCAGCGCCTGTCCGGAAGATGCGCTGGAATTGGTCGGTCGTGAGATGCGCGTGGAAGCGCTGGTGGACGAATTGCTCAAGGACCGTGTGTTCTATGAGACATCCGGCGGTGGAGTGACCTTCTCCGGTGGAGAACCACTTTACCAGTCTGGTTTTGTGCGGCGGGTCGCAGAACAACTGAAAGCAGAAGGTGTTCACACGGCCCTGGATACCTGTGGGGATGTGTCGTGGTGCCGATTTGAGGAAGTGCTGGATGTGATCGACCTGGTGTTATATGATATCAAAGCGGCAGACAGGGAAAAGCATGTGCAATGGACGGGGCGCGATAATGATCTG
>CAZDIS010000029.1:0-21099 GCA_964505585.1 uncultured Pelolinea sp. | reverse complement strand
AACGCACCCATATCAACAATGCCTCCTCGTCCAACCCGAAGGGCTGTAAGAGGTTGGCCGCAGCGCGCAGAAGCAAGGTCTGGTAGCGGTCCACATCCACAGCGGAAACCGGCGGCTGTTGTGGCAGATCCCAGGCATGTACGCCATACGCGCCGCGGATAAAGATCAATTTGATGCGCTGGCCGGGGCGGGCGGATTTTCCGGCCTCCTGCAGCTGCATGACAGCCTTTGCGCCCGGCGAAGGTACACGGTAGGCAGCCAGCTCCTTGCTCAGTTTCTTACCGACGATCAGTTCTTCCAGCGGCACACGCCCGCGGCGCAGGTCCTGTAAACGCTTTTGCAGAATATCCACTGCCTGCGGTACCCGTTTTTTGAGATCGTCGGGACTGCTGGCGTGCGCCAGGCAGCGCAGCATCTCGCGCTGCACATCGGCCACATAGGGCGCGGTATCCCGCCGGCGCAGGTCAATCCCACGCGCCTTGACACTGCCATCCTGGAAGACGCCAAAATAACGGTTGGGCACCGGCAGACGGTCATCCACGCGCGAAGGCAGGAAGGCAACCCAGCGATAAACGCCATCGAGAGAGATCGGCAGGGAGGTGCGCGAGGCGATCTCTTCCAGCAGGGTCTGGAAATGTTCTGGTTCCCGGCAGCCTTCCTTCTGCACCCACAATCCGTCCACGTACATATGCAAGACACGGAAGCCCATCTCCTCAGCGGTCTCTTTGGCGCGCAGAAGCGCTTCTCGCCCCCAGGTGGTGACAGCCTCGTGCGCCTCGATGCGCCCAAAACGGGCATTCTTATAGCCGAGGTAGCCGAAACAGGTCACGAGCAGCCATTTGTGGGCGGCGGAGCGCGCCTTATCCCTCGCGCGGCGCGGATCCCAGGCGGGCAAGCTGAGCGCGCGCTGCTTGAGCGCGATGCGTTTCTCCAGCAGGGGTTTGAGGGTGAGCGGCACCAACCCGGGCGGATGGTCGGAACTGCCAAGCCGGTCGGGAAAGGGCGTTTCGGGCGAGATGTTGCTGTGTACCATGATGGAAGGATACATAGAGATGAAGTCGATCATGCCCACGTCAAAGTGCAAGCCGGTGATGGGCTGGTAGACCAGCCCGCCCTGATCATACTGGATCAGGTCGAGGGCAGTCTTGGGGCGTTCGATCTGTTGCTTCTTCCATGGCACAAGGATATTGTTGCGCAGCGCGGTAGTGATCTGCATCGAGGAGATACCCGTGCCCGGCGAAACACGGGCCGCGTGCTGGATGGGCAGGGCGGTGATGCGCGCCGATTCAAGCGCTCCTTCCAGGTCGTAACTCTGCCACATCATGGCATTGCGGCAGTCGATATGGCAGCGGCCATAGAGCAGGATCTGCTGTCCACGGTAAATGATCTGCCCATAGGAGAAGTAGCTGCCTTCTTTCTTATACAGCACACCGCGCCCCGGTTCACGGCTAAGCGGGAGCGGGATATTGTGTTTCTTTGAAAGAGAAAGCAGCAGCGGAAGCAGCCAGGTATCACCGCTGCCTGTCAGGAGCATATCAGGATCATAGCGCCGCAGGAGCGCGCGCAGGTTGATCAGCAGGGGACGTTCCGGCTGCAGCGAGAAGCGGTATTCATGCTTGCCGTGGGAAGCGATCAGCGCTGCCGGCTCCGTATGCGCGGGATCGTGGTCCGGCATGATGGAAAGCACGCGCAGGGGCGGGGCGAGTGGATCAAGGTCCCAGGGAGTATCCAGCACGCGCATATCATCGATATTGCCGTCATCATCCGCGCAGACGTAGCAGCGCGCCAGGGGAAAGGTGCCCCAGCGAGCAGCATGGCGCAGGGTGATATTGAGGTCCGCGTCGTAATAGTCCAGGTCCGGGAACTGTCTGGCCGCGCGCTGGAAGAGGCGCGGCTGGCGGACAGGGTCCTGCATTTCAACTGCCAGCAGGGTGAGCGGCTGATCCTGAAAGAGATCGCGCCGCTGCGCGCGGGACAGGAAAGTTTCTTCCGGCTGGGCACGCAGCCACACCCCCAGTTCATGCAGCTGCTCGCGCGCGCCGGCGGCGTAAAAGGAAACCGGAAAATCCTGGCGCAGGCGGTGACGCTGGCCATCATCGCCGATCAGCCACAGCACGACGCCGCGCCGATCATCCTCATACAGGTCAAGCAGCCAGCCGGTGAGATCAGGCATCCATATCTCCGCTCAGGCCAGCGATCTGCTGGCGCAGGCGCATGATCTCTTTATGCTGTTCAAGGAGCATCGAAAGCAAAAAAGTCTCCATCGGCAGGGCATGGGCGGCATAGGCGGCCGCTGAAAGATGCTTGCGGGCGGTGGCGAAGAGATCATCCAGCGCGATCTGGTCACCGCGCCGCAGGGCACGGCGGAAACGCGAAAACGCTTCCTGTTCCTGGATAAAGGCCTGGGTAATGGAAGGGAGAGTGCGTCCCATAGTTCACACCTCCTCTCCCCACAGGGTGGGTGTTTTGGGCGCGGGCAGCGTTTCCAGCTGCCAGGCGGCATTGGAGGCGGCCTGCAGGGCCTGCGCCAACACGATCTTCTCCGCGCACAGCGGAGTGGGCGGTTTGGCGCTAACCACCACCGGAGCAAACCGGCTCAGGCGCTGCAGGTGCGGGATGCACTGCCCCAGCAAGCGTTCGCTCTCCGCCAGGCGTACGTTGTCATCATAGAAGGTGGCCAGCAGGTCGATCACCAGCACAGGCAGCCCATCCGCGGGTGTCTCAGCCAGCATCGCCAGCATCTGGTAACAGGTGAAAGCGCGCGCAAGGCGGATGCGCGCCAGCGCAGCGTTCAGGTCATGGGTATGGCGGCGGGCGGCGCGCGCGACGGGATATACATTGAAGCGGTTGCCGCCATCCAGCACGCGTAATTCACCATTGAGTGAAAGGCGGGCGGCCAACTCAAGCTTCAGCTTGCTGGCAGCGTGCGGGGCGGTGAGCACCATCAGTCGGTTTGATAAAGGCAATGTCAGCGCGTCCATGCCCTAATGATAGAACATTTTTTCTATTTCATCATCCCCCATCCATCACTGGAGGGCATTTTAGATGGGTGAAAAAATAGTGAGCCAGTTGTTGGGGTTATCAGTATGTTAAGGCGGATATATAGAAACAACTGATGTTGAAAAAATTGCAGCGTCAGTAAAACGAAATATTTTCTTGCTACGCCTGGAATAGCAGTTTACAGATTGATTGACGACAAAATTTTTACCATTGGTCAAACATGATCTGGTTCCCGTCCGGAACTTCGAGAGTAATAAACCCCGACCCTTCCGCGTCCGGATCGGCTTCCGTTGTGAGTGTGATTCTGTTTGCCTTTAGTTTCTTCTGGATCGCGCGCACATCCGGCGGGTTGAAGGTCATGATATTCTGTTTAAACATGCCTTCAAACAATCCAATATTGACGCTGTCTTTCTGCATGATGCGCCAACGTTCGCCCTCTTTATCGGGGAATTCTTCACGCATATGTCCGCCATCGACGACTTTGAAACCCAATTTCTGGTAAAAATCCTGGCTGGCAGAAACATCCTTTACATTTAAACTGACTGAGAAATTTCCAAAATCCATTATTCACCTCGTGATCATTTATCAACATTCTAATTGCTTAATAAACCGTCACTGTTAGAGAATAATTAGCAGCGGGGTTCATAATTTTGATAATCCATATAGAATTATTGAAAAGAAATTAGTGGAGAGAAAATGCATTTTGATACCGACATCCGCACCGCTAACCGGTTAGACGTTAACGATACACTGGCTAATTTTCGGGAGTGTTTTGTGATCGATGACCCGGACCTGATCTACCTGGACGGCAATTCACTTGGCCGCATGCCGAAAAAGACCGCTGAAATAATGAACCGCACGATCGAGAACGGCTGGGGCAAGCGCCTGATCCGTTCCTGGAATGAGGGCTGGATCGACCTGCCTAATACATTGGGTGCGAAGATTGCAGATCTGGTTGGCGCGAAGCCGGATGAGATCATCGTCACCGGCGCTACCTCGATCAATCTATTCAAGCTGGCGGCCGCCGCCCTGCACGCCCGGCCAGGGAGGAAGCGCATCGTCAGTGATGTTTTCAATTTCCCCTCTGACCTCTACATCCTGCAGGGGTTGATCGATTTCCGCGGCAAACAGCACACGTTGCACCTGATCTCTTCGGGGGATGGGGTCCACATTGATGACCGGGTAATCGATGCGGCTATGGACGATAATACCGCTCTGGTAACATTGTCACATGTGGCTTTCAAAAGCGCTTACATGTATGATATGGCGCGGGTGACACAGCGCGCGCATGATGCCGGCGCGCTGGTGTTGTGGGATCTCTCCCATGCCGCGGGGGCAGTGCCGGTGGATTTACACGGCAGTAACGCAGACCTGGCAGTAGGGTGCACGTATAAGTATCTCAACGGCGGGCCGGGGTCACCTGCCTTCCTGTATGTGCGCAAAGACCTGCAAGAAAAGCTGATCCAGCCGATGTGGGGCTGGCTGAGCGCTGACAAACCCTTTGATTTCGACCTGGATTACACCCCAGCCGCGGACATCTCCCGCTTCAAGGTGGGCACACCGCCTGTGCTCTCAATGACGGCCGTGCAGATGGGTGTGGAATTGTTGCTGGAAGCTGGCATGGAAAAGCTACGCGAGAAAAGCGTGTCGCAAACCGAATATATGATCGGTTTCTTTGATGAATGGCTTGCCCCGCTGGATTTCTCGCTTGGATCCCCGCGCGACACCATGAAACGCGGATCACACGTCTCGCTTCGGCACCTCGAAGCTTATCGCATCACGCGCGCCCTGATCGAATCGCCCGCACCCGCGGTGCGCGTCATTCCCGATTTCCGCGCACCAGACAATATCCGCTTTGGGATCACGCCATTGTATACTTCATATATGGATATTTTCCGCGCCATGGCGCGGCTGCGAGATATCACAGCGGACCAAGTTTTCACACAATATTCCGCGGAAAGGCAAAAAGTAACCTGATATGCAACCGATGAGCCTGCAGATACCATTTGACAAACCCATCACCAAGATAATCCGCGCGCGCCATTCCGTGCGCACCTATCAACCCTTCCCGATCCCGGACGAAGAAAAACAAAACCTGATCAATTCTTTACAAGTCATAAGCAGGGATGGGCTGCGGTACGCATGGTTTGAACGCAAACCAGGGGATACCCTGGTTGAGCGGCTGGGCACATATGGGGTCATTAAAGGAACACACACATTTATGGTGGGCGTCTTGCCAAAGGGCGGTAAAAATGATAAGAACCTCGCCGTGCGGTTTGGTTATCAGTTTGAACAGGTCATATTGAAAGCAACGGAGCTAGGTTTAGGCACATGCTGGCTGGGTGGCACATTCAACCCCGCTACCTACGCAAAAGAGATCGGTTTGCAGGACGATGAAAAAATTGTAATGGTCTCACCAGTCGGCTTCGCCAAAGACAGCAAACATTTCGTCGATGAAGTTTTCGTCCAGGCCGCAGACAGCAGTTCGCGCCTGCCCTGGGATTCTTTATTCTTCGCGACCTATTTAGAAGAACCCCTTACTGAAACGGATGCCGGGGAATTTGCACAGCCATTAGAGATGGTGCGCCTCGCGCCGTCAGCGGTCAATACACAGCCCTGGCGGGTGATACGCGATACGCGCGGATTCCATTTTTACGGTATGGATATCCGCTACTACGGCATCAGACGCATCGATTTCCTGCGCAATAATGACATGGGCATCGCCTTATCGCATTTCGCCCTTGCCTGCCGGGAGCTGGAATTGAATGGCGGCTGGCAGGAGCTGGAGACGATGGCGACATACGAAAACCTGACCTATTTTGCAAGCTGGATAACAGAATAAGCACGGAAAGAACTGCACAGAAACAATAGAGATGATCGGGGAATTAAATAAGGGCCGCACATCATTCATTCAGACCCTGCCTGCTGATATAACGCGAGACAAAGCGCGCATTAATCCATTCACCTTGCTCATGATGGGTAATTTCCGAAAATGTAAATACCCGAAATATTATTATTTTCGGTCGAAATTAGGCGGTTATATGGGTTTCATTCATGATCCGGAAGTGATATCCATAAATGGCATACGTGATCGCGAGGGAGAAAGCGCGCGGCTTCCTAAATAGGGTCCAGAAAAATAGGTCCCAGTAATATTTTCGTTCTTTGCCAAAGACACCCAATTTCAACATAGAAGAAACCAGAGCGTGCAAATTCTGCCAGACCTTGCGCACATTAAAATCGATCTTTACTTCCTGGATAGTGTATTCACGCAGCAATGTTTTTACGCGCAGGTAGTAGTATTCCGGCGAATATAACTTACCCATTAAACTGCGATACCGCTCCCTTAACACATCAATCTGCATGCGGGTGATGATATTGGTCGAGCCATTGACATTGTCACCCGAAAAATCCTTAATCAACCGTCCAGCTTTTTGCATGCGTTCATAAAGAATGGTGCCGATCGGCGCCTGCAGAATGCCAACCATCGCGGTCGCAATACCGGTATTCTGGATAAAATCCAGCAAACGTTTAAACGTTGATGGCGTATCGTTATCAAAACCAACAATAAAACCGCCCTGCACTTGCATTCCCGCACGCTGGATCCTGCGCACATCAGCGGCCATATCACGGTTCAGATTCTGGCGCTTGCTGCATTCTTCCAAATTTTCGGAAACCGGTGTTTCAATACCGATAAAGACCTGATTGAACCCCGCAGCAACCATCAAGCGCAACAGTTCAGCGTCATCAGCAAGGTTGATCGAAGCTTCCGTATTAAACGTTATCCCTTTTTTACCTTTTCGCCAGTCGATCAACGCGGGCAACAGGTCGCGCTTGAGCGTGGCTTTATTACCGATCAGATTATCATCCACGAAGAAAATTCCGCCCCGCCAACCCATCTGGTAAAGCTGGTCTAATTCAGCAACCATTTGCGTGCTGGATTTGAGACGCATGCGGTGCCCGAGCAATGCGGTAACATTGCAAAAATCACAGTTGAAAGGGCAGCCGCGCGAATACTGCACCGCCATGGTTGCATAATCACTGAAATTGATCAGGTTCCACATTGGCGCTGGTGTTTCTCGCATTTTGGTGAATAACGCAGTCTGATAGATCCTTTTAGGCGTTCCGGATTTTAGATCCGCTAAAAATGCTTTCAATGTGATCTCAGCTTCATTAAGGACAAAGTGATCAACGCCTGCAAAATCGCGGTATTCCGTCGTGAATAAAGGCCCACCCGCGACAACCGGAACATAAGCGTTGTTACAACGGGCAATCACTTCTCTGGCGGAATCGCGCTGAATCGTCATGCCAGAAATAAACACCATATCCGCCCATCGCAGTTGTTTTTCCTTGAGGCGGCTAACATTCATATCCACTAACTTCAGCTGCCATTCCTCAGGAAGCATACCGGCAACCGTTAATAAGCCCAACGGAGGGGAGGATGCTTTTTTGCGGATAAATTTCAAAGCGTGCTTAAAACTCCAAAATGTATCAGGGAATTCGGGGTAAATCAAAAGTATTTTCATTTGTCTCTCTATATCGTTTAAACACGTTGGGTAGGGATTAGTGACGGAGAGTTATTAACCTTTTTTAACCTCAAACTTATCATATACTTTTATGAGGAACAAAAAATGGTTATTAATAAAAATATTATTAAGTGCTGGATGGATATTTTTCATATCATTTCTTATGGCAAATAAAGTATTACTCATTGATGATGATAGAAAACTAATTGCGCTTCTGGTTAAATTTCTGGAAACAGAGGGTTTCAATACCAAAACCGCCTTCGATGGACCCGAAGGGTTATCCATCGCAACCGAATTTAATCCTGATGTGATTGTTCTCGATATCATGATGCCCGGGTTTGATGGATTGGAATTATTAAAACGTCTCAGACAATTTTCGAATACATATGTGATCATGCTAACCGCCCGCGCAGAAGAAGTAGATAAGGTCTTAGGTCTGTCCCTGGGGGCGGATGACTATATGGTTAAACCCTTCAGCCCCAGAGAGCTGGTTGCGCGAATAAAAGCTGCCATCCGAAGAATGGATAAAAACGTTAATAACATCCATGAGATTCGGGCTTCCGGCATCCGATTAATCCCATCCAGCAGGGAAGTGTATGTTGATGAAAAAAAATTGGATCTCACTAAAACTGAATTTGACCTGCTGGAGATATTGATGCGCAACAGTGGCATTGTGATGACGCGGGAAAAATTACTGCAAGAAATATGGGGATATGATTATGTTGGTGATTCACGGGCGGTCGATGTCGCCATCAGCTCACTGCGAAGAAAAATGGGCGGGATGGATTTTATTGAAACGGTGCATGGTATTGGCTACAAATTTCAAAAGGAAATCACATGAATCTCATTGGTTATCTGCGCAGCCACCTCAATTTAAAAGTGTTCCTATCTTTTTCCATCGTGATCATTGTGTGCGTAATCGTTCTGATCACCGCAGTTGAGTTCATCATGCCATCCGCGTTTGAAAATCATATGGAATTCATGAAAAACATGATCAACAATCCGTCCAATACAGAAGAAGCATTAAATGACGATCTCTTCTCCAGCTTCCGCAGCGCTGTTTACAATGCACTCAAATTCGCTGTCCCAAGCGCACTGGCAGCCGCGATCATCATCAGTATTTCATTCAGCAGGCAATTCGTCCAACCTATTCGAAATATGCTCACCGCAAGCGAGAAGATCAGCGACGGGAATTACACAGAAAGAATCCCAATGCAGGGCAACCAATCACCCGAAGATATGGACGAGCTGGGCCGTTTAGCGGTTGGGTTTAATCAAATGACAACACAACTGGAACATAATGAAGAATTAAGGCGAGAATTGATCGGGGATGTTTCGCATGAGATACGCACACCGCTGGCATTTATCAGAGCATCCATTGAAGGATTAATGGAAGGGATCATACCCTGCTCAAGTGAAAACTTCCTGGAAATTCAGGCCGAGATCGATCGCCTGAATAGGCTGGTCAATGACCTTCTAGAATTAAGTATTCTCGAATCCGGTGAATTCCCCATTGATATAAAACCCATCCACATTGGTGAAGTAATCGAGCCGATCATGACACAAATGCTGGGCAGATTAGAAGATAAGCAGATCGAACTAACTGCGCAAATTGACGATGATCTTCCCCCGGTCGCAATTGACGGAGATCGCATAAAACAGGTTTTTTATAATATCCTTTCAAACGCCATTCAATATACACCCCAAAACGGGTATATCAAAATTACTGCCCACCAGCATGATAAACGATCAATCACGTTGGCGGTGCGTGATTCTGGTATCGGTATTCCGGGAGACCAATTAAAAAATATCTTTAAACGCTTTTATCGCGTTGACAAGTCCCGCGCGCGAGAGAGCGGCGGAAGTGGGATTGGGCTTACCGTTGCTAAACAACTGGTAGAAGCGCATGGGGGAACAATATGGGCAGAAAGTGAGGGGAAGAATAAGGGTTCAACCATTTTTTTCACGCTGCCATTTTCTAAATAGTTCAATCATCGCGTTTCCTTACAAAATCCTTACAATTTTTCAATCATTCCCAAACACAGTTTTATTATCCTAAAGTCATATTAGAGACAAAGGAGATAAAAATGATGGGTTTTGGATTAATTTTTGTTGTAATCTTCTGGTTTATCGTCATTCTAGGCGCGATCTGGTTTGGAAAGCTTTTATTGAACAAAAATGATGATATTTCGGGCATATTTTCAGGCGCAAAAGATAATTCCGCCCGGGAAATCCTTAAGAGAAGGTACGCACGCGGTGAGATTACCCGTGAGGAGTTTGAATTGATGAAAAGCGAAATCGAATAGGAGGAGATTTTTTATGCGAAAGAAACACAAGATGGAGAATAAAGTAAAAGATATAGATCAAATGCAAATGAACGATCATAACACGCACAAATCACATAACAAACACCAGCCCGATCATGGGAAAGGAAAGCATGAAGGTAGACACCACACGGACCATAGCGGGCATGAACAGATGTTCCGCAAAAAATTCTGGATTTCACTTTTCCTGGCGATTCCGGTGCTATTGTATAGCCAATCCGTCCAGGGATGGCTGGGGTTCAGCATGCCTGAATTTATCGGGAGCGATTGGTTAGTTCCAGTATTCTCTCTGATCATTTTCCTATACGGCGGTGTTCCCTTCCTGCAAATGGCAGTACCAGAACTAAAGAATAAGAAACCAGGCATGATGGCGCTCATTTCGCTTGCGATCAGCGTGGCCTTAGTGTATAGTACGGCAACCACATTTTTCCCTCTGGGGGAAAGTTTTTACTGGGAATTAGTTACTTTAATTGTCGTCATGCTTTTTGGGCACTGGATGGAAATGCGCAGCGTGCGAAAAGCATCTTCTGCACTTGATGAATTGGCACAACTGATGCCGGATACCGCGGAACTAGTCCTAGATAATGGAAATACGAGGACAGTGAACACAAGTGAATTAAAGAATGGCGACATCATCCTGATACGGCCTGGAGAAAATATTGCCGCAGATGGAGAGGTTGTTGAAGGTGAGTCAGATGTCAATGAAGCTTTGATCACTGGTGAATCAACACCTGTTAAAAAGAAACAGGGCAGTACAGTCATCGCAGGCTCGATCAATGAAGTGGGCAGCCTGCGGGTTCGCGTGACAGCCACAGGGGACAAAACAGCGTTAGCTGGAATCATGCGGCTGGTACAGGATGCACAACTAAGCAAATCTGATACACAACTGCTTGCAGATAAAGCCGCGGCCTGGTTATTCTATGCGGCTCTTGGTGTTGCGGCACTATCCGCGATCTTGTGGACGATAGCGGTTGGATTCAATATTGAAACCCTTAAAAGGATTGTGACCGTATTAGTTGTCGCGTGCCCGCACGCGCTTGGTTTGGCGATTCCACTGGTCGTCGCGATCAGCACGACAATGGGCGCGAAGAGCGGCATTTTAGTGCGCGATCGATTGGCTCTGGAAGAAGCGCGAAAAATTGATACGGTTGTCTTTGATAAGACCGGCACATTGACAGAAGGAAAGTTCGGTGTTGTTGCGATCGAAAAAGAAGATCGAGACGACAATGATAATTTATTAGCAATTACCGCTGCTGTTGAAAGTGACTCAGAGCACTTGATTGCGAAGAGTTTTATCAGGTCAGCCGAACAAAAAGGGCTTAAAGTCCCTTCCGCCTCGAAATTTGAAGCTATCAAGGGTAAAGGGATTCAAGCGGAAGTAAACGGCCAGAAATATTATGTTGGAGGACCAAGGTTATTAGAATCGCTTGAGACTAAATTATCCGTTAAGTTAGAACAATTCACCCGATCATCCGGGGAAAAAGGTCAAACCGTCGTATACCTGGTGCAGAACAAGAAGGTGCTGGCAGCATTTGCCCTCGCAGATGTTGTAAGAAGTGAGAGCAAGTTGGCCGTTCAAGAACTACACAAAATGGGTATTGAAGTAGCCATGCTGACCGGGGACAGCCGGAAAGTGGCAGCCGCAGTTGCAAAAGAAATTGGCATCGACCGATTTTTCGCGGAGGTCTTACCTGAAGACAAAGACCTAAAAATTTCGGAACTACAAAAAGAAGAAAAACGTGTCGCGATGGTCGGCGATGGCGTAAATGACGCACCAGCATTGATCAGGGCGGATGTGGGCATTGCTATAGGCAGTGGTACAGATGTTGCCGTGGAATCAGCAGGGTTGATCCTGGTAAAAAACAACCCGCTGGACGTTGTACGAATTATCAAACTAAGTCGCGCGACCTATAAAAAGATGGTTCAAAACCTGATCTGGGCAACTGGTTATAACGTGATTGTCCTACCAATTGCAGCTGGTGTTTTGGCACCATGGGGCGTCTTATTATCCCCTGCGGTTGGCGCGATATTCATGTCGCTCAGCACCGTGATCGTAGCTATCAACGCCCAATTACTTAAGCGTACAGATTTGAAGTTAGATGTTCAACTTGCAAAATGATGACCTGAAAAGAAAGCCTTATAGATGTCTGTAAATGGCAGTTTATCTACATCAATCAATGCGGCAGTATTGATTGCAGTTGATTTCATTATCGTTTACTGCCGCACAGATTAATAGCCGTAAAAGTAAGCAGGAATTCTATCCGTGTACGCATCATAAAAATATTGATGATATACAGGAAGAACAAGAGAAATTTTAGAGATTTTAGACGAAATAGAGAAAGGAAAAAGTAATGAAGAATAAAGGGTTAGTTATCACATTAGCGGTGATTGGTGTAATTGCCCTGATCGCAGGTGCCGTAATGACCATTGGGTTTTTCTGGGAGCGCAGACTATTTGGTAGTGGTTGCTGCCAGGGATCCGGCTACTGGAATAATTCGTCGGGGTTTGGTCCGGGAATGATGTGGGGACGCGGAAATAGCGGCCGTTGGCAGGACAGCGCTTCAAACGCTGAACCGCTTTCTTTAGTAGAAGCAGAAAACGCTGTGAATGACTATATCAAGGGCTATGACTACGACGAAAGACTTCACATCAAAGAAATCATGATTTTTGACAACCATGCATATGTGATGGTTGAAGAAGAAGACACGGGTATTGGCGCATTCGAGGTAATCGTTGATCCCATTACATTGAACGTTAATCTTGAACAGGGGGCAAGTATGATGTGGAATCTCAAGTATGGCCATATGCGCGGATCGATGATGGGAATTGGTGCAAGGACAGAGGATGGGCGCGACATGCCAATATTGGAAGAAAAAGCGATCTCAATCGCAAGTGATTACCTGGCAAATTTAGAAAGCGAATTAACTGTAGATGATCATGCCGACCGTTTTTATGGATATTACACCATTCACACAATCGCGAATGGCGAGGTAGCGGGTATGCTCAGCGTAAATGGATATAGCGGCCAAATTATTATTCACAACTGGCATGGCGAACTTATCGAGATGGAAGAGCATCCAGAAACAGATCACTAGTCAGATAAATATTTAGATCGAAAAGGAGTAAATATGGAAAAAAAGCTACTTGCGATTTTCATTTCAGGTATCTTGTTCGCTTCATGCAGTGTTTTTTCCGGAAGCACAGAACAGCCCGTCAACAATTCTGAGATAGATTATATGATGATAAACACATCGGAACTGCAGGAGATCCAGAATTCTAAAGAGATTACGATGATTAATGTGCATATTCCCTGGGAAGGAAATATCCCGGGAACGGATATGGAGCTGCCTTATGATGAAATTGAAAAATACGCGGATGCCCTCCCGCAGGATAAGAATGAAAAAATCATCATTTACTGCCGATCAGACAGCATGGGACATCAAGCCGCGGCAACACTGATTGAAATGGGGTATACGGACGTATCCAACTTGGAAGGCGGCTATATCGCATGGAAGAACACCGGATTAGCTTTTGAGGAGAAACCATGAAAAGAAAACGCACATTGGTATTCGGGTTACTTGCCATTTTGCTGAGCGCATGCAGCCAAACGGTCGCACCTGAAAAATACAGCCCGTCAACAAGCATTGGACCTGTAACGGTGTATAAGGAGCCCACCTGAGGCTGCTGCACAGAATGGAGCAAATATTTGGAAGAAAACGGATTTGAAGTTAAAGTGAATGATAGCGAAAACACGCAATCTATCAAATCCCAATATAATATCCCTGTTGCGCTCTATTCGTGCCACACAGCCATCGTGAATGGCTATATTATTGAAGGACATGTGCCAGTTGAAGAAATATTCAGGCTTTTAGAACATCAACCAGACATAACTGGCATAGCGGTTGGTGGAATGCCACCCGGATCGCCCGGCATGGATGTGCCGGGATTTGAAAATGATCCTTATGATGTTGTTACCTTCGACAATATTGGTAATATCAGCGTGTATGCCAGATACCCAAAATAGAATAGTTTAGAAATAAATAAGCAAAAACACTCCGATCGGGGTGTTTTTGAATTTAAATGCAAGAAAGGAATCAGTATAGCCCATATCCAAATTGATCTTCATTCTGTCTGGCCATCTTCCTATATAATGAATTAAATACTTGAGGAGACATGCGCGGTAAGAAAAGAGCAGTGGAGGGCAGGTGGCTGCATTTTCTCGAAAAATCCATGGTTGCCGTATTTATCGCGGCGGCTTTCACATCTATTGGGCTCTCTTTTCAACTATCTGAGCCACCACAAGCCACAGGTATTGAAAGCGAGGTTTCAGCATACGCGTTCGCCATGCCAGACAATGGCTGGGCGCCGCTGACCGTTTACTTCAGCGCGCTGGGCACAAACAGCCCGAACGATAAGATTGTTCAGTACGAGTGGGACCTGGACGGAAATGGCTCATTTGAAACTGATGCTACATCCGACGGCGGTTACGCTTCGTACACTTACACAAAATCGCAAACATACCTTATCTCAATGCGAGCAACGGATACCAATGGGAATAGCGCGATTGCTTCATCCACAGTTAATGTGCGCATCCCCACTTCCAGCAGCGTGAATTACTGGACTGTGTTTGATGACAGCCGTGTCCGCAAAGTCGAGATCACACTGGATAAAGCGGAATGGGAAAAGATGTGGGCAGACCCCATCAGTAAGTATCAGGCCCGGGCGGACGCGGATATATTTGGTACCGAACTAAAGGATGTTGGCTTCCGTATGCGCGGCCAATTCTCGCTCCGCAATTCGGGTGATAAGAAGCCCTTCAAGCTTGACCTGGACGCCTATGTTGATGGTCAGGAATATAAGAATTTACGCCAGCTGATGTTTCTGAACAGCATCGGCGACCCCTCTCTGCTAAATGAGAAGTTAGCCTATGAATTAATGGCTTTTTCCGGATTGCCTTCCAGCCATGTTTCTTTTGTTGAGTTATGGATCGATCTACGAGATGACAATCGGGATCCATTGTACTGGGGAGTATACGCGATGGTTGAACGGGTTGACAATAAATATCTGGGCAATCGATTCACGCGTGACGCAAAGGGAGGAAATCTATACAAAGCAAGCCACGCCCAGCGCGGCCCGATGGATCTGGTCTATTATGGTGACAAGATCGAAGATTATCCCACCCAGGATGGCAGTTATGCATATGGAAAAATGAACAACGAGGAAGAGGCGGATTACAGCGATATTGTCAGATTATGCCGAACAATCGAAGGAGGGGACTATGACAGCGAAGCAGCGTATGTAGAGGCATTAGAAGCCGCCATCAATGTAGATAGTTTTCTGCGTTACCACGCAGTCAATATGCTGATCAATAATTGGGATTCGTATATCAATACCGGCAATAATTTCTATCTGTTCAATAACCCGGTGAGCGGCAGATTTGAGTGGATCCCCTGGGACCTGACCTGGGGCGGAGAAGCAACCGCGCCATTGTTCGTCAGGAGCGAATTCGGGATGATGGAAAGCGGCGCGCCGATGTACGACAAGACGATGGCCATTGATAAATACCGCATTGCCTACGCGGCTTACCTTGATCTACTTACGCGATATTTTTTTACAACAGAAAACATGTCGGCGCTGATCCGCAAATACCATAACCAGATCGCACCTTACATCACAAAAGCCGATGGAGATAAAGCGTTTTTCGGAGAAGAACCGATGTTCGATCATGAAGCATTCAAGAATTCAGCGGATGGTTTGATCCACTTTGTCTCAGAACGTAACGCCTTTGTGAGGAAAGCGGTTTCGGAAGAAATAGAGAACATACTGACGAATGAGGAGGAATGATCATGTATAGAATTATTAAATACCTACCCCAAAAATTGATAGTGGTGTTTTTGCTGCTTTCGATTTTTACCTATCCAGTATTTGCACAGGAAGAAGGCACCCCGGAAACATTCGACGATACCGAGCTAACCGGGTGGGACACCTCACCCGAAGTTGTGGTGAGTGAAGGGACGCTTAGCATCGGCGCGGGAAATAACGCATTCAAAATCGGGAAATATTTCAATTTTACCGCCCAATTTGATATGAAGATCACAGGCAATGAGGGCGTCATCTTTTTCCGCTATAACATGGGGGAAGGCAATGATTATGCGTTGATATTCTTCCCGGAGCGCATCGTTATTGAGAAGGTTACTGAAGGCAGCCCACAAGAACTGGCAAGTACTGAATGGGAAGGATTCAGCGGTGAATGGACAAGCGTTTCACTCACCCATAGCGAATTACAGCACACCCTCACGTTGGATGAAACATCTGTATTATCCGCTGAAGAAGAAGGCAACCCGCACAGCGGCGGTCAGGCAGCTTTTTTTGTTGAGGGCGGTTTGACGGCAAACTTTGATAATTTCCTGATCACGCCGATCGAAGGCGCAGAACCGCCAAGCAACTTGCAGGCAGATGAAGCGGCTGTGGGTGAGGCCGCGCCAACCGCTACGCCAACACAAAATTCTCCCATGGAGGCGTTCCTGGCACAATTCAGCGCGAATCGCGGCAACCCACTGGAACTGACCACCGCGGCGGTCAATCTGGTCCTTTCGACGTTGTTTGCCTATATCCTCAGCCGGGTCTATATCCACTGGGGCTCTGCCCTTTCAAACCGCCGCCGGTTTGCAGCGAATTTCATACTTATCACTGTCACCACCACATTTATTATCCTGGTAGTCAGGTCTTCCATTGCCCTATCCCTCGGCCTGGTTGGCGCGCTTTCGATCGTGCGCTTCCGCGCCGCGATCAAAGAACCAGAAGAACTGGCTTACCTCTTCTTTGCGATCGGGATCGGGATCGGTCTGGGTGACAATCAACGCCTGATCACCGTGCTCTCTCTGGCTTTGATCATTATGGTGATCGCCATTTCCCGCCTGCTGCGCGGGCGGGCTGTGGATTTCAACCTGCACCTGACCGTTGCAAGCAGCAACCCCGGCAAAGCCGACCTGGAAGCAATCAGCGCCACGCTGCGCGGCCACACCGTGCAATCGCGCCTGATGCGGACTGACGAAAATAAGCAAACATTGGAAGCGTCCTACCTGGTGGAATTCCGTAATGAGGACCAATTTATGGCCGCAAGGGAAGCACTGCAGGCGCTATCCGATAATATCGAGATCACTTTTCTGGATAACAAAGGGATCGGATGAAATTCCGCCAACCTCGCACACAGGCAGAAAGCGCCGCGCACCGCTATGAGAAGAAGTTTATTATCAGCGGGATGCAAGCCGCGGATGTGATCACTATCCTCAAACATCATCCGGCGATGTTCCGCGAGCTGTACCCGATGCGGTACGTCAACAATATCTATCTCGATTCCCCTCTACTGGGCGATTATTACAGCAACGTAAACGGGTATCGCCTGCGACAGAAAATCCGGGTTCGCTGGTACCATGACCTTTTCCGCCACATATCTGATGCCGTTTTGGAATTTAAAAAGAAAGAAGGCGAGGTCGGCACGAAAGAACAATATCCATTTCCTGCATTCATGTTTGATGAAGGCCTCACTGAACCTGCGTTTCGCCAACTGATTGACACATCTGCACTGCCGCCCATGGCTAAAATCCGTCTTGCGGATGCGGAGTTCGCTATCTGCAACCGCTATCAACGCTGGTATTACGCCACACCGGATCAGCATTTCCGGGCAACGGTGGATGCGAGGATGTCCTTTTATCATCTTGGGAAGCTTTCCAACCGATTTATGCACGCACATCATGAACACCATCATCTGGTGTTGGAGTTGAAATACATGGTTGCGAATGACACAGATGCACAGCGCATCATCTGCCATCTGCCTTTCCGAATCTCCCGTAGCTCAAAATACGTCAGCGGAATCGAGCACATTTATCATTAGTCTCCGCGTTGAACGCATTGCCATTTTCATCGGATCATTTCCTGGTGCCGGGATCAGTGATCTTCAGAGCAAACAAGGAGGTAAAAAATAATTTTGTTACATACCAATTAACAGCACAACCACTCTTTTTGAATGAGTGGTTGTTGGTTTTTCTAAAGCACTTATACTAATTATTTGATATTTTTCGCGCTGATTCAGCCAGCGCGTCATTCAATTTCTGTTCAGCTTCTTCTTTAGAGATGTCCGCCGAAATCGACCATTCATTAATGAACTGTCTCTTCAATTTTTCAAATATCCGGCTTTCATTGATATGCAGGCTTTTTTCCATATTACGGCCATGCAGTTCTCTGATAAGTTCGGCATTCGCTTTCAATGAGCATTTTTTTAGTTTTTCTTTGAGATATTTCAAGCGCGATCTGAAATTATTGGAAAGTTTCTTTGGTTTTTTTCGGATCAAGGATAAGACACTTTGAAATGTGGAAGGCGCGCGTACTTTACGGATACGATCAGAGTGCGGATCATCAGCTGGAATCCAATAAGTCAATTTTTCAGTTTTAACCGTATAAAATGCCTTTTTGCGCCCGTTGATCACCTTTGTCGCCATACCCTTTACCGTGCCGACACCATGAGCGGCGTGAACGATCTTTTTATTTTGCTTTAATTTCATTGGGTCCTTTCTCAGCAATCTAAACCAAGCAGGCGTAAACCGACCAATTTTTCAGGTTAAAGGTTGTCATCAAAACGCAAGAAATACGGATCACGACGCTGGATCAATTCAGCGTAGTGCTCACGTTCTTTTTTTGTTTTGGCTTCCTTCAATTGCTTTTTTAATTTGCCAATCCTTTTTTTTCGCTGGCGCCTGCGTTTAATTGTCTTTTTTCTTTCGGTGGCCATGTTTTACCTAGTCACTATTCTTCTTCAGATACGGCGCTAAGCGCTTGATCGTTTTACGGTTTTTGGGTTCTGCAACCTCGATCATTTCTGTAGAGAGGCGTTTCGCGCGTTTCGATTTTCTACGTTTAAGATGGCCCTGCCCGCCTTTGGTCCGGACAATTTTTCCACTGCCAGTCATCTTGAATCGTTTAGACGTTGCTTTATGTGTTTTTAATTTATATTTTTTTGGCTTTTTCCCCTTGCCTTTTTTTTTGCTTTTTCTGCCCATGTATTTTTCTTCTCCTCAGGAAAGTAAGTTCAATATCTTTTACGGCGGCGCTGCTTCATGCGGCGGATCGCTTTTTCCCGCTCCAGCCGTCGGCGTTCATTCTTTGAAACAAACCAGCGCCTCTTCTTTTTTTCTTTCAAAACACCGCTGCGGATAACCGCCTTGCGGAACCGCTTTGATAAATTTCTTTGTGATTCACCATCTCTTAGAACTACTGAAACCAATTAAAAATCCTTTCTATGTATTTGTCTTTTTAAGGATGGCCAATTGGTTGGTGAGCTTACTCAGCAAAAGCCGCCATTTATTAACATGGTTCCGTTTGCGTCAGGGTCTTAAGCGGAAATGTAAAACGGTTTTATTTTGCCAATCAACTTCCCCCAGTACTCCAGTTTTTACTGTATAGCGATAAAGTTGATCCCCTTTTGCTATTTACCTCCATTAACCGACATAACCATCCAGTTTATTAAGGTAAGCTTATTATAGCATATCAGAATAACTTATATTATTAAATTTGGATTAAGATAAAATCATCTATTATTACTTTAATAACGGAGATTAGGTTGGACATCTTTGAATTCGCGACCAAATTAATGGCAATGGATGAGCAAACATGGATGCGACACGCCAATCCTATAAGCGGGTGGACAAGAATTTTTTCTTTTCCATTTTTCATCATCGCATTCTGGAGCAGGAGATGGATAGGATGGTGGTGCGTAATTCCAATTGGAATTTTCAGTTTGTGGGCATTTATAAACCCGCGGCTCTTTCCCAAACCCATCACGACAAAAAACTGGGTGAGTAAAGGTGTCCTGGGAGAGCGAGCGTTTACACAGGAAAGAAAAAAACCCGGAAATATTCTTCCCTTTCACCATGTAAAAGCAGCAGAAATCACCACTCTGATTTCTGTTATCGGATCAATCATCTTGACCTATGGTTTGATCGTTGTTCAGATTTGGCCAACCCTATTGGGTGCTTCAATCGCATTTCTTGGGAAGATGTGGTACGTTGATCGTATGGTCTGGTTATTCGAAGATATTAAGAATGAGGAACCATTCAATAGCTGGTTATATTAATAAGAACCGCTTATGCAGCGGTTCATCTAAAACCTTATTAACTATTTAGGCAGGAACAGCGTATCCGTACTCTTTCAACACCCACCGGGGGAATTCAAAGCGGGCAGTCTTCTGGGGATCAACCACCTGGCACACTTTCAGGTCTCCTACCAGGCTCATCAGCAATCCAGCGTCATTGACCGAAAGCGGCGCGTATTCCGTGAGGAAAGTAGCCATATTGTGGGTCGCGTCCGTTCCCGCCTGATCCAGGGTGCTGGCTGAAGCGACAGCGGCGACTTTGTCCGGCGATACGATAAAGGGTGTTGGCAGACCTTTTAATTCCGGCACAACCTGCGCACGCAAACGCACCTCTCCGGGAGATTCCGCGCCGCAAATGACGATCTCACCATCGCCCATCACGGCGTGAAAATCCCCGCAGCCAAATAAGGCGCCCGGCACATTTGCCGTAAAATACACACTGACACCTTCGGCGATCATGGTGCAATCCATATTTCCGCCATGGGCAGCCGGTTCACCATTGGGGATCTTACCTTCAGCTGGCGCAACACCGATCACACCGATCATGGGCGCCATTGGTATTGCGATCTTATCGCGGAAGATGACCCTGTCACCTTCATATTTCAACACGACTGTTTCCATCTCGGTGATGATATCTCCCAGCACACCTTCTTCCGGTACTGTGACCATTGTGGCTTGATTGACGACTTTCAATTGGAGAATATCCACCCGGACAATATCTCCGGGCTGTACGCCCTCAAAATAGACGGGGCCGGTTGCCGGGTTGACGCGATCCCAATCGAGCACATCTAATAGATCCTTTTCAGATTTCAGCTGTCCTGTAAAACAATCGTGCGTCTCAAGGGTAAATTCCTCACCCTGATCCACATGCATGACCGGAACCAGATCCGGTGCGAAAGCATAAAACACTTTATCGCGAGTCAATTTTTTCTCCATTTTTTCTCCTTTTGCGAGCCATAAGCGGCGATATTTTTATTAATAAAGTTTAGCAGATAATATTTTGTTTTCAGCGCTGGCAGCGTTTTAATTCTTATATTGCATTAAGGGTTTCAACTATCTAAATTCTTTAGAATTAAACTATGAAAAACAAACAATATTTAAATCT
>CAZDIS010000028.1:8833-21549 GCA_964505585.1 uncultured Pelolinea sp. | reverse complement strand
GTGTTCCCTTCTAAATATGCGCCGCCCATCGTGACGATCCGTGGAATATTATTCGCGATTTCTGGGGCGATCCGGAGAGCCAGGGCTAAATTCGTTAATGGCCCGATCGGCATATAGATCGTATCCTTTCCTGATGCGCTTGAATAATATTCAATAAGATACATTACGGCGTGTTTGTCCTGTGCCTCCATTTTCGATTCCGGGAAAGGCATACGCACGATCTGGTCGCCTTCCCCCGCCAGCATGGGGCCGATCAGCGGTGATGATGCGCCCGGGTAAACGGGAACATCTCCGAGCTTGCCGGCAGTTAATAGTTTCAATGTGTTATCGAGCGTCATGGCAAGCGGCGCGTTGCCATGGACGGGCAGCGCGGCTACGAACTCCAATGCAGGGTGATGCCCCGCCATCAGCATGGCGACTGCGTCATCGCTGCCAGTATCAACATCCATGATCACTTTTTTTGGCATATCTCTCCTTAAATATAAATAATTATTATGATTTCAATGGGTTTTTTGTGTTTTCCAGCTTTAGGCGGGGTAGACCGCTATGCGGTGATCAGGAACACGTTTGCTCAATCGATGCACACGATTTTGTACTTCGGTGCGTACCCGGTTTTTATCGATCGTCAATAGCTCCCGCTTGTGCATCAGCATTTTTCCATCGCAAAACACGGTATCTACATCCGAACCGCGTGCATTATAGGCAAATGCTGCCAGCACATTCGTGCGCGGGGTCATATGCACACCATCGACCTTCAGCAGGGCAATATCTGCTTTCATGCCAGCTTTTAATTCTCCGATCTCATCTTCCTGACGCATTACTTTTGCGCTTGACCTGAAAGCGATATCAATCAGCTGCTCTACAGGCAGGAATGTTGGATCATCCATTCTAAATTTTGCCGCCATACCCAGCAGCCCCATTTGTTCAATGATATCCATTGTGTTATTGCTCACCGCGCCGTCAGTTGCCAGTCCCAGCGGAACACCATGTTCAAAATATTTATCAACCGGCGCGATCGTTTCCGCGTGTTTCAGGTATGTTTTTGGCGCCTGCGGTACGCCGGTTCCCGCTTCCGCTAATAGCGCATAATCAACATCACGCGGTGCTCGGCAGTGCGCGAAGATTGTTGGAACATCCATGATCCCTGCGTCCTTACAGATCTGAACAGGTGTTTTTCCGTATTCTTTCAAAGCGAGTTCAACCTGGCTTTCTGTTTCCGATACATGAATATGGATGCCCACACCTTTATCCTTTGCTCTTTCTGCCGTCAAAGCAAGGTAATCCGGATCGCATGTATAAGGTGAGTGTGGACCAAACCAGGTGGTGATCCGTCCATCAGCCCCGCCCTGCCAGCGGTCGATGAAGGCCGCTGTCTCATCTAATTTCTTCTCACCTTCGTGTCCAAACACCGCCCATACCAGGTTCGCGCGCATGCCGCATTGGTCCACAGCTTTGGCCACTTCATCCATATAAAAATAATGATCGGCAACAGCAGTGACACCATTCTCGATCATCTCCGCCATACCAAGCAAAGCGCCCCAATAAACATCTTCCTCGGTTAGGTTAGATTCCATCGGCCAGATAAAATCATTAAACCACGACGTAATCGTCACATCTTCCGCCAGGTTACGCATCAATACCATCGGAACATGCGCGTGGGTGTTGATCAGACCCGGGATCGCCAGCATACCGTCCGCTTCCAAAATTACGGTCTTTTCGGCGGCGTGGATCGTGCCGGTTTTCGCAATTTTCTTAATCAAGCTGCCCTCTATCGCGATATCAACATGCTGGACAACTTTTGGCTTATCCGCTTTATAGAGGATTGCGTCACAATCCCGGATCAAATGATCGATCATTCCATGGCTCCTTATTTATAACTGTGTTGCTTCTTCAGGCACCTCATCGTAATGTTCACTGGCATATTTCTTCCGCCGTTCGATCGCGGCTCTGCGCTGCTGGATAGAATATACGGCCAGTCCGACAACCGTTGTAATATACGGTAAAGACTGCACCAATTGGGATGGGATATTCAATGACCCCAGCTGGTTTGCGAGTGCGTCTGCAAAACCGAAGATCATGGCTGCGATCAATGTTGGAACCGGTCGAAGAGCGCCCAGGTTGACCGCGGCGATGCCGATCCATCCGCGCCCTGCAGCCATTTCACGTTGGAACATCTGCAGGTAAGCCATCGAGAGGCTCATCCCACCTAATGCGGCAAATAGCCCGCTGACCGCTAGTGCAATGTATTGCACACGATGTACATCAATACCAAGGGTTGTCGCGGCGGCAGGATTCTCGCCGACTGCGCGCATATGAACACCCAATCGTGTGCGGTACATCAGAATGTAGATCACCCACACACTGAAAAATGCGATATATGTGAAAACAGGATGCCCGCTCACGATCGGTCCGAGAATCGGAATATCGTGAATGAACGGTATGATCACATTTGGCACGGATAAACTCGCTAACGTGGATGTATTACCCTTTTCACCGATCAACGAGAACATCATGAAAACCGTCCCACCGGATGAAAATAGGTTGACCGCCAGGCCAGCTAAAAATCGATCTGAACCAAACCGCAAGTGTGCCACAGCCAGCAGCATAGCAACTAAAATACCAACCAAACAACCGGCTAATATCGCTAGCCAAACACTGCCGGTGTAAGCGGAAACAAAAACACCGGTAAAGGCGCCCCACAGCATGATCCCTTCCAATGCCATATTCGACACCCCCGCGGCCGCTGCCACCAGCCCCCCCATAGACGGAAAGATAATCGGTGTGCAGATTCTGAGCACGCTCGCGAGGAAAAAAGTACTAAAAATTCCGCGAAGGACAAGGTCAATTGTCATTTTACACTTCCTTTCTTAAGCTGAGCGGCTTCTTCTTCGTCGGTCGTCACCACTTGCTGTACAACCGGTAGCAGTCTTTCCGCCGTTAATAACAACAGCACGGCGGCCTGCACGACAAAAACCAGCTCACGCGATACATCTGAAACACGTTCCATCACATCAGAACCTGCGCGTAAATATCCGTAAAAAAGGCTGGCAATTGGAACCCCAAGCGGATTATTGCCTGTAAGGATTGCAATATTGATCCCTTCAAACCCAAATCCGAATGCCATACCCTGCACAACACGTTCTGTGATCGCCAGCACCAGGTGCGTACCGGCAAGAGCGGCAAAGATACCACTCACCAGGATGGAAGATACAACAGTTCGTTTGACATTGATCCCCCCATACTTCGCGAATTTGGGGTTCGCCCCCACAGCGCGTATTTCATAGCCGAATTTTGTTTTGTAAAGCAGAATATAGGCGAGTAAAACGGCCGCGAGCGCCACATAAACCATCCAGGAAACGCTCGTCGCCTTGATCCATGCGTCACGTGTCTCCTGCAGAAATGGTAGGTTTGGAATGAATGTAGTTAATCGTGCATCTGCAGGAATTCGTTCAGACATGATCCCATTTACGTTCGGAAGCTGTAGAAAAGTTCTCAACAAATATTCAAACAAGCGCAGTGCGATCGTGTTGAACATCAAGGATGTCACCAGCTCACTTGCGCCAAGATAAGCTTTAAGAACGGCAGGTATAACCGCCCATAGAACTGAAACGGCCATCCCAGCGAGGAAAGCAGCCGGAATGCGAATGATCGGATCAACCGGCAAGTAGAGAGCCACTGTCCCGGTAGCAAGCGCGGAAAGTATCATTTGCCCTTCCAGCCCAATATAGAACTGTTTTGCGTTGAACACGATCGTGACCGCCAGCCCCAGGAAGATCAGCGTGAGCGATTCTTCCAGCCAGTCCCCAATTCGGTTGAGTTGGCTCAGCGGCCCTGTTAAAAATGCCTTATATGCATTAATTGGATCATCAGAAACCAAAAGGGTGATGATAAAACCAAATGTCAACCCGATTGTGAGTGCGAGAATAATGCGTAATGCGCTTCTCACATTATTAGAATCGAAAAACTTTTTCATAGCACCTTCTCCATCTCTTCGGGCGTCTGTTCCTTCAAGCCCAGCATGTACAAACCCAGCTCTTCTTCTGTCGCCTTAGATGCATCAGGGAAAACACCGGTGATCTTGCCTTCGTAAAGCGTCACGATCCGGTCTGAAAGGCTCATGACCTCTCCCAGATCAGCTGATACGAGCAGAACAGCAACGCCATCGGTGCGATACTGAACCAATTGCTCACGAATATATTCCGTCGCGCCCACATCAATACCCCGTGTCGGCTGTGATGCGATCAGAACGTATGGGTCAGAAGATAGCTCTCTGGCAACAACCACTTTCTGCATGTTCCCGCCGGATAGCGACGATACGGGCAGTTTGCCATCTGGGGTCTTGATGCTGAATTGTTTAATTAATGCATTACTGTGTTTATCGACTTCTTTGTAATCCATCAGCAAACCTTTATTTAAAGGTTTTTTAAAGTATCGGTCAACGATCAGATTTTCTTCAATCGAAGCGTTGACAGCAACACCATTTGTCAGGCGGTCTTCCGGTATATGCGCCACCCTCATCATGCGGATCTCGCGTGGCGTGCGGTTGAGGATGTTTTTCTCTTGCACCATGATCTTCCCGCCTGTCGCGCTCTTCAGCCCGGTGATAACTTCAACCAATTCTGTCTGGCCATTACCTTCAACACCAGCAATGCCCAATATTTCACCCGAGTATAGGTTAAAATCGACGCCGCGCAGTACCGGATTACCAGTTTCAGAAACATAGGTCAGGTCTGTAATAGACATGCGCTTCTCACCGCGATTGATTTCCGGTTTCTTGATATCCAGAAAAACTTCTCGTCCAACCATCATGTTGGCGATCTGTTCGCGTGTCACGTCTTTTGTGTCCACGGTTCCGATCATCTTCCCCAATCGCATCACGGTAACGCGGTCAGAGATCTCTTTCACCTCACGTAATTTATGGGTGATAAATATCACGGTTTTACCCTGATCAACCAGTTTGTGGATTGCGCTGAACAGGTCCTGCGTTTCCTGTGGCGTCAGGACTGCAGTTGGTTCATCCATGATCAGGATCTCAGCTTCTCGGTAAAGCATCTTAATGATCTCAACCCGCTGGCGCATGCCAACATTGATGGAATCAACAATCGCTTCTGGAAAAACATTTAGACCATACGTCTTTGATAATTCCTGTGTAATTTCGATCGATCGTTTTTTGTCGATCAACTTATTATTCTGTAATGGCTCTCTGCCCAAAACAATATTTTCCGCTACGGAAAATGAGGGGATCAGCATAAAGTTCTGATGAACCATACCGATCTTTTCATCAATCGCGTCTAATGAAGACCGGAAACTGACTTCTTTTCCGTTAATCATGATCTGTCCTTCGGTCGGCTGTTCGATGCCGTAAAGGATCTTCATTAAAGTCGATTTGCCTGCCCCGTTCTCTCCCACTAATGCGTGAATCTCACCCTTCTCCACAGTGAAATTCACATGGTCATTCGCAACAACGCCATTCTCATAAATCTTGGAGATATTCTTCATCTCAATTAATGGCATCTCTTCACCTCCGATAATAACAATCAGGAAGGGATTGCCCCTTCCTGATTGTTTTTTTGCTAATTCTAGTAAACTGTGGCGACTTCGATTTCGCCGCTGGTAACCTGTTCCTGGATCGCAAACAGATCTTCCTTGACGTCATCGGGGGTGTATTCGTCAAAGAACTTATTGTATGCCAGTCCAACGCCACCTTCGGGGATACCGAGTGTTTCGGTGGTACCCCACGGAACGGTGCCATTCACGAACATTTCCATGAAACGATACATGGAGTTGTCAACGTTCTTGAGCATCGAGGTGAGGATCACCGCTGCCTGCTCAGGATTGGTTTCTTCAATGATCAGGGCCTGGTCGGAGTCAACGCCGATTGCCCATTTGCCTGCTTCTTCTGCTGCGTAGAAGACACCTTCACCGGTGCCGCCAGCAACCTGGAAGACAATGTCTGCGCCCTGCTGGTACATGGTAAGCGCGAGTTCCTTGCCCTTTGCGGGATCGGCCCAGCCGCCAGCGTATTGGATCAGGACGTTCTCTTCAGCAATGCCGGCCTCGCCAGCACCCTGGACATAGCCAACCATGAAGTCGTTGATGACAGGGATGTCCATCCCACCAACTGCGCCGATGATGCCGGTCTCACTCATCAAACCAGCGTAGTAGCCGGCCAGGAAGGAGCCTTCATTCTGGGCATAGGTCATGGCATAAACATTCTGGCAGCCATCGGGGCACTGATCGTAAGCAACCGCGTTGTCGAAGCTGACGAAATATTTGTCAGGATATTCGGGAGCAACTTCGGGGAGTGTCTCAGTGAAGTCACCCTGGGATTGGATGATGATGTCGATCTCAGGATCATTCATCGCATCTTCCAGTGCCGCGAAGATCTTGGTTGTGTCGCTTGATGCCTCAACATAGCGATATTCGATGCCCAATTCTTCCTGGGCCTTTGTCAGGCCGCGGTGTGCTGAATCAATGAAGGACTTGTCGCCCAATGTGCCGCCGATAACGTACACGGCAACGATTTTGTCTTCAGCTGCTTCTTCAGCTGCGCCGCCACAAGCTGCCAGGAAAATGGCGCCGACGACTAGCAGGCTGATAATGGTAATTCTTTTTTTCATTTTTTCTCCTCAAAATATTTTTGGTTCAAATTTTTGTTGCTTTTTTTTTGTTGCACTTTGTGTTATCCGATATACCACCTCCAATCAGAATCAATTTATAACATCATATTTACGAATTATTCATTAAAAAATCCAATAATTCCTCTCGTGCGGGCATCGAGGGCTGCGCTCCCGCTTTCGTCGTTGAAAGGGCACCCGTCGCGTTTGCCCACCGCATGACCTCTGCTATGGGTTTGCCCTCCGCGAACGCGGCAGCAAATCCGCCGTTGAAAGCATCACCCGCGGCTACGGTGTCCACTGGTTTTACTGTAAAAGCCGGGTACATGTTCTCAGTTTTTCCGTCAAAGTAGAATGAACCTTTGCTGCTCATCTTGATCACCACCGCGTTTACCCCACGCTCTTTAAGTATCATCGCGGCTTTTTTAGCGTCTGCGGCACTTTTGATTTCCACACCGGTCAGGATTGCGGCCTCCGTTTCATTCGGGGTTATAAAATCGCAATACACCAACAATTCATCGGGGAGTTCCTGTGCCGGCGCGGGATCAAGTAGCACTTTCACGCCCTCTCTCTTCGCCGCCTTTGCCGCGGATATGATCGCCGGCAGTGGCACCTCTAGTTGCAGCATCAGCACTTTTGCTGTTGGTAGTTTTTTTTCTAATGACGCGAGTTCCGCGTCGCTGACCGCGCCGTTCGCGCCGGGAACAATGATGATCGTGTTTTCAGCATTGTCATCAACAGTAATAAGAGCCGTGCCAGTTGGTAATGAATCGTCCGTGGAAACACACCCGACATCCACACCATTTGCTTTCATCTCATTTTTTAAATTCTTTCCGAACAGATCATTGCCTACGCGTCCGATCATGGCTGCTTGTCCACTTATCTTTGCGGCCGCAACCGCCTGGTTGGCACCCTTGCCGCCCGCTGCGGTATAAAAATCACTGCCCGTCAGCGTTTCGCCGGGTTTTGCAAACCGTGGCGTTCGCGCTACAAGATCCATATTGATGCTTCCAAAAGAAATAATTGACATGTATGATTTTATTCTTTAATTAATCGAATACTTTCCAATCTCAATCAGCGTGTTGTTCCTTTAATCAAAAAATGCCTAATGATTATCGCAATCGGCACTTTTTAGAGAATTACGAAAGGGAATAGGAACAGTGAAATAATCACAGGTTTGCGCGGTAAGAAAATCCCTATTGTTTGCTTTGGAATTTTCATTGTTGATAGGTATTTTCATTCCGGTACGTTGTGTCCTGTTTCGCAATATCGCTCAATAATATCAAAAGAATCCCAATTTTGCAACTCTATTATTGGAGATTTAAGACAATTGTCACATTGAGCCATATTCCAGAGAAAGAAAATGGCTCAATGATTTATCACTTATTTCGCGATTTCCAGTGCCTGCGCGAAATCAGCGATCAGGTCATCCGCATCCTCAATACCGGCGGAAATTCGGATCATACCATCACGGATGTTCATTAATTCTTTTTGGTCTGGGGGAACATCCAGGAATGCCATCGTCGAAGGCACCTGCGTAGTCGTGCGTACGCCACCCAGGCTCGCGCCAAAGGTCGCCAACGCTAACCGGTCCAGTACCTTAACCGCGAGCGCTTCATCACCCACTTCAAATGTCATCATTGCGCCATATTTTGGCAGCAATTTTTTTGCGATTGCGTGCTGCGGATGCGAAACCAACCCGGGATACCAGACTTTGCTGACTTTTTCATGTGAATCGAGAAAATCGGCCAACTTTTGTGCGTTCTGGCACATGCGCTCCGCCCGCAAATGCAGCGTTTGGATGCCGCGCAATAGCAGCCAGGCGTTGAACGGCGATATCGCGCCGCCCAGTTTAGTCAGCGTAGACCAGCGGATCTGCTCCATCAAATCGTCTGGCAGTTTATCCGATTTCATTAAAATAACCCCGCCCAGGGCATCATTATGTCCGCCAATAAATTTTGTAGCACTTTCTACAACCACATCAACACCCCAATCCAATGGCCGGAAAACGTAAGGGCTGGCGAATGTATTATCGCAAACTACCGTCAGATCTTTCTTTTTCGCTAATGCGACAATACCTTCGATATCTGAAATTTTCATGGTCGGGTTAGCAATGGTTTCAAAATATATCAATTTCGTATTGGGTTTGATCGCCTTCTCAACCATCTCAATATCAGCTGTGTCGACGAAAGATGTCTCAACGCCGAAATCGGTAAAGCGGTGATCCAGGAATTCGTGCGTTGTGCTGTATGTCGTCCAATCCGCGATCATGTGGTCACCGCCTTTCATGATCCCAAACAGGAGTGTTGAGATCGCGGCCATGCCGGATGCGGTGGCAAGGCTGGCGTCTGCCCCATGGATCCACGACATCTGTTCCTCAAACTTATATTCGGAAGGGTTCCCGCAGCGCGCGTAAATATTAACTGTTTTTCTTTCACCATCCAAAACACGCTGATATATTTCTTCGGTATATTGGAAATTGCTTGCCATATAGATCGGGTCACTGACAGACATAGATGCGGGTTCGGGCGGATAAAAAACCATTTTACTTTCAAGGGATAGTTTTTCGCGTTTCTCTTTCTTCATTTGCTCTCCTCATGTGGAATTGATTGCCCAATCATACCACCTGAGCTCATGGCTGGTTTTCATCGTGTATAATCCACCAAAAATAATTGGAGAGTAAACAATGGAAAAACACGCCTGGTATAAAGTATTTCCCGGGGCAATTACGGTAACCGACGCCGAAGGTACTGTGATCGAAATGAATGAAGGTTCGGAAAAATTATTTGAAAAAGATGGTGGATATGCCGTGCTGGGACGGAATGCGATCACATGCCATCCCGATCGCATTCAGGATAAAGTGCGCAAGCTCTATGAGAACCACGAATACAATATTTACTCCATTAAAAAGAATGGGAAGAAACACCTGGTCTACCAGGCGCCCTATTTCTTTGGTGAGGAATTTGGCGGCCTCGTCGAACTTTTCCTCGAACTTCCAGAAGAGATTCCCCATTTCGACCGCGACAATCCGGAAAACGACAGGTAAATTTTTTGTGTTTAAATCGATCAGCCCCGCAATACTGCGGGGCTGGTTGGTTTAATAATCAGGTTCCAGATCAGGTCCCCATCCCAAAGTCTTCGTCATAATCCTCATCTTCATCATCTTCATCATCTTCATCATCATCGTCTTCATCATCAAAATCGCCGTCCAGATCACTCATCTCTTCCGCAATGTCGATCAGGTCATCATAACTGGGCAACTGCCGCACCCATAAAAGAAGGATCTGGCCTTCATCGGTATCGACCGAGCGGACCGCTGTGATCGGTGCCTTTTCTTCGATTCCCATTTTATTTTTAAAGTGAAGGTAAATCGTGCCATTCTTTTTCCATGCATGGTGGCATCGTTCCACTAACGCCGGCCCGTTCAGCGTCCGTACTTGCGTAAAGATTGTGTCGTATAGCAGCGGGCTTTCATTTAATCCCAGCGCCCAGCCATCTGAAATGTCTTCAAATTCTGGGGTGGGTCCTTCGATAATTGTTATGCGATCTTCCATCTTTTTTGTCTTTCCAAATCGTGAATCTTACCACAATCATAATAAATTTTTAGTTATCCAGTCTAGATCATATTAATAGCTTTTGAGTGTGTCAAATATCAGTGAGAAAAACCGATCCCCGTCCAGTTCCATTCCAACTTCGCAGTTCGGTGCCAGGCCGCGCCGCTCAGCGCTTGCTTCATGATCGAGATCGATCAAGGGTTCTTTCCCGCGTAGGTGGCGGCTGTCACAAATGGTCATGCCGCGCGTATGCTCTCCATTCAATTCGATCTGCACATGCATATCAACCGCTTTAATAAGCGATGGGTCGATCGCCCAGGCAGCAGCGACAACGTCATGCAAATTGCCGCCGGTCAGGTGTGCCTCTTCCATTGATGTATCGATAAAGAAATCCAGTAGGTCATATACGAATTTCGCCGTTGAGTTTTTTATCGCTAATAATTTCTGCATATCTGCCCGTGTGAAGAAGGATTGGCGCGTCAAATTCAACCCGCTCATTCTCACGGGAATGCCTGAATTAAACACTTTATAAGCCGCCTCCGGATCAACATAAATATTGAATTCTGCTGCTGGTGTCCAATTTCCAAAAGTGGCTGAGCCGCCCATGATGAAGATCTCATCAATGCCATCAATAATTTTGGGGTCCAACTGCAGCGCCGTGGCAATATTCGTCAGCGGGCCTGTGGCGATCAATGAAATCTGTTCATGCGTGTGTGTGGATTCGACAATGAACTGCGGGCCAGGGATTTGGCCGGGGGCTTTTGCAACTTCCGGCAAAGCAGGTCCGTCAAGACCGGAATCACCATGGAACATCGGGGCAATTTCCAGCGCCTGGATCCATGGCGCGCTGGCGCCAGGAAATACAGGAATATCAGATCTACCGATTTTTTCTAAGATCTTTAGTGCGTTGGTGGTCACTTTTTCGATCGTTTGGTTTCCGCCCACCGTTGTCAGGCCAATGATATCCAGATGCTTAGCGGCCAGGACGATCGCGATGGCATCATCATGCCCGGGATCACAGTCAAAAATGAATTTTTTCATCACTCTCCTTTTTGTGGCTTGAATCATACCAGAACAATTTTTACCGCATCAACGATGATTGTTGATCGCGCTGGGAATGAAAATTCAGATACAATGGCAGCGTGAAAAAAACCGAAATAGAAGCCATCATCAAAAAACACAACATTCCAGCGTATCGCTATTTTTCATCGATCGGCTCGACCAATGATGAAGCGCTGCGCTGGGTGTCAGATGGTGCGCCAGAATGGGCATTTGTCCTGGCCGGCGCCCAAACCGCCGGACGTGGCAGGCAGGGCCGTAGATGGGTCACAAACCCGGGCGCGTCCATCGCCATCTCCATCATCATCCGCCCATCACCTGCAGAACAACAGCAGCTTGGATTGGTCTCACTCGCCGCCGGGCTCGCACTAGCCCAAGCGATCGATTCACTCTGCCCGCGTCAGAACATTCAGGTCAAATGGCCCAATGACGTCCTTATCGAACAAAAAAAAACCGCCGGCATCCTCGCTGAAGCGGTCTGGGACCAGGAAAAGCTGCTTGGTGTCGTGATCGGCATCGGAATTAATCTCTTGGCAGCCGCTGTCCCTCCACCATCAATGCTGCGCTACCCCGCGACCTGCTTGCAAGCCCATATCGAAAATGAACCTGAGGCAATTCGGGTAGTTGACCGCCTGCTGAGTTCCCTCCGTGATTTACGCCCGCATATCTGCGCTGACCACTTCCCATCCAAGTATATGGAAAGGATGGCATTCTTAGGGCAAAAGATCAGCATCAATACCACCGAAGATAAATGGTTATCGGGTGTGCTTGAAGGGATCGATCACTGCGGTAATGTGTTGCTGCGTCGGAAGAACGGCAATCTGCGTTCTTTCTCCGTTGGCGATGTCAGCCTGCGCCCTGGTTAAATTAAAAAGCGCACGCCGGACGTGCGCCATTTTCTATAATAGATTTATTTTCGCGCGTCGGATATCCGCCCGACAGACGCTACCAGATCACCTTTGTCCAGTTTCATCAAGCGCACACCACGCGTCGCCCGGCTCGTTGTTGATGTGATCTTATCCACATCCAAACGCAGCATAATGACGTTATTTGAAATCATCGTGATCTGATCGCCCTTATTAACCACTCGCGCGGATGTGATCTTGCCGATCGTCTTCATTACTTTAATATCGATCGTCGCAACACCTTTCGTAGCGCGGCCCTGCGCGCGATAATATTTCAACATCGTACGTTTGCCATAACCTTTTTCAGTTACAACCAGGAGATAGCCTTTAGGATCGACAACTTCCATTGCGGTCAGTTTATCGCCTTTTTCAAGTTTCATCCCGATCACGCCCGCGGCTGTCCGGCCCATCGCGCGGATCTCTGTTTCCGATGTCCGTAAAGCGCGTCCCATCTGTGTCACCATGATGATCTCATCCTCACCGCTGGTCAGGCGCACCCACCCCAGCTCATCGCCGTCGTTCAGATTAATTGCGATCAAGCCGGACATGCGTACACTTTCGAACGCCGAAAGCGGCATCCG
>CAZDIS010000028.1:509-8823 GCA_964505585.1 uncultured Pelolinea sp. | reverse complement strand
CTTTAACAGTGGACAGTGTGATGAATTCAGAGGTCTCAAAATCTGGAACGGCTACCGCGGCGGTGATGCGCTCGCCGGGTTCCAGTGCCAGGATATTCACGATCGGTGTGCCTTTATCCGTGCGTCCGGATTCATTCAGTTCAAAAACACGCTCAGAATATACCTTGCCGCGGTCGGAGAAGAACAGCAGGGTGTGTAATGAACGGCATGGGATCAGGATATCGATCTCATCTTCATTCTTGACATTCTGCCCGATCACACCCTTCCCGCCCCGCTGCTGGGTCCGGTAAACGCGCGGTGAAACGCGTTTGATGTAATTGTTGCGGGTGATCGTCACCAACGCGGCAACGTCAGAAACCAGGTCTTCATCCGTGATGTCTTCAACGTTGCCTTCAACGATCATCGTCCTGCGGTCATCTCCATATTTTCGGCTGATCTCTGATAGGTCATCGCTGATCAAAGCCAGGATCTTTTTCGGATGGGCTAACAGGTCTTCTAAATACGCGATCAATTCAAGCAGTTCCTTATGCTCGCCTTCGATCTTTTCGCGTTCAAGCTGTGCCAGCCGCCGCAGCTGCATATCCAGGATCGCCTGCGCCTGCACATCGCTCAGATTGAACTTGTCCTTCAAATTTTTCTTGGCAACATTGGCATCAGCGGAATTCCGGATGGTTTTAATTACTGCGTCAAGGTTCGCGAGTGCGATCAGCAGCCCTTCCAGAATGTGGGCGCGTTTTTTCGCTTTATCAAGTTCAAACATCGAACGCCGCTCGATCACATCGACACGGTGATCAATGTAGATCTGCAGGGAGCGTTTTAATGGCAGCATGCGCGGCTCGCCATCAACCAATGCCAGCATATTGATGCCAAAGGTCGTTTGCAATTGCGAATACTTGAATAATCGGTTCAGAACGCGTTTCGGCTGCGAATTCCGCTTCAGTTCAATGATGATGCGCATGCCATTGCGGTCTGATTCGTCGCGCAGGTCTGAAATTTCGGGCAGCTTATCATTGCGAACCAGCGTCGCGATCCGCTCGATTAATGTCGTTTTATTGACCTGGTAAGGGATCTCGGTGATCCGGATCTGATACCGGTTGCCGCGGATCTCTTCCACCTGATATCGTCCGCGAACGGTGATCTTGCCTTTCCCTGTGGAATACCCCTGTCGGATGCCCTCTGTCCCAACAATGATCCCGCCTGTCGGAAAATCAGGGCCGGGGACGAATTTCATCAGGTCTTCGATTGTCACATCATCGATGTTGTCCTGGTTCTCGATCATATATTCCAGCGCCCGCACCAGTTCGCGCATATTATGCGAAGGGATATTGGTCGCCATCCCTACTGCGATACCGGACGATCCGTTCAGGAGCATGTTCGGCAGGCGCGCGGGCAGCACTTCCGGTTCCTGCAGTGAGCCGTCAAAATTATCCACAAAATTGACAGTGTCCTTGTCAATATCCTGCACCATTTCTTCTGCCAGAATATCCATGCGCGCTTCGGTATAGCGCATCGCGGCGGGTGGATCCCCGTCCACGGACCCGAAGTTGCCCTGTCCGTCTACCATCATGTAGCGCATCGAAAAATCTTGCGCCATACGTGCCATCGAGTCATATACCGCCTGGTCGCCATGCGGGTGGTATTTACCCAGCACTTCACCGACGATACGGGCTGATTTCTTATACGATGAGTTCGCGCGGATGCCCATGTCCATCATCGCGTATAAAATGCGCCGGTGGACAGGTTTGAATCCATCGCGTGCATCCGGCAGCGCGCGCGCAACGATCACGCTCATCGCGTAATCGATGTAGGAGGTGCGCATCTCTTGATCAATATCAATTCGTTTGACTTTGCTTACTTCCATGTAATAATTTCTACCCTCTTTTCGGTGATTTTCCAATTATATCAGTTTAGCTTTTAGCGTGTTTCTGGCGGGGGAAAAGCATGATAACACAATTATTATTTCTCTTTCAGTTATAATTTTGCCCTATGGAAGGGAAGGCCCTCGGCACTCTATTGCTCATCTGCTTGTTCTGTTTGCCTACCTGCGTGCCAGCAGGTGATGTAACCGATGGAAATGGCGCGCGTCCTCGCCCTCGAACCGGAGGTCATTCTTCTCGATGAACCCACCTCCGCCCTCGACCCTGTCTCAACCGCCAGGATCGAACAGTTCCTGGAAGAAGCGAAAAACCAGTATACCTTCCTGCTCGCGCCCCACAACCAGCAGCAGGCAGCGCGCACGGCCGACCATGCCGCATTTTTCCTGCAGGGGAAGCTGATCGAACAGGGGCCTGCGGAGAAGATCTTCTTTAATCCGCAAATAAAAGAAACCATTGACTACATCGAAGGCCGCTTCGGTTAGCCCGCTCCCCGCCAGGTTTACACCACCCGCCCGCCCCCGCATTGCGCTGCGCGCGGCGCAGGGCCTATCCCTCCCCGCAGGACGAGTCCGCGGACTGATTCTCCTGTTTTCCCCGCATCCTCGGGTTCTCCATCTATAAGGAACCGCCCGCCTGCCTCAACCAGCGATCCATATTTTTTCCACTTTCATGATTGAAACCCATTCTTGTTTTTGCTATACTCGAAAATATAGTTCAAAGGAGAGGATGATGGAGGGAAAAAAGCGAGGGTTATTGATTATTTTTATCGCATTTTTAATATTGGCCCTAATTGGAGGCGGTGTGTTCATCTCGCGCTACTTCCATCCACGGCCGCGCAAAAGCGCGCCTGAGATCACGATCATCTCCCCAGAAAGCCCCACAACTGTGGCTGCCGGGGAGTTTTTGTATATCCAGACGAACGCGCAGGCCAGCGAGGGCATCACGCGGGTGGAAATGGCGGCGGATGGCATGCCCTACCGCTACCAGGAGGCGCAGGACGGAATAACGATGGTGCTGCCAGTTGATTTCACTTGGCGCAGCGAGCAAACCGGCACGCATACTCTGACCTTCACAGCGATCGGCGCGGACGACAGCACCAGCCCGCCCGCCACGCTGGAAGTGATGGTGACGGAAGCGGTCGCAGCTGCTGATGGTGGCAGCGCTGCCCCGGATAATGCGGAGACCTGGGAAGGCCCACAAGTGGTAGCCGTTGCGGAAGCCATTGGGGGGGCAGGCGCGCCCGCGGGAGACAGCGCACAGGCAGCCGGCGATGATGACCAGCCACCCCCGGACGCAGGCGACGCGGGAGACGCGGGAGACGGCGAAGAAGCGGCTGATGAGGGGCAGCCACAGGGGGGAGATGGCATGGGCGCGGAGGAAATCCAGGATTTTCTGGAAGGGATGCCGAGGGATAAACCCCCGGCTGTGCGCCTGATGGACGCCAGCATGCGCGAGGGCGGCGGGCTGCATATCATGGTGGATATAATCGCGACGGATCAAAGTGGCGTGGATACGATCACAGCCACGATCGCCGGCAACCATGATATGGAAACACTATTCTTTGCCTGCGCCGGAGTATTGGAATGCCGGCAGCGGGTGGATTACCAGCTCAATTTCGGTGAGGTGGATCTGGTTGTGCACGCAACCGATGACGCCGGCCAGATGTCGAGTACGGCCATCCTGCAATTTCAGGTGGCACAGGGCGAGGAGGGGCAGCCGCCGGCGCTGGTGGTCGACCGTGACTTTGACCCGGACGAAATCGAACAGGTCGAGGAAGCGGCTGCGGAAGAACGGCGCGGGCAGCTGGACGACTTTGGCGCGCCGCTCATTACCGGCTATGAATGCGGCGGGAATACGGTCCGCCTCAGTGTGCCTTATAAGTATTATTCCAATAACGGCCGATTTTTGTATGCCGGCGGATTCGTGGGCAGTGATGGAAAACTGGTCGCCGCAGGATGGGCGCCGATTGAAAATCAAACCAGCGGTTTGGTGCAGTTTGACATGGAAACAACCATCTACGCGGAGGAAGGGCTAGCCACCGATGAAATGGTGCTGCAGATGATGAAGGAGATCGGAGATCCACCCGTTTATTCGGAGGTTGCAAACTTAAGCATCACCTGGCCGCTGCCCAAACCCGACCTGGTGATCACGGATGTGCAGCGCAGCATCAATGGCAGGAATCTCACTGTTACCGTTGAAAACAGGGGCTGCGCGGACGTATCCGGTTTTACACTGGCCACCTACATTGAAGCGACAACGCGCCACAAGGAAGCGGCCTTCATCGACAGCATCCCGCAGGGCGGAAACGTTTCGGTGGAGATACGCGATGTGGACCCGAACGCATACGCCAACGCTTTTTCGGTGGTTGCTGACCCGGATGACCTGATCGAGGAGATCGATGACCGAAATAACGTATTTCAAAAATCCCCGATCCGCATCAAGCACATTCATTTCGACAAGATCGAGATCCATGACACCCGAGACGGGGAATGGTGTGAGGATTCGGATGAGGGTGAATTCCGGCTGTACGTCACCGTGCATGATACGCAGGAAATTCGGCCGTCGCGTGTCATGAACTGGTTGTGGATCATGCCCAAAGGCATCCATGAGATCAAAGGGCTGATCCAGCCGATCATCGTCTCTCCCACCATCACGGATATGGAATATCCAATGACGATCGTGGTTGACCTGGAGGAAGATGATTTTTGTACATATAATGATTGGGACAAAGCGGTGGCACGCCTGACACCGGATATGAACGATGTGACCAGCTGGCGGTTGGGCCACGGGCACGAGCGCACACTGACCAGCGGCAATGGGCACTTTACGATCCATTATTGGATCGTGCTTGATTTCTAAAAGAGACAGGAGGGATGATGAACATGTCAAATGTAAAACAGATGAAAAAGATACGCGCGGCCAGCGCGCTGCTGATATGTGCGGCACTGATACTGAGCGGTTGTGACGCGGAGGTTTCCGAGCGTGGGCTAGCGCCTGCGCAGCCGGAGGTCACGGATGGGGTGGCGATCGTCTATCCGCAGGAGAGCGCGCAGTTCTATGTGGGTGACTTTGTGGATATCCAGGCCGAGGTGGGCGACCCGGCCGGCTTCAGCGCGGCAGTGCTGACGGTGAATGACGCGGTCTACCGGCGCGATACATTTGTGTCCGCGGTCACCAATGGCGGCCTGTTCCAACCTTGGATCCCGACTGAGGAAGGTGTTTACGCCCTCCAAATTCATTGTGAAACCGCGGCTGGCGCCCAGAGCGCTTCAAACGTGGTCAATGTGTATGTCGGCATGCGCCCGGAAACCAGCGAAGACCTGTCCGAAGAAAAGCCGCCAGATGAAGAAGCGCCGGCTGAGGATGAAGAATGCCCCATTCCGTTGGCAACCGCGACCGGGTACCCCTTCTGCCGCACCGGGCCGGGTACGGCCTATAACGCCATCACCAACCTGCAGCCGGGCCAATCTTTCCCGATTATGGCGGTCAGCGGTTCGGGCAGCTGGTGGCAGATCGAATACAATACTTCGGGCGGCACCTGCTGGGTGTGGGATGACCTGGTAACGGTCTGTGGTGATACCAGTGCGGTGAAAGTGGTTTCAGGGTTGGAGAAAGACGCGGTTGAAGACCCGGATGAAGCCCCCGTCCAGGAGCCGGAGGCCGAGAATGAAGGCGGCGATGACGGCGGGCCAACCACCGGCCCGACAACGCCTTAGAATAATCACAACGAAGAGTGACCGCCCGCGCACATTGCGGGCGGTTTTTGGTCAGCTCCCCGCGCTGTGACAGGCATCGTCATTATTGATAGACCGATATTTGACATAAATGCCTATTTACCTATACGCATTCCATTTTACATTTTTCTGATATTACCCTCCTCATTTTCGATTAGAATGAAATGGTGAAAATCAAGAAAACCATCCTCCTGCTGGCGCTCATCATCACGGCCAGCGCGGGCATCCGCACCACCCCCATCCACGCGGCCGATCCGACTGCGGATGACCTCGTGGCAGCGGTCAACGCTTACCGCACGGCCAATGGCTATTACACCATGAACCCGCACCCGCTCGTCTACCAGGCCGCCCAGACCCACGCCCAGTGGATTGTCGATACCGGCCAGGGCGGCCATATCGGCGCTGGCGGCAGCGATGAGACCATCCGTGTCTCCTGGACTGGCTACGGCGGCGGCGCGCCCATCCAGTGCGATGAGAACTGGGCCAGCGGGCGCACGATCGATGACGCGCTCTATGGGTCCTGGGCGGACTGGACCCATCAGGAGGTCATGCTCAACCAGTGGGGCAACCTCTACACCGATATCGGCGCTGGAGTTGCCGATGCCGGGGATGGCCGCTATGTCTTCATCCTTAATGTCTGCAAGGTCATCGGCCAGGAAGCCGGCGGGGACGTACCCGATACACCCGTAAATGAAGGGGTACCGGATATTCCCCCCACCCCCGATTACTCCAACTACATCTACAGCGTGGTCACCGCCACCCCACAGTTTGACGGCACGGTCATGCACATCGTCCAATACGGCCAAACCCTCGCGGCCATCGCTGAGGCCTACGGCATCACCATCGAAGCGCTGCGTACCCTCAATGGCCTCCCGGCAGATTTCACCACCATCTGGCCCGATGATGAGCTCATCATCGTCCAGGGCACGGGCGAAGCCGCCCCAACCGCCCCACCCGCGGAAGAGACCCCCGAGGCAACCGTCACGCCCACCCGCACCCCGCGCCCCACCTACACCCCCAGCAGCATGGACCACACCGCCACCGCCCGGGCAGCGCAGGCCCAGCAGGAAACAGAACCCGCGGATACGCGGCCTTCTCGATCCACCCTCACCGCCGGAATGCTCCTGCTCATCTTTGCCGGGCTCGGGTTGGTGATCGTCGTGTTTGTCATGTCGATCAAGCAAGATGAAAGCGCGCCGCCTGAGGTAGATAGTTTTAAGCCGCATTAATTTTCTTCCATCGCGCGGTCACCTTCTCTAAACCAAGATCCCCCCAAATCACCCTCACCCACACTGCCCGCGGTAAGGGCACCGAAAACACTCCCCCTGCTTTGCAGGCCGTGCGCCCTGGGCGATGCGTTCCATGGCGCGGTACACGCGCTTGATGCGCTTCAGATACACCTCCCACCGGCCCAGATCCGCCCGCACCTCGCGCCGTTCAAACGCCGGTTTGCGGATGCGGTCGAGGTTGTTGACCCAGCGGTAATGGTCATAGAACAGGCGCACGTTTTCGGTATCGTGCTGCGTGTGGATATAGCGCGCGTACATCGCCACCTGCAGCGCGTCATCCGGGTAAAAATCGCGGCCGGTCTTGTGGTCAACCAGGTAATAGCAATCATCTTTGACCAGCACCAGGTCGATCACCCCCACCAGCGGCGGCAGGCGTGGGTCGATCGAAAACACAAAGGGATGTTCGATGCCGCGGATCTCATAATCCGTCCATACATGCGCGCGATGCACCTGATAGGCATTGCGGATATGGCGCGCGTCAACCTCATCCATCTCTCCCGGTTCATCATCTGCCACCGCGCCTGCCGTGTGCGCCTCGTTCGCGCGCATGGCCTCGTAAGTTCGGGCGATGAGAGCGTGCATGCGCTTGCCTTTCACGAAATATTTCGGGATCGGATCCAGCGCTTGATAGCGCACATACTGCAGGTAATAACGATAGGGACAGAACTCCAGCGTTGTCACCTGACTGAAACTGAGGTGCGGGATGCGCTCGCGCCGGATGGTTTCGGCGAAGCGGTCAGCATCCCCGCCGTTGGCGGCGAGGATCGATCGGATCCTGTTTTCGGCTTGCTGGTATGGCGCGTTCATTGTTTTTTCGGTGTGCTTCACTTTCGCTATGGAATGCCCCCGGCACAAAGCGGGCCGCGGCGGGGCTTATTAATAATTTTGCAGCTCAAAGTCTACCAGATGCCAGAGATGTTGTTCATGGGATGGATGAACCCTGCTTTTCAATACCGCGACCGCCTTCGATAAAACGATAAAAGGAAGAGGTGGATCTGGAAATCGCCCGTGTCAGGTGTCAGGTTCTTTTTCGCGATCATTCACGGTATAATCAAGTTAATAAATTCAGTTCGCAAGCAGGGCAAACCGGGGGGACAGGTTTTTCCAGACACAAACAATGCCACCGATTGAAAAATGAAATTTTCAAACCATATTCAGTTGTAAATGAAAAGGATCAGCCATGACCAAGGTAACGCTAAAATTAGCCAAAGGGGATTGGGTGGTGCATAACAACCACGGATTGGGGCAGATCATCGGCATCGAAATGAAGGAAAAGCAGGGAAGCCAGAACCTATTCTATATGATCAAAACACATGAACTCACCTATTGGCTGCCCGCCATAGAATCCAGCTCAGAACGCGTCCGGCCGATAGCAGACGCCGATACATTCGCACAAGCGCTGAAATTGGCAGCG
>CAZDIS010000028.1:0-499 GCA_964505585.1 uncultured Pelolinea sp. | reverse complement strand
GGGCGAACCCGAGCCGATGGATAATAATTACCGTCAGCGGCTTGCCTCCATTCACGCCCGGGTCCAGGATTGCTCGCTGCTCGTCAAGGCCGCTCTGATCCGCGATATCCACGCCCGCAATGTGCAGAAGGACATCCACATCAACGAAAAGAGCCTGCTGGAATTGCTATCCCAGCAATTCATTCATGAGTGGGTGGTGGCGTGCAATATCGACGACAGCCAGGCCCGCGCGGATCTGCGCGAAGCGCTGAAAGAATCCAGCATGCACCTCAAACCCAAAAAATCCGCGTTCTAATAGGCGGGATTATCCCAGGCGGTCCGCGTCGCAGCTGCCTTTGCATCGATCAAACCATTGATCTTACATGGTCTTTTTCTCTTTCATCGAATGGTATGGGGTGGGGCAATAATATTGGCGCGGATGGGCTTGGAATTTGCCTGTGGCAAGGGTAACCATCCCCTAAAATAATACCAACTGGAAGTGGAATTTTCTGGCAAAATA
>CAZDIS010000027.1:3134-21764 GCA_964505585.1 uncultured Pelolinea sp. | reverse complement strand
GCCGTGGTTGGATTCGCGGCAGCGTATCTAAAAAAAATAGACCCAGGCGCGATAATGGCAGTATTAACCGCAGATCATGTGATGGATAATATCAAATACTTTAGAGAACTGCTTGCGCGCGCTGCGCGTTTAGCTGCAACAAAAACACTGGTCACTATCGGAATCAAACCCGCGTTCGCGTCGACCGGATTTGGATATATCGAAACCGGTGATCGGCATCCATCATTTGATGCGTTCCGTGTTGAGCAATTTGTAGAGAAACCTGACCAAAAAACCGCAGAAAAATATATCGCATCGGGGCGCTATTATTGGAATTCGGGTATGTTTATCTGGTCGGTTGATGCGATCCTGAATGAAATAAAACGACAGATGCCTGCGCTTTATCAGTCATTGATGGATGTTGCATCCAGGATCAACACGCAGGGAGACGTGGAGGATATAACTGACATTTGGACAACCATCACGCCTGAAACTATTGATTATGGTATTATGGAAGGCGCGAAAAACGTGAGCCTGATCCCCGCAGATGATCTGGGATGGAAAGATCTGGGGTCCTGGGATTCACTTTTTACGATTCTTAAACCCAATAAACGGGGAAATATTGAATTAGCGGATAAGATTTTAAACATCAATTCACGCAATTGTTACATTCAATCAACAGACCCGGAAAAGGCGATCGCCGTTATCGGGGTTGAGGATTTGATCATTGTTGAACATGAAAATACATTGTTGATCTGCAAAAAAGGGGAATCGCAGAAAGTAAAAGAGATCGTCAATGTATTAAAGGAAGACGAGTCAGAAAAGTATTTGTAGGAGAAATTTTGAAAGCATATTGTGTTAAGTGCAGGGAAAAAAGAGAAATTCAAGACCCGGTAGCGGGTTTTAATTCACGGTCAACGCCAGTCACAACCGGCACATGCGGCGTGTGCGGAACAAAAATGTACCGCATTGGGCGAACCGATTTACATGAGGGAATGGTTGCGCCACCCCGGAAGAAAAAGGAGATCGTGCGGAAGGGGAAGATGGTGATCGTGGAATCTCCGGCAAAGGCGCGTACCGTTGGGAATTTCCTGGGTAAAGGATATAAGGTAACTGCTTCGGTCGGGCATGTCAGGGATTTACTTCGTTCTCAATTGTCCGTTGACGTAGAGAACAACTTTCAACCAAAGTATCGTGTGCCTAATGAAAAGCGGCCGATCGTAAAGGAACTGAAAGCGGATGCAAAGAAGGTAGAAGAAGTTTACCTGGCTACGGACCCCGACCGGGAAGGCGAAGCCATTGCCTGGCATTTATTAGAAGCTGCCGAATTAGAACCGAAGCGGGTGAAACGTGTGGTGTTCCATGAGATTACGAAACCCGCGATCGAAGACGCTTTTTCCCATCCGCGACCGATCGATGAGTACCTTGTGGATGCCCAGCAGGCACGTCGAATTGTTGACCGATTGGTTGGCTATAATCTGACGCCATTACTGTGGGAAAAAGTGCGGAGTCGTTTATCCGCTGGGCGGGTGCAATCGGTCGCGCTGCGATTGATAGTTGAACGGGAACGTGAGATCGAATCCTTCGTACCGAGCGAATACTGGTCTATTGAAGGTGAATTTAAAACTGAACCTCGTGATCATGCCGCGTTTATTGCTAAACTCGCAAAAGTAAACGGAGAAGATCCTGAATTACCCAACAAAGAAACAGTTGAGTCGCTGATCACTGACCTGCGGTCCGCGCAATATGCCATCGATAAAATCAAACGCGGAAAACGGACACGCAAACCGTACGCGCCTTTTATTACCAGCACACTCCAACAGCAAGCTTCGCGCCAATTAGGATTTCGTGCACGGCGGACGATGCGTGTGGCGCAGCAGCTTTATGAGGGTATTGAAATGGGTGAGGGGGGGCAGACTGGTTTGATCACCTACATGCGCACGGACTCGACCAATATTTCTCCTGTCGCGATCAAAGAGGTCAGGAATTATATTAAAAAGGCACATGGAGAGGCCTTCTTGCCCAAGAAAGCCGTTTCGCACACGACTAGTGATAAAAAAGCACAGGAAGCCCATGAGGCGATCCGGCCTACTTCTGTGATGCATGTTCCGGAAAAGATCAAACCATATCTTAAACCAGAACAATTCAAACTGTACCAATTGATCTGGCGGCGCTTTATCGCTTCACAAATGAAACCCGCCGTTTATGAGACCTTGTCGATCGTCATCAAAGGCCAGTACCAAAAAAACACCTATGCGTTCCGGGCTTCGGGCTCAGAATTGAAATTTCCAGGTTTCTTGGTTCTCTACGAAGAAGCGAAGGACGAGGACGCAAAGAATGGCGAAAATGGCACACTGTCCCTTCCGGAGGGTGTAAAAGATGGCGACAAAATCCTCCTCTTAAAACTTGATCCAGCCCAGCACTTCACGCAGCCTCCACCGCGGTTTTCTGAAGCCTCATTGATCCAGGTGCTTGAAGAATATGGTATCGGCCGGCCTTCCACATACGCGCCGATCATTTCCACTATCCAATCTCGAGGATATGTTGACCGCGATAATAAACGATTGATCCCAACGGAAACCGGTTTTATTGTTAATGATCTGTTGATAGAATTTTTTCCAAATGTTTTAAGTGTGAATTTCACAGCCAAACTTGAAAAAGACCTGGACGAAGTTGCCAGCGGCGAAAAAGAATGGCAGCAAGCTGTGGCAGATTTTTATGAGGGTTTTGAGCCAAAGCTCGAACACGCGAAAGAGTCAATGCCAGACCGAAAAGCAGAGCCCGAAAGTGTCGGAAGGGCCTGCCCGGAATGCGGCGCTGATCTGATCATTAAATGGGGGCGCTTCGGGAAGTTCATCAGCTGCAGCAATTACCCCGAATGCAAACACACTGAACCCTATCTTGAAAAGATCGGGGTTGCCTGCCCTAAAGATGACGGCGATATTGTCGTTCGCAAAACGCGAAAAGGCCGCATTTTTTATGGGTGTTCAAATTATCCGGATTGTGATTTCTCGTCCTGGAAACGCCCAATTAAAACCGCCTGCCCGGAATGTGGTGGTATATTGGTGTATAAGAATAAGAAAGAATTCCAATGCACGGACTGTGAGGAAATTGTCCTCGCAGATTCGATACAAATTGAAGAGGCGGCATAGTTCTTGCATCCATAACGGTGATTAGGTCTAATTATTTTAGATAGGAGAAATTGCTATGGATAAATTAAAAGAGTTCTTTAAGAAACCGATCAGCCTGGGTGTGCTTGGCCTCGTTGTGGGTCTCATTATTGGGTTGGTGGGGTTGGGGTGGGGTTTGTGGCCTCTGAAATGGGTTGATGCCGCGCCTTCTGATCTTCAGGAAGATTATCAGCGTGACTATCTTTGTATGACAATTGATTCTTTCACGCGAAATCCTGACGTAGACCTGCTTATGATTCGCTGGATGGGGATGGGAGAGAATGCGCAATCGGTTCTTAATTCCCTGACGCCAGCAGTATGCCGTTTTGAGACGGCTGATGAGATCAACGCGTTCAAGGAGATTATCAGTTTACAGGTACCACTTGATGACACGGAAGTCACCGGGACCGTGGAGGACGCGCCAGTTGTTTCTGACGACTCCAGCGCGGTGATCGCAGATCCATTTGTGTTGGATGAAGACACGCCTGAAGAAGCTGCAAAGGTTTCATTTTTACCTCTGGCCATTCTTATTCTCCTGACCCTCGTTGTAGGAGGCATATTGATCTTTTTGATCCTGAAAAAAGCAAAGGGCGGCGAAGGCGTGAAAATTCGGACACCAAAAATTGTGATCCCGAAAAAGCAGGAAGGCGCTAAATCTGTACCTGAAGCTGCTGTAAAGTCCACGGCCAAGGATGCCCCACTGGCGCAGTTTATGACCACATATCGGCAGGGTGATGATCTTTACGATGATTCATTCAGCATTGACTCGATGTCTGGCGAATTCCTGGGTGAATGCGGAGTTGGCATCGCGGAAACGATCGGCGTTGGAGAACCTAAAAAGGTTACCGCTCTCGAAGTTTGGTTGTTTGATAAGAATGATATTCAAACAGTGACCAAAGTGCTTTTATCTGAGCACGCTAATAATGATCCTTCTCTGCGCCAGCGGTTGCTTTCAAAAGGGGAACCGATCCAGGTTGAACCAGGGATGAAATTTCTGATGGAAACCGAAACCCTTGAGCTGGAAGCCCGCGTAGTTGATATGGTTTACGCTCGCGGCCCGCTGCCGGAAAACAGCTATTTCTCCCGCCTGACTCTTGAGATCACGGTCTGGCCAAAATAGTAAAGGATAATCAATCTAAAAAAGAAACCCGGTTTTCCGGGTTTCTACTTAATAGCAATGATCTTGAAATTAATTGAACCAGCAGGGGTTGTCACCCTGACAATATCTCCGACTTTGTGATTTATTAACTCGCTACCAATTGGCGATTCGTAGGATATTTTTCCGGAAGCCGGATCAGTCTCTTTTGACCCCACAATTTGAAATTCTTCTTCAGGATAATCTTCTTCTTTAACGACAACTGTCGAACCGATCTGAATTTGACCACCTGAATTGGCGTCCTGCTGGATTACGATTGCGTGTGCGAGTGTGTCTTCAAGTTCCTGGATGCGTCCTTCAAGAAAGCCCTGGTCTTCTTTGGCTTTCTTGTAATCGGCGTTTTCAGAGAGATCGCCCATCTCGATCGCGGATTTCAATTTCGCTGCTAACTCCCGGCGGACCGGACCCTTAAGGTCCTCTAATTCAGCAGTAAGTTTGTCAATTCCTTCTTGTGTGAGATAAATATCATTATCCATAAGATCTGCATCCCTTTCAAACGATGATTGTACTATAGGTGTTTTTTACTTGTTTTGCTTTATCCGTCCGCAATGACGGTTCCAACGGTATCTCCGGAAAGCGCTTTTGAAATATTCTCCGGGATTTCGCCGGAAAAAATTTGAACCTTAATCTCTGGGTGCGCTTCAACTATTTGCAGCATTTCTTTTACTTTTGCTGCCATTCCCCCGGTCACATCCTGGTGGGCAGATTTTTCCAGACTGAATTGGCTGAGTTTGACCGATTGCGGGGAGATCAGATCAATGAGATCGTGATTTTGTGGAAAATCACGGAAAACGCCCGCGTCACTTCCCGCCAGCAGGACCCATTCCGGCGCAATGGATGGAATTAAATATGAAAAAAGTTCTTCGGTTGATAGGATCGTGCCTCCGATGCCTGTATCGAGGATGACATCACCGTAAATCACTGGAATCAATCCACCTTCGATCGCACGCTCAATGGGTTCGCTGCACCAATTCACAATATTTCTATTTTTGGTCATGGCGGCGGCGGAAGCGGGCATGGCGATGACCGGAAGGCCTACTTCGATCAAGATCTCGCAAACGATCTGGTTAAGTCGATGCGCGGCCCACCAAACCCCTTGAAATCCAAGCCAATCCTCCCGGGACTTTACCCCGCGGATCGTATGTGTGGCTGCGGCAGCGGCATGCCCAAATGAGCCTGAACCATGTCCAATTAATAGTCTATGGTCAGGGTTGTTTTCCATAAATTTGAATATTTCAATCCCAACGCGCTTGATCACCTGCCTGCGCGGGGAATATGGAATATCCTTATTGGTGATCAGGGATCCGCCTAATTTCAGGAAGGTTGGCATTTCAATTTTCCTCTTTGAGTTTAAAGGATATGACGTGTGGTGATATCTTTTCTAATTCATCCGTGATCTTCTTCTGGTATTGCGCCTTACAAATCGCGACCATAAAACCGCCCCTTCCACCGCCACATAATTTTGCGCCAAACGCGCCGGATTGGAGAGCAGATTCTGTTAATTTATCCAGTGTGATTGTAGAAACACCAAGGTCCTTCAGGTGGGCATGATTTTCAGTCATCAATTTTCCAAGGGCGAAAGCGTTGCCGGATGCGATCAACGATTTTGCCTGCGTTGATAGGTCACCAATCTTCGATAAGAGCATATTAATTTTTGCCGGTTTCGCAAGCCGGGATTCGCGCACCGCAGCGACGACATCTTTTGTGAGCGCGCGCTCACCGCTATCAGCAAGGATAAAATGAAGGGCTTTCCCGAGCGCGAGGAATTCCAGTGGAAATCCTTTTTTAAAGAAAACAGGTTTTTCAAAGGAAACCACGCTATTATCGATCCCGGAGGGAGAACCGTGTTGGATCTTTTCAGATTGGAAAGCTATTGCGCTTATTTCCGCATCAGACAGGTTCATACCTATAAAACCGGCCAACGCCCGCATGATCGCAACCGCAACTGACGCGCTTGATCCAAGACCGGCAGCAATGGGAATATGCGAACTGATCGTCACAATGAAAGGGGGCAGTGGTTGTCCGACCGCTTTTTCAAATTCGGAAATGGCGCCTCTCGTTAGACTGTTTTCTGGCAGCGCGCTGATCTTATATTCTTCATCTCCCGCTTTATTCTTCAAGATTGCAATGGATGCATTTGTGGTGATTGACGGTTGAATGATCACTTTGGCGCAAAGAGAGCTGATCGGTATAGCAATTGAAGGATGGCCATATACCACAGCGTGTTCACCGAAAAGAATTGTTTTTGCTGGCGCGCTGGTTGAAATTGCAGGCATGGTCAGGCCAGATAAAAAAGGATAATAACACTTACTGCGTATAGGATAACGGTGATTTGCAGGGGAAGGTCTTTTAATAATGTTTCTTCAGGAGCGCCACCAGATTTTTTTACCTGGATTAAATATAGGTAGCGGAAAATCCCATACATGACCAATGGGATTGTCAGCATCATCGTGTAATCATCAGGTAGCTCGCGGGCAGAGAATGTGTATAAGCTGTAAGCGACAATTGTCGCGCTGGATACGATGGTGATCAGTTGGTCCAAAAAGGGGAGTGTATATCCATCAAGCGCGGCCCTTCGTTTTTGCGTGTCTTGAGAAAAAAGAACAATTTCCGCACGTCTTTTTCCAAAGCCAAGATACAGCGCTAAAAGCGTGGTGACAACGTATAGCCAGGGTGAAAATCGTTTAACGGTAATTAAAGAAACGCCTCCGGCGACGCGGAGGACAAAGCCGGAAGCGATGATCATCACATCAAGAATCGGAATATGTTTTAGCCATTTTGAGTAGAACAAATTGATAAGGAAATACCCCGCGCAGATCAAAAAAAAGGTTTTTGATAAAAAATAAGCGGATATAAGCGAGATCGCGATAAGCAGCAGCGCCGCAGATATAGCAACGGATAGCTTAATTTTGCCCGCGGCAATCGGCCTATGTTTTTTTTGGGGATGCTGCCTGTCTGACTCGATATCAAATACATCATTGATCAGATACACACCGCTTGATATAAGATTGAAACTGAGGAAACCAATGATCGTTCGGATGAGTGATGGTCCATTGAACAATTGCCCATCAAAGATCAAGCCGGCAAAAAGAAATCCGTTCTTGAGCCATTGCTTGATCCGAAAACTTTTTACCAGTTCCTTAAACATTTTGAAATATTATCATATTTGACGGTTAAAATATGAAGTATGACTTCAAAGAAACAGCGCATAGATAAATTAATGGTTGATAAAGGTATGATCGAAAGCAGAAACAAAGCCCAACGGCTTGTGATGGCTGGAGAGGTTTTTGTGGATGGAGAGCTTGTCCATAAACCATCTGACCAGTTTGCCGTTGATTGCACGGTCACCATCGCGAACAAGCCTAAATATGTATCGCGCGGCGGATTGAAATTGGAAAAAGCACTGGAGGTTTTTGACGAAATCAATGTAACAGATTCCGTGTGCGCTGATATCGGCGCTTCAACTGGCGGTTTTACTGATTGCCTGCTTCAGTATGGGGCAAAGAGAGTGTATGCGATTGATGTCGGTTACGGGCAGCTTCATATTAAGTTAAGAGAACACCATAAAGTCATTGTGATGGAGCGGACAAATATTAAGGCAATAAGCAAACTGCCCGAAGAGATAAATTTGGCGGTGGTTGACGTATCCTTTATTTCATTAAAGCGAGTTTTTCCAGTGATCAAAGGGTGGAACATAGAAAACGTATTGCATGTCATCGCGCTGATAAAACCACAATTTGAGGTTGGAAGAAAGATCGCTGCGGCTGGCAAGGGAGTCATCCGGCATGAAAAAGATCGTAAAAAGGCGATCAAAGATGTGCGGGATGCGGCATCCGAATCGGCATTTAAGATCCATAGCATGGCAGAGTCGCCCATGCATGGACCGAAGGGGAATATTGAATATCTTCTTCATCTTTCTTATAATCCAAAAGGTAGAGATGATGGAGGGTAAATTGTTATCGGTTATACTTGCGTGTTGTTATGCTTACACAAAATAAACGAAATTTTTGCATTATTGCCCATGTCGATCATGGAAAATCTACGCTTGCTGACAGGTTGCTGCAATTAACCGGCACTATCACCGACCGCGATATGATGGACCAGCTTCTGGATAGCATGGACCTGGAACGTGAAAAAGGGGTGACGATCAAGGCCTCCGCTGTGCGTATGCTGCACGAATTCCAGGGTACCGAATACGAATTGAATCTCATTGATACCCCTGGCCATGTCGATTTTAATTACGAAGTCAGCCGCGCGCTGGCTGCGTGCGAAGGCGCACTGCTGGTCGTTGACGCGACACAGGGAATTGAAGCGCAAACACTCGCGAACCTATACCTTGCCCTGGCGTCTGACCTGGTTATCATTCCAGTACTCAATAAGATCGATCTACAATCCGCGCACGCTGATGAGGTCGCCGAAGATCTCACAAACTTATTGGGGATCCCAGGCGAAGAAATGATCAGGGTTTCCGCTAAAGAAGGTTTGAATGTGGATCAGGTTTTAGCGGCCATTATTGAAAAAATACCGCCGCCCGGCGGAAGCGCGGATAATAAAACGCAGGCTTTGATCTTTGACTCTCACTATGATTCCTATAAAGGTGTGGTTGCATATGTGCGCGTATTTGAAGGCGAAATTAAAGCAAGCGATGCATTGCTGCCCATGGCCAGCGGCGTTGTTTTTACGCCAGTAGAGATCGGAATATTTCATCCCGGAATGCAGAAAACGAAACATTTAGGTCACGGTGATGTTGGATATATCGCGACCGGCCTGAAAACTGTGCGGGAATGCCGGGTCGGTGATACGCTGACGCGTGCTGAGGAACCGTCCATACAGCCATTGAAAGGATATCAGAATCCAAAGCCGATGGTTTTCGCGGGAGTCTATCCAGTTGAAGGTGAAAGTTATTCTGATTTGAAGGAAGCATTAGAAAAATTACAGCTGAACGATGCTTCTCTGGTTTACGAACCGGAAACTTCCCAGGCGCTCAATTTCGGATTCCGCTGTGGTTTTCTTGGCTTATTCCATATGGAAATCATCCAGGAACGTCTTGAGCGGGAATATGATCTGGATATTGTTCTCACAGCACCAACCGTGGAATATCAGATTATCCAACATGACGGGCAGGATTTTTTCATTGATTCACCTGTGGATCTGCCCGAAGAAACCCTGATCGAAGAAATTCGGGAACCCTGGATGGATCTTTTCATCTTTACGCCGACTGATTATTATGGTTCGGTGATGGAAATCGTTACGCGCCGAAACGGAACCTTTATTGAACAGGAATACCCTGCACCTAACCGCGTACAGCTTCACTTCGAGGTTCCCCTTTCTGAGATCATTATTGACTTTTTCGATGAATTAAAATCACGCACACGCGGATACGCATCGATGGATTACCAATTTAAAGAATATAAACCTGGAAATCTTGTGAAATTAGAAGTGCTGATCAGTGGAGAACCGGTAGACGCATTGGCTACGATCGTGCATCGCGAACATGCCTATGCCAAAGGCCAAAAACTCGTCAGCCGATTAAAAAAACTGATCCCGCGGCAAATGTATGATGTGGCTATTCAGGCATCCGCTGATGGACGCATCATCTCCCGCGCGAATGTAAAAGCATTACGCAAAGATGTTCTCTCTAAATGTTATGGTGGTGACGTTTCACGCAAAAGGAAGCTGCTTGAAAAGCAGAAAAAAGGCAAAAAACGCATGAAACAAATTGGCAATGTCGAAATTCCCCAGGAAGCATTCATGGCGATCCTTCAGTTGGAAAGTGATTAGCGTTTTATGAAAAGAAAAAACATTTTAAAATGGATCCCTGGGATCATTATCAGTGTTTTAGCTGTTTATTTTGTTTTCCGGGTAATCGATATTGAAACCTTGCTTGCTGCCATACGCAGGATCAAGTTTGGCACAGTCGCTTTGATGGTATTAATCACGGTTATATCACTTGGCGCGCGCGCAGTGGTGTGGATGAAACTACTGCCCGGCGTTGGATTTTTGGATGCCTTTTACATCACGAATGAGTCCTATTTATTTAATAACGTCATCCCGCGCTCCGGAGAAGTGATCAAGGCGATACTGTTTTCAGAATCCGCCGATAAAATGGTAATGGAGGTTGTTTCCAGTGTGGTCGTGGAGCGTTCATTGGACCTGGTTGTCGCTGCGACCATGTTCCTGGCTACTTTTCCCTTTGTATCCAGCCTGGATTCTGTACGGCCTTTCGCGATTGCGTTTTTAGCCATATTCGGGGTGTTTCTCTTGATCTGTTTCCTGCTTGCTTTGAAAGCCGATCTGGTCAAGAAATGGCTGCAAAAATTTGGGGAAAAACACACATTTATCCGGGAGAAGATCAATCCGCAAATTGAAAAAGTGATTGATGGTTTTTCGGTATTAACAGATATCAGACAATTTTCTGCCGTGCTTCTCTGGATTCTTATCACCTGGAGCTTATGGACGCTAATATTAATCGTCGGCCTTTACTCGATCAGCCCGAATTTCAAATTCTGGTGGGCGATTTTCACAGAAGGTGTTCTAGCCCTGGGCATCGCGCTTCCTTCTGCCCCCGCTGGCCTTGGAGTTTATGAAGGCGCGATGGTCGTTGCCCTCTCCGCTTTCGGAATTCCGTATGAAGCGTCATTTGGCATTGCGATCGTTATCCATTTGATGCAAATCATCATCACATCAGTTTTTGGTATCATGGGTGTCCTGCGACAGGGAGATTCTATTTCTGCGATTCTTTCCAGAATTAAACCATCTAAAACACAAAACGACCAAATTTCAGGTGAATAAATGAGTAAAAAAATTTTGATCACTGGTGGGGCTGGATTTATTGGTTCAAATTATTCCAGGCACCGAATACTAAAGGGTGATAAGGTCACCATTTTCGACAATCTATCCAGAGACGGCGCGGAAAAGAATCTAGACTGGATCAGGGACGAAACTTCGAATAAAAAATTTGAATTTATCAAAGGCGATATCCGTGATTTCAATGCGCTGAAATCAGCTGTTGTTGATAAAGATGTCGTCATCCATCTGGCAGCGCAGGTTGCTGTAACCTCATCCGTAACGGATCCTCGCTATGATTTTGAGGTTAATGCGCAGGGTACTTTTAACATAGTTGAAGCCGTCAGGCAGGCAGGTCAAAAGCCGCTTGTGCTTTATGCCTCAACAAATAAAGTGTATGGAGAAATAAAAGATATCCCTGTAAAAGAAGAAGAATTGCGGTATGTTTTCCCCAACCAGATGAAGGGAATCAGCGAAAAGCAGTTGTTGGACTTTCACTCACCGTATGGTTGTTCTAAAGGCTGCGGTGACCAATATGTGCGGGACTATTCACGGATCTATGGCATTCCCACGGTCGTTTTTAGACAAAGCTGTATCTACGGCGAAAGGCAATTTGGAATTGAAGACCAGGGTTGGGTGGCGTGGTTCATCATCGCCGCGGTGCTTGGGAAACCAATATCGATCTATGGAGACGGGAAACAAGTTCGAGATATATTGCATATCAATGATTTGATCAACGCCTATGACCTGGCGATTGCTAAAGTGGTAAAAGCGGGTGGTGACGTATTTAATATCGGCGGCGGACCTGAAAATGCCATCGCTATCTGGAAGGAGTTCGGTGCAATTTTGGAAGAAGTCCACGGAAAGCCGATCCCGATCACTTATGGGGACTGGCGTCCGGGTGACCAGAAGATCTATATATCAGACATCGGTCTGGCGGAAAAAAAACTGGGTTGGAAACCCGAAATTCACCCACGAGAAGGAATAAGTTCTCTGTACGATTGGGTACAACGGAACAAAGGCTTATTCGCATAGAATAATAATGAAAATATTAACTGCGATCACTTATTACCGGCCGCATATGAGCGGACTGACGATCTACGCTGAACGGCTTGCAAAAGCGCTGGTCGCGCAGGGTCATGAGGTTACCCTGCTTACCTCGCAGTATGAACCCGATCTGCCATTGCAAGAAGAGATGGCTGGTGTAAAAATAGTGCGGGTGCCGGTATTACTGCGGATAAGCAAGGGAGTGATCATGCCGGCGTTTGGAAGGGTGGCGCGGAAATTGATCAAAGAACATGATGTGGTCCATTTGCACCTGCCACAATTCGATGGGCCGCGCGTCGCGATACGTGGATGGTTTGAAAAGAAACCGGTGGTCATTACTTATCATTGTGATCTGCAGATGCCAAAGGGCGTATTTAACTGGTTCGCTAACCAGGGGGTGATCATGATGAACCTGCTTACCGGAATATTTTCTGACAGGATCATCACCTATACCCGAGATTACGCGGAGCATTCCAATTTCGTAAAACGTTTTATGCGCAAGCTTGAAGTGATTGATCCGCCTGTAGTACTTCCTCAGGTAACCAAAGATGCTGTTGACAAATTTCGGATTACACACAACCCGAACCAGAATCATCCGATCATCGGTATGGCATCGCGATTTGCAACCGAAAAAGGGGTTGAGGTATTGTTGAATGCACTCGAATGGATTCTGGAAAAACATCCTCGTACGCAAGTATGGTTTGCCGGCCCATATCAGAATATTATGGGAGAACGGAAATATTTTGATCGGCTGAAACCATTGATCGATTTTTATAGGAGAGAAGGCCATTGGAAGTTCTTTGGATTACTTTCTCCGCAAGAAATGGCGGTTTTTTATCCGAATTTAGACATTCTCACCATTCCCAGTTTGAATTCAACTGAAGCTTTTGGTTTAATTCAAATCGAGGCGATGATGTCTGGTATCCAATGCATTGCTTCAAATTTACCAGGTGTCAGGCAGCCGGTTATGCGGCATGCAATGGGGGAGATTATTCCTATTGGAGATTCAAAGGCCTTAGCGCAGGCCGTTGACAGGATCATGGAAACTAAAAACTTAAAAACGGATAACTGGAAAACGATCGGATTGCGATACAAACCTGCCTCTGTTGCAAATTCATACGTGAATCTTTTCGATGAACTGATCAACGAAAAAAAGTAAAAATTAGTGTGATAAATAAAAAGAATGACCTGCTTTGGAAAAACATCGCCGCCTTGCCGTATTTTCGCGGATATCTGCGGGCAGTAGAAGGCCGTTTTTATGATGGGTTCGTTTTGGAAAACCCAATTCTGGACCTCGGAATCGGGGATGGGCATTTTTCCGCAACCACATTAGCGGGAAAGATAGATACAGGCGTTGATCCGTCCTTCATCAGTCTGAAAGAAGCACAATCATACAACGCAGCCAGATCACTTTGCGTGGCGTCCGGTGATGGCTTGCCTTTTCCAGATCATTATTTTTCAACGATTATCAGCAATTCGGTTCTAGAGCATATTGCACAATTAGATCCCGTACTGCGGGAAGCCCGGCGCGTTCTCGAAAAAAATGGGAAGTTCATCCTTTGTGTGCCAAATGATAACTTTACACAAAACCTTTCTATCGGCGTATATCTTAAAAAATTAGGCATGCAGGGAGCCGCGAAAAAGTACCAGGAATTATTCAATAAAATTTCGCGCCATCATCACCCCGACCCCTTTGAAGTTTGGAAAAAACGATTTCAAGATGCGGGCTTCGTTGTTGAAAAGGCGTGGAATTATTTTTCTCCCAAGTCCATGGCGATATTGGAATGGGGACATCTGTTTGGTATACCCCAGTGGATCAATAAAAAAATATTTGGTAAATGGCGAATTTTCCCTGATAGTCCGTCATTAAGGATCACCTACCAATGGTTAAATCGCTATTTTCTGGAACACCAGATCATGGAAAACGGGGCATATTCATTTTTTATTTTGAACAATCAGTGAATTGAAAATGGATGAACCCACCATTTATGATTTCATCATATCGCTGTTTGACCGCGATAAACAAATCGACCTATCTCCACTGCATCGAAAGAAAATAAAGCGCCAGAAAACCAATAAGGCGAATAATAAAACCTTTCTGCATGAAAGAAACCAAGCGATTCGTTTTATCGCCGGATGCTTTCTGGCTGTCAGCGGACAATATTTTCTCGAACCCGATTCAAAGCTGTATCTTCTCGCTCTCGTTTTGTATTCCCTGTCAATTGCATTAATCTGGCCTTCAATTCAAATAGGCCAGCAAATCAAACAACATCAGAAACGGAGGGCAAAACAGTTCAGAATTCGGCTACCGCTGCTGATACTTTCCCTGGGTTCACAAATTATCGCGTTTCTCTTATTCAGAACGCACACTTTTACACCGGTTAATCTGTTCTTCTGGTTGACTGGTATTGTGTCCTTAACGATGGCATTTTGGGTTTTTACACCAAAGAAAGAAGAAAAAAAAGAAAATGTAAAAACCAGTTTCATTGTTCTGATGGTAATTGCCATTGGTATAAGTTTATTTTTCCGCCTTTATCAGATAGATGGCATACCCACGGAAATGTATAGCGATCATGCTGAAAAATTATTGGATGTGATGGATATCATAAATGGAAAATTTCCGATTTATTTCGAGCGGAATACCGGACGGGAACCTATTCAATTTTATGTAACAGCTTTGATCACTTATCTTTTTGGCACCGGCTTTAGTTTTCTCAGTTTAAAAATTGGCACGATCATTTTTGGCCTTCTAACTTTACCGTTTATCTATCTCCAGGCAAAAGAAATTGGTAACCGCTGGGTTGGTCTGGCGGCAATTTTCCTGGCCGGGATCGCATATTGGCCAAACGTGATATCTCGTGTCGGTTTAAGATATTCCCTGTATCCTTTATTTGCTGCGCCTGCAATGTATTTTTTGTTTAAGGGGCTAAGAAAAAATTCACAAAATTTACTTGTTGTGAGCGGCTTATTTATTGGCTTTGGATTACTTGGTTACTCAGCATTCCGGATTTTTCCGTTATATGTCATATTGGTCATGGTTATCTCTGCCGTTGGGGAAAAAAATAAAATTAATATTAATACCGCGGTCTCAAGATTGCTAATTATCGGTGCGATCGCATTTTCCGCGTTCTTACCTTTGTTCCGATTCTGGTTTGACAACCCCGGCTTATTCAGCTATCGGATGACGACGCGCTTGACCCCTGTTGAGAAAACATTCCAGTCCCCAGCACTAATCATTTTTTTGAAAAATTTTATCCGTTCAGTATTGATGCCGTTCTTAAACAATGGGCATATCTGGGTACATTCCATTACAAATCGTCCCGCGCTGGATTTCATTACAGCCGGATTTTATTTTGTTGGATTGATCGCCATGATTAAGAGGGCCATAAATGAACAAAGCGAAGCAATAACAGGGTTACTGATTTCTATTCCGATTCTTATGCTTCCCTCCATATTATCGCTTGCATATCCGGGTGAGAATCCATCTCTCAATCGCAGCGCGGGGGCATATATTCCCATATTCATCGTCGCGGGGTATGGATTGTTCCTGTTGATGCAGGCATTTAGCAGATCACTCGGCCGGAAAACGACAAAGATACTGGTTCCCTTTGTTTTGATCATCATTTGCGGGATTTCGATTGCTAATAACTATCAGCTTGTTTTTGGCCAATATAATAAACAGTTCCGTCAGAACGCATGGAATACTTCGGAAATTGGTGAAGTCATCAGTGATTTTTTAGCGGAGACAGTAACGCCTGCGGATGCTTTTGTTGTGCCTTTTGCACACTGGGTGGATACGCGGCTCGTTGGTTTCAATGCCGGCTATCCGGGCAGAGATTTCGCGTTGAGTCGCGAAGATCTGATGGTTACCCAGTCGGATGATAAAGAAAAGATGTTTATCTATAAACCTGAAGATAGTGAAACGCAATCAATACTGCAGACAATCTATCCTGATGGCGAAATTTCTGTATATTATTCAAGTATTTCTGGAAAAGACTTCATCATTTATACTGTATTGAACAATTAGTAGAAGTACACCAATGCGAAAATCGAAAGCAGAAAGACTGGCAATCGCGATTACCTTGCTTATTGTTCTTGTGATAGGCGGATATTTTCGCTTTAATGGAATCAATTGGGACCAAAACTTCCACCTGCATCCTGATGAACGCTTTCTGACAATGGTCGAAACTTCCATATCCACGGTAGACTCCATAAGGGATTATTTTGACACTTCTACGTCAACTTTGAATCCACATAATGTAATTGATGCCAATGGAAATCAGACCTTCCCATTTTTTGTTTACGGCACATTTCCAATATTCCTGGTGCGGTTTGTGGGTGAAATGGTCAACCAGACCGGATATTCAGAAATCCATATTGTTGGGCGTTATCTCTCCGGAATCTTTGATCTGGGGACAATACTGCTAATTTTCTTGACAGGAAAGAAACTGCTGAAAAATGCATGGGCCGGGCTGATCGCGTCTGCGCTGTACGCATTTGCTGCGCTTCCAATTCAAATATCACACTTCTTTATCGTGGACAATTTCACCACTTTCTTTTCAACGGCTGCTATCCTTTTTGCGGTAAATGTCCTTCGAGGTGAACACGGATCGAAGGATGATGAAATTTCAGAAAAAGGGGGCCGATATCTGCTAAAAAATTGGAATGGTTTTGTTAATTATTTCTTGTTTGCACTCGCGCTGGGTTTAGCCGCTGCTTCGAAGGTAAATGCGGTGGTGGTCGCATTAATGCTTCCCGCTAGTGTATTAATTGCAAACACCAAACCGATGATCGACCTCGGATCAAAACAATTCCATCTTCAATTGCGAAATGTAGTTCTGGCAGGCGTTCTCAGCATTATCTTTTTCAGAATATTCCAACCATACGCGTTCACAGGCCCGAGTTTCTTTAATTTCGGCATTAATAAGGCGTGGTTGGATGATATAAAAGAACTGCGGGCGTTAAGTTCGGGCTTGAGCAATTATCCGCCCTCATTACAATGGACGCGCCGCTCAGTCTTCTTTCCAATAAAAAATATGATTCAGTGGGGAATGGGAATCGGTTTTGGTGTAATTTCTTTTGCCAGTCTTGCTGTGATCTCGATAAAAATCCTGAAGGGAAAACGAACAGACCTTCTCTTATTATTTTTATGGAATTTGGCATATATTCTTTGGCAGGCTTTACGATGGAATCCCACCATGCGTTATTTCCTGCTTGTTTACCCCACTATGGCCATTTCTGCGGGCTGGCTGCTTATGTCGGGCATCATTGAACGCCATAACATATTAAAGATATCTTCACGGATGCGGCGCATCTTAAAGATCAGTCTCATTATTGTCACGCTGCTGGTCTCATTGGGATGGGGATTAGCTTTTGTTGAAATTTATAACCAACCGATGTCGCGCATTGCTGCCAGTGAATGGATCTATAAGCATATTGAAGGGCCACTTAACCTATCTTTTACCGGGCAGATTGATTTTTCACAAGCGATCGCTTACCGCAAGGTGTTCACTTTGGATCCATCTGAAAGTTTTTCATTTGGTTTTCAGCTGGAAGAATCTTTCAATACTGACCAGATCACATTTGAATTCGTTCGCCCGTTTGATCTTCAAGGTGAACAATATATTTCGATCAGTGTCATCGATGGTGATTCGGAAGAGAAGATTGCTGATGCGACTGTTTTACTTTCCGCGCTGACTGATAACGACCAGCGTGGGGGAGAAGTTGTTTTTGATCTTCCCGGTGAATTTTTATTTGAAAAGGGTAAACCGTATCGGCTGCAGATCACAGCATTACCTTCGCAAAATTCCATCCGTTTAATGGGAACCGTTAAATTGCAGAATCGCGTAGCTGAAACGTATATTTCAAAAACGATCTTTACTTTTAGCGAACAATTAGAAGGTGCGAGTGAATACCGGATCGGGTTCACACCCTTCGAAACGGCGCGGATGAGCGGTATTCAGTTTTTTAGGGTCCGCACCCCTGAGATTGTGGAGGCGGCTGCGCCGCTATCCATCCAGGTCATCGATAAATCCGATAATACAATCGTTGCCGAAGAGATGACGAACATTACATTAAGCAAATTTACTGACCACCGGGGGGCGCAGGTTGAGATTTTGCTTAATAATCCGGTCAATCTTTCCGCCGATCGTTCGTATGAACTGGTGGTAAAGAATCATTCCAGTATTTACGATCTCTTGATCACCGGGAGCGTAACCGCAAAGGAAACGGACTGGGATGATGCTCTGCCGCTGTTCATGTATGGCGTAAATCCATTTGACCAATTTTCTGGTATATATCAATCCGATCTCAATTTTCAAATGTACTGGGATGATAATGAAGAAAAATTGGATCGATTTATTTCCATTCTCGATCAGGCAGATTACCTCATCTTCAGCTCAAACCGCCAGTGGGGCAGCGTGACCCAGGCAATTGAAAAATACCCCTTATCGGCGCAGCTGTATCGCGGGTTAATTGCTTGTGAAACGCCTG
>CAZDIS010000027.1:0-3124 GCA_964505585.1 uncultured Pelolinea sp. | reverse complement strand
CCTGATATCCAGGCCTGTTATATCGATGCACAGCCGACAGGAACGGTTGGCCCGCTTGGATTTGAATTAATCAAAACTTTTCATCCGCAGCCGGAGATATTCGGCTGGAATTTCAATACACAGAAGGCTGAAGAGGCTTTCAGCGTATATGACCACCCGAAAGTATTTATTTTCAAAAAGACCGGGGCGTTCTCTTTCCAGAAAATGCTTGATTATCTGGGGCAGGTTGATCTTGGTCGGGTGCTGAATATACCTCCCAGTGAGCTAGAAAAACGCCCGGGTTTGCTTGAGTTACCACAGGATACATGGCTGGAGCAGCGAAACGCAGGCACCTGGTCAGACATATTTCAGCGTGATGCGATTCAAAACCAAAATGCGTTCGTTGGCGTTTTGGTTTGGTATTTCTTTATTACATTATTAGGTTTGGTAACTTTTCCCCTTACCCGAATTGTTTTCAAAGGTTTACATCTAAAAGGATGGGGGCTGTCTCGTCTGCTTGCCCTGATCTTGTTGAGCTATTTTGTTTGGCTCTGTGGGTCAATTGGGATTCCGGTAACAAGATTATTGATCTTCATCATCATACTTGTTCTTGTTGGTATTAATATTTTTCTCGCTATTGGAGAAAAAGAAAATATCATTGGTGAATTACGGGAAAACTGGAGAAACATTCTCACGCTTGAGTTCGTGTTTTTTGCTTTGTTCTTAATCTTCCTTCTAATTCGCGCCGGGAATCCAGACCTTTGGCATCCATACAAGGGCGGGGAAAAGCCGATGGATTTTTCATATTTCAACGCTGTCATAAAAAGTAAAACATTCCCGCCTTACGATCCATGGTATGCAGGCGGGTACATTAATTATTATTATTGGGGATTTTTGCTGGCGGCGGTTCCGACCAAATTTCTGGGTATTATTCCAGCGACCGCTTATAACCTGACGCTGCCGACATTCTTCGCGATGACAGGTGCCGCCGCATTTACAATAGGTGTAAACCTTAATAAACATCGACCAAATAAATGGCTGCTCGCGGGGTTGATATCCACCGGGCTTGTCTTATTCATCGGTAATCTTGGAACGATAAAAATGATCTTTCAGGGATTTCAGCAGCTTGGCGAGGGGCAGGCTGGATTGGGATCAGGAGATGGTTTTACAAATATCAAAATATTAATTGCGGGGATCCGCGAGTACCTTAAGTATGGAAGATTTAACTTCTATCCTGGCGATTGGTATTGGATACCGTCGCGGGCAATACCAGGTGAACCTATCACGGAATTTCCTTTCTTCACCTTTCTGTATGGTGACCCACATGCGCATTTGTTCGCATACCCGATAACGCTCGTCTGTGTAAGCTGGGCGCTATCCACGCTTCACCAGCAGTGGAAATATGCCAATCGTTTCCAAATGGCTCTGTCGCTCATGCTGGGCGCGCTGCTCGTCGGATCATTGAGACCAACAAACACCTGGGATTTGCCCGTGTTTCTTGTCATCAGCGGTTTTTCGATTGTTTATACTTACATCAAGTACGGTGAAGGGGGGATCAGAATATTTCCCAAAAAGGAAAAACAGCCCGCAAAGGTATTTACTGCCTTCATATTATTATTGTTTTTCATTATGGTCTCTTTGGCTTTATTTTCACCATATTCAAAATGGTACGGTCAGGCATATACTTCATTCTCTTTATGGGAAGGAGATACGACGCCACTCGGTGCATATCTCTCCCATTGGGGGATATTTCTCTTTATCATCATTTCCTGGTTGGCAACTGTAACCAGCCAATGGATGAAATTGACCCCGCTTTCCCGTGTTTATGACTGGCGAGAGAACCTGGGAATCATTTTATCTGTCGTTTTGTTGCTGATCGCGTTCTGGGCTTATCTCATCTTTCAAGGCGTCGTCGTTTCAGTTATTGTTATTCCAATGGTTGTGTGGGCACTGTTATTGGCATTCAGAAAGGACATCACTGAAGGTGAGCGGGTGGTCCTCTTGCTGGTTTGTATGGGATTAGCGTTAACACTGGTTGTTGAATTGATTGTGCTGGCTGGTGATATTGGGCGCATGAATACTGTGTTCAAATTCTACTTGCAAGCGTGGACATGCATCGCGCTTGCAGCAGGTTACGGATTATTTTCACTTGTGATATCTCGCAAGGATCAAAAGAAGACCGATTGGTCAAGCGCCTGGCAGACCATTCTGGCATTATTATTGTTGTCGGGCTCCCTTTATCCGTTTTTTGCGACAACAGACAAGGTGGCCGACCGGATCTCCCCGGAAACACCGTTCACTTTGGATGGCATGGCTTATATGCAATATGCTGAATATCCAGAATCAAACATGATGATGGATCTCGAACAGGATTATCAATTGATCCGATGGATGCAAGATAATATTCCGGGTACGCCGCGAATCATGGAGGCGAATATCCCTGAATACCGCTGGGGTTCAAGGATTTCGATCTATACAGGCCTCCCAAGCGTGATTGGGTGGAATTGGCACCAACGGCAGCAGCGGGCAATTAATCCCGGCGATTGGATATTTGGACGCGTGGAGGATGTTTCCGCATTTTATTCCACAACGGATTGGAAAGAGGTCCGGCATCTCATAGAACGATATCAAATTGATTATGTCGTGATCGGGCAATTAGAGCGTATTGTTTACCCTGCCGATGGAATTAATAAATTCCTGAATGCGCCTGAAGAATTGTTCAACATCGTTTATTCAGCCGAAGATACGGTATTGTTAAAGGTAAACCGGGGTTTTTATGAATGAATTGATCACCTGGTGGGGTTTCCTAACTATCTTTGGCTGGGCGGTTTTTCCGCTGACTTTTAACTTTTTTAAGCACGTCCCAACACGCGGCTATGGGTTATCAAAAACTTTTGGGCTGCTTATTTTTGGTTTTACTTTTTGGATCAGCAACACTTTTTCCCTGGTCAGTCATTCACATTCGGGTGTGCTGCTCATTTTGTTCCTGCTGTTTGGTTTTTCGATATCGATCGCGATCAAGTGTAAAAATGAGATCCTGGTGTGGCTCCGCGAGAATACCCGTACGATTTTATTTTTCGAGATCCTCTTTTTAATTTCATCTTTGTTCATGGTTTTTTTGCGCGGTACAAATCCAGCAATCATA
>CAZDIS010000026.1:0-21798 GCA_964505585.1 uncultured Pelolinea sp. | reverse complement strand
GAACGGCGAATTGGCCTTAAACGTTGCGGAACGTATCCGCCACACCATTGCAGAGACCGTATTCAACACCAAAAAAGGACCGGTTAGATTGTCGGTCAGTATGGGTGTGACAGAATTTGACAAAACACATGCGGATCCCAGCGCTTTTGTCGATTCAGCTGATATGGCGTTGTATGAAGCCAAGCAGGCTGGGCGCAACCGCGTAAAAGTATTCAGTCGATAATTTTTCCCTTAAGAAGGGGGCAAGGAATGACAAATATCTTAATTTGTTGATTGCTTACAAACTCCTGTATATTTATGTATAATCTCATAAATATTATATAAATATAAAGGTAAAAATGAAAAAATACAAAGCAGTTATTATTGGCGGCGGGCCATCCGGCCACTCGGCAGCGGTCCGCATTGCACAAATGGGAGGCAGGGTGGCGCTGATTGAGCGGGATTTTATTGGCGGCATTTGCACCAATTGGGGTTGCACCCCATCCAAATCCATGATCGAATCGGCGAAGGTCGCTAAGACTGTTGCCGAAAGCGGACAGTATGGCGTTCATATCGAAGGGTTCTCGGTCGATTTTTCGCATGTCGCTGCGCGGCGTAACACAGTGGTGGAGCAAACGCGCGCATTTATTACGGACCTGCTCAAGAATAATCAGGTCGATATCTTTCAGGGTGAAGGTGAACTGGTGAGCGCGCACGCGGTGCGTGTGAAGGGGGGAAAGCTAAACGCGGATGGGGTGACGATGCAATATGATGGGACCGATATTACCCTTGATACAGAAAACGTGATTATTGCGACCGGATCGGAACCGCTGATCCCTTCCTTTCTGAATAAAGATGACCCATCGATCGTGAGCAGCAATCGTTTGATCAGCATCAATGAAAGGCCGGAGTCACTGGTTATCATTGGGGGCGGCGTGATTGGGCTTGAGTTCGCGACGATATTCTCCAACCTGGGCAGCAAAGTCACCATTATCGAGTTCCTTGACCGTGTATTGGCACAGATGGATGCGGATATATCAGAGGAGATCACACGCATCATGCAAGCGAACGGTGTTCGCGTTCTGACATCCACCAAATGTACCGGGATAAAAAATGGCGTGATCACCGCTGAAGACCTGGACAGTGGGGAGGAAATCAGGCTGGAAGCCCCGATGACACTGGTCGCGATCGGGCGCGCCGCTGTCCTTAATGAAGCAATGTACGAAAAAGCCGGGATTGTGTACACCCGCAAGGGGATCGAGGTTGATGATCATCTGCGGACGAATGTGCCTGGCGTATGGGCCGTTGGGGATGCGACCGGGCGATCGATTTTGGCGCATGTCGGCATTCAACAGGGGATCATCGCTGCTGAAAATATCATGCGGACGGAAGGCGAACCGTTGCGAAAAATGGACTTTTCCGTCATTCCGGCGGTCATCTACAGCCTGCCAGAGATCGTAGGGGTTGGAAATATTCCAGATGACCTGGATGGCGTTTCGGTTACCAAGGTGCCGTTCGCGATCAATCTGCGGGCTGGCATCGAGAATTTTCCAGATGGGTTCATAAAAATGTGGATCAAAGACAATCGGTTGATAGCCGCTCAGGCGATCGGGCATAATGTATCCGAGATCATGCAGGAAGCGGCGAATATGATCGCCCTGAAAACGGATGTGCGCGCGGTCAGTGAGATCATCCACGCGCATCCCACTTACTCTGAGATCATCCGCTCAACGCTGGACCAGGCGCTGGGGAAAGCGGTTGATTTTTACATATAGCAGATAGAATTAAGGATACACGGCACTGTAAAACGGTTGGTTAAGATAGCGATTTGTGCGGGGATTCCAGTGTGTGTCGAATTATACGATGGTCCAAGTATATTTGTCGGTGTGAATGATTGCGTTCTGGATTATGTCAAATATAATGGATGCCTGTGCTGAAAAGAATGTGGCAGCTAATAGTCCCTGTTTGTAGGAGAGATCAATAACGGCGGTTATCAAATGACCAGGCGCTTTTTTAGTTGAATGATCCGCAGGAGAGGAAAAATCCTGGTTTCTTCTAAATAGGTGCCGGCTCGGGTGGGGAAATCTGATAAAGCACCCTGCTTCTCTATTAGAATAGGATGATTACCATAATCAGAAATCAATGAAATTTTTAACAGAGGTGTCAAATGCATTTAGAATTGGGAAAATGAGGATTTTAGAATTTTTCCTTTTCGGTGTTTGCACGATGTTGTTTGTATCCTGTACCTTAATGCCGCAACCACCTGAAATATCGGCGATTTCAACCACAACTGTTTTCAAGAATGAAATGCAGGCAACACCAACGCTGGTAAATAAAACGGAAGAAGCTGTTTTTGTTACATCAATTTCACTGATTGACGGCGAACCTGAAAGCGGTTCGGTTGAGGTGGTGATAAACGGTTTTTTTCCTGATGGTTGTACCAGACCCATTGATGTGAAACAATCCCGCAATAAAAGTGATTTTTCTATCCGGATTTTTACTGAACGTATTGAGGATGATGATTGTAATATAATGATGGAACCATTCACTCTTTATGTTCCTTTGGATGTGCGCGATTTTATGGCAGGCCAGATTTCTACTGTAACTGTTTATGATTTATGGTTGGAGTTTGCAGTTGGTCAAGAGTGGCGCCCAAATGATGAAGGAGATTGAATAAGTGGATAGGAACCTGCATGGATTGCAGCAAAAAAGGAATCTGATCATTTTGTGTTTGCTGATGTTTTTTTCAACTGGCTGCACAGAAATTGGTTTAATCCCGCGTTTTTTCACCATCGGAAACGATGATCAAAACCACACGATCATCTCGGATGATTTTTCTGATAAAGACAGCGGATGGGGACAGTTCATCTATCCCGAGGGTGCGGCTGTTTATAAAGATAACGCGTATCAGATATCCATCCATATCCCAAACTCGGATATCTTTATCACCTATCCACGCATTTATATCAACACTGTCGTTCAGGCAGATGTAAACAAGGTGAAGGGGTCTGATGATAATAATTTTGGCCTGATCTGCCGTTTTAAAGATGAGCGAAATTTTTACGCGGGCCAGATCAGCAGCGATGGATACGCGGGTATTTTCAAGGTGAAAAATGGAGACTATCAACTGGTCGGCCAGGAAAAGATGGTCCCCGTGCCAGCGATCCTGGGCGGCAGCGCTGTAAACCAGGTGCGGTTTGAATGTATCCAGGACACATTGACATTGATCGTCAATGGTGAGGCCGCTGAAACGCAGACAGATGAAACATTTGTTTCCGGTGAGGTTGGGATGATCGCCGGCACGATCAGCGGGTATGAGGGAGTGTTTCAGTTTGATAATTTTTCAGCGGATGTCCGCTAACGGTAGAGATCAAAGGTTGCTATGAATAAGAAAAATATTTTTCACACGGTTATTTTATTTGTGTTGGCTGTGGCAGGGTGCGGGATTCGTCCAAAAGACACTTCGCTGCCCGAAGTGAATGACGATGGCATCATTATTCCAACAGAAACCGAGCGCGTATGGGCAACGATCCCGCCAGATAATTTTGTGGTGATATCACCGACACCAACTATGCGGCCGATCGGAACTCCCTTACAGGGACGCATCGCTTTCCAATCCGATCGCGATGGCAGCATTGAGATCTACGTGATGAACGCGGATGGCAGCTCAGTTTCCAGGTTAACGAATAACCCCGCTGTGGATGTGTTCCCGTCCTGGTCCCCCGACGGATCTCGGATCGCGTTTGCTTCTGATCGGGATGGATTCCCTGAAATTTATACCGTCAACCCGGATGGCACCAATCTGGAGCGGTTAACAAACTCCGCTTCCGCGGATATCATGCCGTCCTGGTCAAAAAGCGGGAATGAGATCGTGTTCGTTTCCAACAGAGACGGCAATGATGAGATCTATATCAAGAATCTGGCCACTGGAGAGGAAACACGCGTGACCGATGAAAGCACCCCCGATTATTTCCCCTCCTGGTCGCCAGACGGTGAATGGATCGTATTTACCACAGACCGGGATATCAATCCGGAGATATATAAAGCCAGGCGGGATGGCAGTATTATGACCCGGCTGACGAATGATCCTGGTGATGACACCAATCCGGTCTGGTCACCAGATGGTACCCGCATCGCTTTTACCTCAAACCGCAATGGATTTTATGAACTGTATACGATGGATGTCGATGGGGGCAATATTCTGAAGCTAACCGATTTCAGGTCTTTATTAGATGAACCGAGCTGGGCGCCGGACAGCAGCGCGATTGCTTTTTCATCGAGCAAGGAAGGCCAAAAAGAGATCTACGCTATTAGTTCCGACGGCAGCGGTTTGAACCAGCTTACCGACCTGCCAGCTGAAGACTTTTACCCGGCATGGTCGCCATTGATCAGCTTTCTGGCTGAACCCATAGTCGCCCCGACGGGCGCGCCAGAGGGCGTGTGTGTGAACGCGGTATCCGAGGATTATGGATTCTCGCCGGATAACCCGATCAAGATCGGATATGACCCGCGCGGCAGCCATGAAACAGAATTAAGCGGCAGGGAAGCGGAAGAGTGCCTGCCCTGGCTGCTGGGTCCGCAGGGGCAGAAATTGGAAATTTCTGTGCTTGAGGAGGTACGCGTGAATAATACCTTGTTGTGCATGGTATCCGTGAACTACGCCGGGCAGGATTCACCGGATGTGATGTATTTTGACATATACAATTACGAACAGCCAAAGGCCCCCACCGGTTATAGCTGCGGCTCGCCAGTTGAGTACTTGAAATCCATCACCGAGGCGATCTATTGAGCCATAGTTGCACACAACCAAACCCCCACTTTTTCCGTATATTGGATGAAGGAGAAAAAATATGAAAAGACTTTATCGAGATAAATCAAATGAAATGATCGCCGGTGTCTGCAGCGGAATCGCTGAATATCTGGATGTTGATGCAACCATCATCCGGCTGATATTTGTACTGTTCGCTTTCGTTGGCGGCGGCGGATTATGGATCTACCTTGTGCTGTGGGTCATCATGCCTGTAAAGCCGGGATATGAAAACACCGTGATCAAAGTGGAAGAAAAAAAGCCCCCGGAAAAAGAGGTGAAAGCAGTCAAAGCACCCGCAGCGGAAAAACCACCCGCAAAGAAAACTCCCACAAAGAAAACAGCCACAAAAAAATCAGCCGCAACAAAAACGGCCGCGAAGAAATCACCAGCGAAACCAAAACCCGCACCCCCGAAAACGGATGATAAGGAAATAAAAGAGTAAAAAATAAAAAGCCTTTCACTTGGAAAGGCTTTTTTAGTCGTGATTTTAGCCAGGACTTTTTTTCTTATCGTCTTTTTGGCTGTACATGGCACTATCGGCGATCTTGAAGGCGTCCAGTAAACTATCATCGGTAAGTGCTGTGCAATAACCTGTTGAGAGCCCCAGCTTTTCTTCAACAGCGCAATCTGTATTGTGGTTGTGAATATTTGTTTCAATGCGGCTGATGATTCTTTTGGCTAATTCAGAGCCCACATGGGGCAGGATGATGGAAAATTCATCTCCTCCGATGCGCGCGATGATGTCTTCCTCGCGGAAACAATTTTGCAGGATATTGGCGATCTCCTGCAGGGCGATATCTCCTGCTTTGTGGCCAAATTGATCGTTGATCTGTTTCAGGTTGTCCATATCGCAGACAACAATCGTGATCGGGCGGATACGGCTTTTATCCAGGCGCGCCAGTTCCTCATCAAAGAAAACGCGGTTATAGAGGCCGGTCATCATGTCATGCAGGCTGATATAGGACATGCGCTCCTCTGCCAGCTTGCGGTCTGTGATATCTATGCTTGAAAAGAGGACACGGCCCCAGTCCGATTCATGGCCGGGGAGGATGGTCAAACGGGTGATGATAAATTTTTTCTTGCCATTGAGCGTTTTGTAAATGAGTTCCTGTTCGATGGATGTTTCGCCAGATATGAGCCCCATGATGATATCAATAGCGCAATCACGCGATTCTTCACTGAGAATGATGCCGATGTGATTTTGAAATTCTTCCAGGCTGCGGGCCTGAAAGAGGGAAAGCGTTGCCTGATTGGCTGAAATGATCTTTGCCAGAGAAAGCAGCCCCGTTATTTTTTCAGGGTTCGCTTCAAAATACTTCTGGGGTGATAGGCCGAATGTTTGTTGGATCACCTGCAAACGATGCTGCATGTGTGATAGATCTTCCAGACGTAAGGCAACCGGTGAATTTTGAAATAAACTACGGAATCGGGCTTCGCTCGCCTCAATTTCTTCACGCGCCTTCTTCTCCTCGGTGATATCCCGATATAACCCAAGAACGCCGCTCAGTTCACCATCAATCAGAACGGGCTTTCCAAGGATTTCCACATCCACCTGTGACCCGTCCGCTCGGCGCCGCTTTCCGGTGTGGCGGATCGTTTTACCGTCCAGAACATGTGTGGTGAGCGTATGCGCCTCCTGTTCGGTATGCTGGTCGCTGATGAGTTCATCCAGATTTTTTCCAAGGATTTTACTTGCTTTGAATCCGAAAATCTCTTCAAAGGCAGGATTTGCTGAGAGAATACGGTGTAGCGGATCTAAAGTGACGATCGCGATCGGGCTGTTCTCCACCAGCGCTTCGTAGAACAATTCTCGCTGCAGGATGTGCTTTGAGCGGTCTTTAATACAATCCTCCAGGTTTTCTGCCTGGCGGATCAGTTTGTGCTGTTTGTGCCCAACCAGATAACCGAAGAGCCCCAGGATCGGGATCGCTGCATCTATGATCCACAGGAGAGCGTTTTCCCGCTGCACCAAAAAAAATGATGTGATATTGAAAGGAAGGTTTTGTTCATGTACCGCGATTGTGGTGGCCAGAAATGGAAACATGCAACCAAAAAAGATCCCCGCCACCGAGAATTTCTGAGTAACATTCATCCGCATCTTTCCCATATAATATAAGTGTACAAGAAACGTGCCAAATAAGCAAAAATCTTTGACAAACAATTATTAAAGAGCGGATTGACATCTTTTAATAAATGTTACAATAAATCATTGAGTTTCTGAAGTAAATCCCACCTTGACAATGTGTTCTTTTCAGGACACAATACGTCTGAACTCATCTGAAGCCGGCAGGAAGCCGGGCACAGACTGGAGGCAATATGAAAAATATGAAAAGAAAAATAATGGTCGGAATAGCGCTGAGCGCAATGCTGCTTGCCGCAGCGTGTACTTCCGCGGAGCCGGTAGAACCCACTCCGGATGTGAATGCGATTAGGACACAGGCCGTGCAAACGGCAATGGCAGAGATGACAGTACAGGCAGCCCTATCACCGACGGAAACGGAAGTTCCCGCGACGCGCACACCGCTTCCCACAGCCACGCTGGATACTGACGCGGCACAGCCAGAAACTGGCGCTTCATCTTCATCAGGTTCGTCAACAGGCGGCAGCGGCGGGTCCTCGGGCACACCAATCGCTACCTGGACACCGGATGTGTACCGCTGTGAATTTGTAACACAGTCACCACTGGATGGGCCGCAGACAACGGGTTGGAATTACGACTTCGTGATGACAATGCGCAATGTTGGCATAGCGGAGTGGACCAAAGCAGATTACTATGTCAAATGGGTAGGCGGCGATGACCTGAGCCCATCCCATATTTATAAACTGCCGCATGACGTGGCTTACTGGGAGACCGTGGATATCACAATTGATATTCAAGTACCCACACAGCCGGCTGTTGTTCCGGGGTACATCACAGAATGGGCGATCGTTAATGATAATGGTGAGGAATTCTGCACGTTCTATCATCAGATCACGATGACTCTCACCCCTGTACCAACAAGAACCCCAACACCTTAGCGGAAAACGATACTAACATATAAAAACTGGTTCCACTCGGAATCAGTTTTTTATTTCATATCGCGGCTGGCGACGATATCAATATTTGTGCCAAGCGCGTTTTTCATCACCACATCACCGGCCTTAACCGGGGCCTGAATTTCTGTTTTTCTGATCTCTTCAAGCAGATCAAAAATCTGTTCCTTCGGAAACGGTTCGCTGGTATAGACCGGGATCAATGGATGCAGGCCGCCTTTGATGCGCACGGTGCTGGCTACCATGCGGCGCGGATCGGTGATCTCGCCAATCGCGTATTGCTTGCCGCGTTTGCAACCAGCACGCGAGACGAGGATCTCACCATCCTCGCGCCGGGCCTGTAGGCGGCAGCCTTTGGGGCAGGCGACGCAGATGATCTCCATCGGTTTCTGTAAATTATCTTTTTCCATTTATCGCTCAATAATCCGAATTGTAATTGATTCCGCGTGCGCCAGGCCAGCGCTGTGTTCAGGCTTCAGATTCAGTGTGATCATTTCACCCGGGCGGGCATATGGGAGGGCATGGCGGGTGATCTTTTCAGACCCACAGCGGGCTTCAACCCATACCGGTGCTTCAATCGGGTGTGTTACCCGCAACTGCAGTGGGATCTTTTCGTGCTTCTGGGTTGAGAGGGAAAAGGTTTGCGGTACGACGTAGCGCACGTTTTCTCCCGCTACGGTGCGGATATGTTCTGTTGTTTTTTTCAAGCGGCCATTGGCGTAATGGGCGGCGGCTTTCCCTGCCTGATAACCAGCTTCTGTTACCCAATCGACCAGATCGTAGACATGCACCACATTCCCGGCCGCAAAAATACCGGGTATGCTGGTGTGGAAGTTCGCATCAACAATGGGGCCGCTGGTGACAGGATCGAGCACTACACCAGCCTGCCGTGAGAGCTCATTTTCCGGTATCAATCCGACCGAGAGCAGAAGGGTATCGCAGGAGACAGTCTCTTCGCTGCCGGGGATATGCCGCCAGTTATTGTCAACGGCCACCGTTTCAACCGCTTCAACGCGGTCACTGCCGATAATACGTTTGACGGTATGCTGCAGCTTAAGCGGGATATTGAAATCCTGCAGGCATTGGACGTAGTTGCGGGTAAGGCCGGAGAGATAGGGCATGATCTCGAGCACACGTTTCACTTTTGCGCCTTCAAATGTGAGGCGGCGGGCCATGATCATGCCGATGTCACCTGAACCGAGAATGACAAACTTCTTTCCAGGCATATACCCTTCCACATTGACCCAGCGCTGGGCCGTGCCGGCGGTATAGACACCAGCGGGCCGGGTGCCGGGCAGGCGCACCTGCGCCCGCGTGCGTTCGCGGCAGCCCATGGCAAGCACGATCGCTTTCCCTTCGATCTGCTGGTAACCATAGGTCTTGCTGGTGACGGTGATCTGCCGTCCTGGAGAGAGGTTAAGCACCATCGTATCCAACATGGTTTCTATGCCCAGGTCATAGACTTGATCGATATATCGCTGCGCGTAGGTCGGTCCGGGCAGGTCTTCTTTGAAGATCTCCACCCCAAAACCGTTATGGATGCACTGCAGGAGAATACCGCCCAATTCGACATCACGCTCGACAATCAGCACTGAATTGGCACCATTTTTCTTTGCGGCGATGGCGGCAGCCAGACCGCCGGGGCCGCTACCGATGATGACCACGTCGAAGTGATTAGCGCTCATGGCCGCCTCCGAGAATCTTGGTTGGGCGTTCCAGCAGTTCTGATTGTTCACCTTTTTTACTGATGGATAATGGTGAAACACCCAGCTCGCGCGCGAGAATGTCGGTGACTCGGGTTATGTCAAAACCACCCTGGCAACGGCCAGTGCCGAGCCAGGTCCGGCGTTTGAGGGCGTCATAAGTGATGGCGGGCACCGGCGCATGGATCTCCGCTACGATCTCGCCTTCGGTCACGTTCTCACAGCGGCAAACAATACGGCCGTAGCGCGGGTCCTTTTCTATCAGCTGTTTATGCTGCGCGTCATTCATATGGCGGAAAACCGGACGGGCGGGTCGGTTGGGATTCCATTCTTTTTTCTCGGACAGCTTCTCGCCGGCATCTCGCAGAAGATCGATCACGCGCAGGGCAATCGCAGGGGAAGACGTGAGCCCGGGCGATTCGATGCCGCCAATATTGATGAATCCCTGTACTTGTGGAGGAATCTCTACAATGAAATCGTGCTGATAATCGACGCCTGGTGTTTCGCAGGGTGCGTTGCCCGCCGCGCGCAGGCCGGCAAACATAGCGATCACATGGCGGGTATTGATATTCGGAATGAGTTTTGTTCCACCGGAAAGGACTGCTTCCAATCCGGCAGCGGTGTTGGCTTTATCCTCACGATCGTCCTGTTCGTGGGCGGTAGGGCCAAGAATGGTATTGCCGTGCACTGTCGCAGTCGCCAGGATACCCTTGCTGACATCCGTTGGTACGGGGAAATAGACCGATTTGAGTTCAAATTCAGCGCGGTCAAGAATGAGATACTCGCCTTTTCGGGGGGTGATCTTAAAATCCGGACGTACCCCGGCTTTATGCATGATCACATCAGAATACAACCCGGCCGCGTTGAGCACCCAGCGGCAGCCAAAATCACCCTGGTTGGTGCGCACTGCGATGATACGTCCGTTTTCGATAATGAAGTCACTGCATTCCGTGTTGGTGCGGATCTCGACACCGTTCAAGACCGCGTGTTCTGCTGCCGCAAGTGTGGCCCCAAAGGGGTCGCACATGCCGCCGGTTTGCGCGAACAGGGCACCGCTAACATCAGGATTGATGAGTGGTTCGCGTTTGCGCATCTCATTCGCAGATATGAGCGACATCCCCAGCACGCCATTCTGCCTTCCACGCTCAAACAGGGCGTCCAGCTTTGACAGTTCCTCTGCTCCAATGGCAACCACATAATCCCCGCAGCGGTCAAAGGAAAAATGCAGCTCTTCGGCCAGGTGGGTCCACATGGGATTTGCGATCAGGTTCATTTTCGCTTTCAGCGAACCGGTGACCGCGTTATAGCCAGGGTGAATCAGGGCGGTGTTTGCCGCGGAAGTTACAGAACCAATGTCCGCTCTTTTTTCGATCAAAAGGATTTTGAGCGCGTAGCGGGAGAGGTATCGGGCTGCCATACAGCCCACCACACCCCCGCCAATAATGATCACATCATAGGTAGCTGCCAAGCACTTCCTCCTCAAACATTGTATTTAGAATTCGGGTCAATTATAGGATTATTCCGCCTAAAACGGAAAGAGACCAAAAGTTAACGATTAGCGTGTTTTTTGCTTACGCAAATAGGTATCAATACGGGCCCGGTATAGTGCGCGCTCAAAATAATGCCCGTCAGCCGAGAGGGTGTCATAATCCTTTGTCCGCAGGACACGCATCAGGCGGCGGATCTGATGACCATAGTGGCGCATGCATGCTTCGGGGTGGATACCCGGCCATGAATAGCAGGAAACGGTCAGGCGCCTGTTTCCTGTGGGGATGCCAGCGGGTATGGTGGTGTTCCAATCCGGATCGTCTTTCTCAAATATGTATTTATCCAAATTTCCCTGCGGGATGCCTTCGATCCCTTTCACGACACGCGGTTCAGAATCCAACGAATAAGGATCTACCGATAAATCAACGATGACGGCTTGCTGAGGAAGATGTGCGAGCCATTCGTTGCGGATAATCGATTGCGATGGATCATGCCGCTGGGTAGCATCCACGACGAGGTCGGTATTTTTCAATAAGGCTATCAGCTGTTGCGGGTGCCGGGTGATATTACGGCCTACTGCGCGCACAACCACGCCTGCCCCGCCTTTCTCCATGTGGGCGGCATTACGTTCCCGCTTGCCAAATTTTGAAGCAGCGTCTACAGCATGTTTTCCGACCACACCGGTGCCGATAATGAGCACATACCATGGCTGGTTATCGGCCTTCACCAAACCCGGATTGTTTTTACTGAGCTGGGAAAAAGCAATATCGATCCCATTCCAGGCAACTGCCTTCATGTTTTCCACAAGCCGCAGATTGAAATCATCCACGATACCATCCAGCGAGATCGCCTTAATACCGCGTTCGCGCAGTTTTGCCACACGTGCCGGGCGTGTTGGGTAGTGAAGCATTGAGATCAGGCAGCTTTTTTCAGCTATCAAGGTGTATTCAGATCTGGGTGGGGAGCGCAGGATGAGGATAAAACCTTTTTGGAAGGTCTCCTCCCGGCTCGCGGGGTGAATGAATGGATTTTCGTTCTTATAATCATCAAAATAGAAATCGAGCAGGTTTCCATACCCCTCTTCCAGATAAACTTCAAAACCAAAGTCGGTCAGCTTTTGGATGAAATCCGGCAGGAAAACCCGTTTCTCACCAGGTTCCTCCTCCATCCGCGGAAAACCGACACTGATCCTTTGCTCCATAAAATCCTTCCTTAGAAATATCTATATATGCCGTGATAACATGGCACGGTTGATGGCACGCTCAAAGAAATTTCCATCAGGCCGGATCGCGGCAGGCCCACCGCGACTGACGAGGGTGCGCATGAGAGGATGTAATTGTGAACTATAAACCTGCATACACGCTGCGGGGTGAATGCCGGGCCAGGAGTAACATGAAACCGTATGGCGTTTTTCATTAGAGGGAACATGGTCAGGAACTGTATTGAACGCGGGATCGTCAGGCGCGAATACGTACCGGTCCAGATCACCCTGGGGGATGCCCTCGATCCCTTTGGTGTGAAAAACATTGCCGACTTGTTGATAGGGATCGACACACAGATCGAGGATTACCGCGTGGCCTGGGAGGTGGGCCAGCCAATCATTCGCGATGATCGGTTTGGTCGTATCCGGGCGTGAACTGGAATCTACCAGGATATCGGTGGTCGCCAGTAAATCATGCATGATGTTGGCATGGCTGGTGATGTCGTGATCCACCGCGCGAATGATGACGCCGGGAACGCCCTGTTTGATCAGTTTTTCCTGCAGAGAAGTATTGCCGTAGCGAACCCCGGCGCGCACCGTATACGAACCGAGCGTACCGGCACCCACGAGCGTGACCTGTATGGGAGGGCGGGACGAGCTGAAAAACCCCGGTTTCGGGTATATATTCTGTAATAGATTGAAAGCAGTTTCCATCCCATTCCAGGCCACCGCGTTGAAATTCTCGACCATACGCCGCCCGGAATCATCCTTAATTGCATCGAGTGAGATCGCTTCTAAATGTTGTGCGCGTAATAGCCTGATCCGTTTAGGACGGGTCGTGTAGTGCAGCATGCTGACCAGGCAGGAACCCGGGCGCATGAAGCGGATCCGGTTCTCATCCGGGCAGCGCAGGACAAGAACAATATCCTGTTGAAACACCTCTTCATTATCAGCAAAGGCGACATTTGGCGCAGCGTTGCGATAATCCTGGTCGGATAATCCCATTGCGCTTCCGTAGCGATGTTCGAGCACAACATGCGCCCCGTACTTTTCAAGGCAGCCGACCAGCTTTGGCAGGAAGCAGCGTTTTTCTCCTGCTTCTTTGTGCATCAGCGGCAATCCGATGGAAAAATTTTGTTTTCTAATTTTTTCTGGAGCCATGCTTTTATCTGGGGTAAATATGCTTGATTTATTGATCGTATGATTATAAGATAAATACAAGGAGGCGCGATGCGTGTCTATTCAATTCTGTTAATCTTAATCATGGTCTTATTTTCCATCAGCGGGTGCGGACCAGACGAAGTGGAGATGCCCGCGGATTTTGGGTTGTCTTTCTCCTGGAATACTGGTTCGCTTCCCCCAGAACATCGATATGATTATGTGATCACCATTGGTCCAGGCCCGCAGGGTGAATTTGATTATGTTCCGGGTTATGGCGGCGTGGATAATGAGAAGCGTTGGGTTACCTCATTTGATGTGACGCAGGAAGACTTACGAACACTTTACACCTATTTTCGCGACCAGGGCTTTTTTGATACGCGTTGGCGTAAAAATGACATAGAGTGGATCGGCGGTAGTACCACGTCTTTGATCCTGGCGGCGTTTGGTGAGGAAATCCGTGTGCCAAGTATCAGTACATTGGACGGCGCTGACCTTTCAAAGGTGAAGAGCGCACAGACTTTTATCCGCGGGTTTGTACCACAGTCGGTATGGGATGAGATGGAAAGGCGGCAGGAGGCATTCAAAGCCGATTATTTGGATTGAGTTTTAATAAATATTGGGGTTAATTGCGTGTCTGTAACCAATTCAAGCGTGATCTCTTGCTGTTTTTCACCAGATCCTTCCCAGTGTGAGAATTGGTATCCCGATTTGGGCACAGCCGCAATGGTGATGGGTACATTTTTGAAATAAGCGCCCTCCCATGTCTCAGTATCCTCAATCGCCAGCGCATTAACCATGATAATGCCTTTTTCCGCATCCAGCGCAAACCGTAAGGTTGCGCTTCCTCCCAGTTTGAATTGATCAATGATATGCTGGGTTACATACAGTTCACGTTTCTGCGCAAAGGCACGGATATCGGAGATTTCCGCATGCCATTTTTCCATCCAATCCTCATTATTAGATCCCCACCGCGCGAAAAACCGATCCATTTCTGGCGCAAGCGTACGTTGTATGTGATCGATCTTTTCTGTTAAATGTTGTTCTGTAAAAGTTGTGTTTAAATGATGGGCGAAGCGATTTATGAAGAAAACCCGGTAGTTCTCATTTTCAAGCAGTGAGCGGAATAATTCTCCGCTCCAGCCATTCTTTTGCGCTAATAGCAGTGTGTTGTGTTCATACCCACTGCCGTATCCTTGCAATCCAAATGAGAAATCCATATCAAATATCATCCATCGCCAACGCCCATCAAGCCCGCTTTGTGCTGCCGGATTAAGGGAATCAATGGAATTCTTCCAAAGGTAAATATTATTATCCGGCCAATCGGTATTGGCGAGAAAGATATTCGCGATCAAGTAATCGGTGTAGTTTTCAAGATCAATTTTTGCATTCACATAAGCAAAATGCTGTGGGGCAGAAAGATCGTGGGTGCGAATGTAGTCCATCAGGCCAGAATAATTCCGCGCATCTTCCAGGCTTCCCCTGAATAATTCTCCATTCTGGCGTAAGATAGTCGCTTCTCCCGGTGGAATACCATAATGGTTCCGCAGATAATACTCATCATATCTTTCCTGCAGTTGGTAAATGCCCCAATATTCACCGTTTATAAAAGCTGTTACTGGCTGTTGGTTTTGTGTGTCGAGGCCTGTGCCTGCAAGCAGATCCTGCGCGAGCGCATCGCGCATCATTCCGATCAGCCAATCCTGTCCGTTATTGCGCAGCAGGAAGGTTTCATATATTGGCGCTATCGGTTGGTTTTCTTCTTTGGAAAAAGCTGGAAAGATCGGGTATGTGAAAAAGCACTCCGAATCATAAGCGCAATCTGCGTAAACTCGCAGTGATTTCTGCGCGTTTCTGCGAGATCCTCCGCCGTGGATGCGTATCCCTGCATTCTGGGAGAACAATGGTTGCCCGGCCGCGTCAAACAATGTGATGTTTACCGGTCTTTCCCATGCCTGTCCGCGCTGGTTAAAATTGGCGTAAGCCTGCTTTTCATCTTCCGTTAAGTCAGCATTAGCAAGCGATAAGTACTTTTCTCCAAGGACGTAGATTCCATCCACCGGATCAAACAAATCTTCAAAATCAACTGTAATTGAAACGATAGGGAGCGTATGCAGTTCAGTGATTTGCTTGCCAACGAAATATGTATGTGTGGCTATCGCGCTCGATTCCCCGCTGGTGGTATTAATCACTTTTGCCCGCAGCACCACAGCCCCGGGGATTTCTGATTTTGGCGCTTCCCAATTTGAAGCAATGGTTTCTACCCGGGATGCTTTTATCAACGGCCTACTTTCATGATTGATAGGAATAGGGTCCGCATAAGGTGTGGAGTTGGCGGTGGGTTCTGATCCGTCCAGCGTGAAATATATCTGCGCATTTTTATCATCATGAGATAGGGTTAATAAGAAATCATTTTCATAAAAGCCAGAAATTTTAGAAAAACTGGGCGCTTCTAATGCGGCGTAGAAGGGCAAAGTTAATGGTTCTCTAAACGAAATATTTTTCCAAAATGGACGCAGTGCGGCATACGGATCGTTATTTCCGATAAGAATGGGATTGTCGCGGATATCGACCTCTGCTCTGATATCCAGCTTTGGGTTATCCTGAAGCGCACCCTGCGCCGCTAATCGCGCTAAAAATGCTGGGTCAGAAATGCCGGTGCTGCGCAGATTAAGCGTTTGCAGCCTGATCAGATTTTCGAGATGATTTACCTGCCCATTGACCGGAACGTCGCGCAGGTTCAGGTGCTGAAGCTGATCCAATTCAGCCAGGGGTGCTATAGACTGAATGTTTGGATTGGCGCGCAGGTTCAAGTATTGCAAGCCGCTCAGGTCCTTCAGAAATGCGATGTCGGTCAGGCCAGTATTCCTGAGGTTCAGGTAGGATAACTTATCCAGTTGTGAAAGCTGGTGCGCTTGACTTCCGAGCGGAATATTAGCGAGGATCAGGGTTTCTAGATCTGCCAATTCTATGATTCTATCGATGGGCTGGATGTTATCGTTGGAATATAAATTGAGGTATTTAAGTTGTGTTAATGAAGCAAGAAATGAGATATCCACCAAGTGAGTATTTCTCAGGTTGAGATATTCAAGGCCTGCCATTTGGCTGAGGGCGAAAACATCCTCTCCGATGGGTACATTGGCGAGGATCAATTTTTTCATATTGGTTAATTTTGCCAGTGGTGCGATGGAATTAATCCCTGTGTTTGCAAATACATTCAAGTATTCAAGCCGCTCCAGATTAGATAAGGGTGAAATGTCGGTTATTTGATTATTTCGCAAATCCAACGATTCCAGTTTTTTAAGTTCAGAAAGCGGTGAAATATCGCTGAGGTTATTATCGCGTAAATTGAGAGAAGATAGGTTAGAAAGCTGTTCGATGCCATCCAGACTAGTGAGACCAAGATTTGACAAATCGAGCTCCACCAGCACAAGCAGTTGGCGTTGATAGATACTGCCCTGCGGGCGGTTCAACGCCCTACGGATACCCAACTCCAGCGCGGGATTTTCAAAAACAACCGGCGTGTTTACTCGCTGCACGATCACAACGGAGGCGATGATGAATACCACAGAGACCACAATCAAACGCATGTTTCTGACATCCAGCACAACGCGTTTTAGTCCAATCTGGGTTGCCGCAAGGAAGACAACAGTGAGCGCTGAAAGCAGCACGATCAGCTCTGCCAGCATTGCCCCGGTGACAAGTATTTTTCGAGTCCGGTCTGCTGAAGACCAATTCAAGCCCGGTTCCAAGTCAAGCGAGATGGTTCCTTCTGTTGTTTGATAGAGGTCCAGGGTTTGTTCCTGCCCATCCCAAAGGATGCGGGCTATACCGCCATCCGGGCCCGTCTGCAGTTGCAATGCGATTCCGGCCTGCATGAAACGTTCCAGTGTAACGGAAGCGGTACTACCGTTTTCAACAAAGAGCGCAAAATCATTACCGGTAACACCGCGCCAGACGCCATCATAGGTGAGGTCTGTTTTGGGGATCCTTCGGATATTACCGGATGGATATGAAATGGTGCTGATAGATTGGATATGCACGCGGGAATTGGACGCATCTGGATGTTGTTCGCCCAGGGCGGTGATTGTGAGCTGGTGTTGCTCCGGAAAGGGCGGTGGAGTATAGAAAACCAGAAAGAGAAGTCCGGATACAAAGAGAGCGCCCAGCACGACACGTGTAAATAACCTAAGAGAAGGGGAGCGTAATATCTCGGCCATGAATACGAGATATAAAAAAGCAGAAAAAATCGCCCCGAGAACCAGGCATCCGAAAAGCAGATCAAGTTTCTCTGTGCGCGGCACAAACAAGAAATCGGTGAAGCGGGTTGCCAGGGCGTATGCCACACACCCGGTGTTTAGGAAAAATATAAAAAATGGGAGCAATTTTTTTATTGCAGACTGCGAAAATTTCGCCATTGCTAATAACCCCACGATGGCATAGTGACATCCCGACGGCATGCGTTGATGCCCTGAATATATTTACTATTGGTGCAGGGCCGCAGACCATGGGTTTTAACCATTCGCTGCAGCCAGGAGGGTTGCGTTGCATCGCACTTGATTTCAAGCACTACCTTGTCATGGTGGTGATACCTGAAGAAGGGGCGTGAGGGAAACAGCATGGCTGCATGCGCGCTGCGCACCCGATGGTCGAAAGTAATGCGAACATTTTCTCCAGCGCGTGCGCGGTAACCCTCGCGTTGGTATTCAACGATTATCTTAGGACGGAGAGATTTGAGGTGCACATATCGCTCAAATTCAACCAGAATCGGATCGGTGTGCTCTAACCAATGGCGGTTTGAAGAGAAGTGTTGATAATCATCCAAGCCGATCCATGTGCTGTGTTTTTCCACCGTGATACCGCGGCGCGCTTTGAATTCTGCGCGCAACGGTAAATTCCGCGATGGTTCAGCACTGTAGGAGCGGATGCGTAATTTAACGCGATCGCAATCGCCATGCACCTTTTCAACATAGTTCGTAAAAGTATCTGTATCAAAGTATAAACTGCGTACCAGGTAACGCTGCTGGGGCGCGGCAAGGGAATACTTATCCATTTGCATGACCGGCCGGATAGCTGATCTGACCTGCAGATATTGCTGAAAAGAAAGGCGGTATTTATACTCAAAACGCCAATCAGTATGGAGATATTCAAGCTCAGGGAAAAATTTCGTTTTCACCCGGATGGATTAGAGCGGCAGTGAAAGCTGCGGCGCAAGCAGAGAAACATTTTCAATCTCAGGGACACCCTTCAATTCCTTGACCATTCCTTCAGCCGGAACCGCAGTAATTTCCAGAAATCGCAATTCATAGATCGTTTCCCAGCGGTCATCCTGTACCTCATAAGACCGCAGGCGCGCATTAAGCGTGTGACGTGCGATGATCTCGGCTGCCTTTTGACCGGGATGAGGCAGCGGGCCTGAAAGTGAGAGGATGAAATCCCTGTTTTCGGTCTGGCCATAGCGTACGAAATAGAGAATATAGACCACAATCATGATAAAAAGCGAAGAAAGCAGAACAACGCTCCAGTTGTAGGTGCCAGATCCAAGCCCGATAGCGATGACCCAAAAAATAAAGATCATATCGCGTGTATCTTTGATGGCGGTGCGAAAGCGAACAATCGATAAGGATCCGATCAGGCCAAGCGATAATACCAGGTCGCCACGCACATAGAGCATTACCAGTGTGACGATGGGAGCCATTAATACAAGCGAAGACATAAACGTACTTTCATAATTCATTCCGCGATGTGTGCTTCGGTAAAGTTGTGAAATGATGATTCCTAACCCTGTTGAAACGCACAAAGCGATGAGGACATCCAGCAGATCTGGCCCGCTAAATATCAGTTTGTTGATGAGTTCATTCATAATAATCCCTCATATTCTTAATATGATTATAAATCAGTCGCCGCTCAAAAAAATCAAGCGAAAATCCATGATCGATATGGTTGAAATGTGGGCAATGATGAATTTTACCCATTTATTATCTATTCTTTAATTTTCCCTTAATAAAATTTGTTTATTATGAAGTTAAGGATTCGGGAAATTATTGATGACAAAACACAGGGCAACAACTATTGATTTCAATTTTAGGCCGGCAAATGGAAAATCTGCCGGTTTTTTTATCTCTGAAACTCAGCCGTATCATAATAAGACCATTTACTTGCATTTTGACGGACTTTACCGGGAGAATTCCCCATATCCTGGCTTACAGGATGCAGATGTAGATCATGGTCGATCTGGCCTGGTGACTTATGGGTGGTTAATTATTAAAGATCGTCGAATCGCAGCGCATGGGTTTGGTGCACATAAAAATTTTATCGGGGCAACATCTAATGCTGGTGAATATTTTGGATTGATCCATGGGCTGGAAGCGCTTCGGGATATGGGATTGGAACACAAGAAGATAGTCATTCGTGGTGATTCTAAAACTGTGATTGAACAAATGCAGTATCGCGCGCGAGTTTCTTCGCCTGCAATTATGCCTGTGTTTAACCATGCCCAATTGCTGGCTGCGCATTTCTCTGCGCTGCGCTGGCACTGGATCCCTAGAAAATTTAACAAAGCATCTGATCGATTGACACGTAAGGCATTAAAACAGTATCGGATATATGCTTCACAAAACATCCTTGAGCAGCACTATCAAACAAACAGGACTATTGATGAAGAATGTGAGAATCCTGTGTTTGACTTGAATGTATTCAATACGCAGATCGAATACGCAATGTAATTGATGTTTATGACTATTATCAGGTTTTATTCTGGAGAATAAATACAGAAGACCTGATAGCGATCAATCCGCAAATTGCAATTGCAGATGTTCTGATTTGACAGATACTGCGTTGAAATTCTCAAAGGTGAGATCGTGAAAATCCAAACCCAGATTCTTTTTTACGGTCTCAAACAGGCGCATATAACTCTGTGAAGAGCGGTTTTCCCAGGTCAGCCCGATCTTTTTCGCGATCAATTGAATAGAGGCCTCATTAGCTCCTTCGATCTCGAGAAAATTTCCATACGGCATTCGGTCAAGCGAAATTTCGACGTCGCCGATCTGATAGGATGTGCGATATTTTTCATAGATGGTCGAGATCTGATACCCTAAAGCTTCGAGAATAAACCTGCCCGTTTCCAGATCGCTGATCTCCACCTCAAATTCTGGCCGCGCGCTGATCGTGCTGGTCTTGTCCGATGGGCCTTTATATGTCAGGCGGGCGCGGGTATCCTGCCGAAGACGCAGGACCTGCATCGAGCTGGTTAGCTTTTTATCGGGGGTATCAAAGCGCATATTGATCTCAAAGGTCGCAGGCTGTGTGCGGAATGCACCCAGGCTAAGAATCGTTGATTCAACCTTTTCTAATTCTTTGATGTAGAATTTTGCTTCTTTTTCAATTTTCTGGTGCATTTTCACTCACTTTCTTTTTATATGTAATATGGCGGTAGAGGTACAAGTCGCAGACGATCAAAATAATCGTTATGGAGACCATGCCTGCAAGCAATAACGAGAAAAAATCCCGGATAACAAAAAAGACACGGTCGACCCATAACCACAGTAGCAGAAGCGCATTGATCACCCTTAGATAAACTCTGGTGTAAGGTTTTTTAAAGACATGAAAGAAAAAGCCAAGTGAGTGGCTGAGGCCGATCAGGGCACCGCTGGCTGCCAGGTAAATAGGGGGCGGCTGTACATTCAAGTCGATCAGATAGTACCAGAGGCGCAGGGCCTGCTGAAAACGCAGCCATCCAAGTGTTGAAATCACAGCAAGCACCAGAATGGTGACCCAAAAGACACGCTGCTCGTTGCTCTTTTTTCTATCCGGCATATGGCATTCCCAGCTTTCGAGGTGATTATAGCATTTTGCTGATGGATGAATTTCCATGTGATAGGCGCGATCTGTACTTGCGGTATGATTGTCTTGTTGATATATTCCTAAAAACAATTTAACCAGGAAGGTGCTCCATGCCTGACAAAGAGCAAAAAATCACAAAAGAGATATTTGACCAACTGGTGGCACTGGCTGCGCTGGAATTAGAAGGCCAAGAATATGATTATATTCGCGTTGAGCTCAATAACCAGTTAACGGCGATTGACGCGTTGACCGCGATCGAAATACCATCAGGAACAAAACCGGCAGCCCATGGTGTCCCTTATACAAAAAATAGCAGCCAGCCGCTGCGGAAAGATAACTGGGAGGCTTGCACGCACGCTGACGCAATTCTCTCACAAGCCCCAGAACATGAAGAGCGATACATTATTGTGCCAGATATTCCCCATACAACCCTTGAGTGAATTATTATGAAATTATGTGATCTGCCCGCAACCGAAATCACCCAGAAAATTAGAACGAAAGAGGTCTCTGCAGAAGAAGTGCTTGACGCATCGCTGGAGCGCATCCGGCGGGTAGACGGCCGTCCGGGAAGCCTAAATTATGGC
>CAZDIS010000025.1:0-22257 GCA_964505585.1 uncultured Pelolinea sp. | reverse complement strand
GTGCTTATCAATGGAAAAGATGTAAAAGAAATCGAATTGGATTCTCTTCGTAAGGATATCGGGATAGCTATGCAGGATTCTGTGCTCTTCTCGGGAACGATTCGCGAGAATATCAGATATGGTAAGCCAACAGCGACAGAAAAAGATGTCTTTGCTGCAGCGAAAATGGCACAGGCTCATGATTTCATTATGGGCTTTCCGGATGGTTATGAAACATGGATCGGCCAGCGGGGCGTCAATCTTTCCGGAGGACAAAAACAACGCCTGGCAATTGCCCGCGCGTTATTGATCGAGCCAAGAATTTTAATTCTCGATGACAGCACCAGTTCGGTAGATCTGGAAACAGAAAGCAGAATTCGGGATGCATTAAAAGATTTCATGGCAAACCGCACCAGTTTCATCGTAGCCCAACGAATTAGTTCTGTGATGGATGCAGACAAAATCGTGGTTTTGGATCGCGGAAGTATAGCAGAAATCGGAACGCATCATGAACTCCTCGAAACCAACCAGATTTACCAAGAAATCTATCAGTCACAAATGGGAATTGATGGAGATTTTACCAATGAACAATAATATGAAGAATAAAAATTTCAGCGAGTCTGAAAAAAAGCAGACGCCCATGAACGGGAAACCCCAATTTGGGCAAAGCGGAATGGCCACCTCGGCCCCGGCAATGGGCCAAATGGCAAAAATGGGAGGGGGAAACAAAAAATTCGAGAAAGCGCGCAATCCAAAGAAAGTTATTAACCGTCTGGCTATGTATCTGCAGCCGCACTTTATGAGCCTGTTAGGAACAACGGTGTTGGTCTTCATCAACACTGTAGTGGAGTTGTTGGGTCCTTTCCTTTTCGGTTTTGCGATTGATCGTTTTATCAGCAGCAAAGATACTGCGGGGCTGATAAGTATGAGTATTATCTTATTAGCTGGTTATGCAATCAGTTGGTTTGCGCAATATGGACAAAACTATATTATCACTGGAATTACGCACCGGATGTTGAGAAATCTCAGAAAAGATCTGTTCGAGCATCTTCAAACATTGTCTCTTCGGTTTTTCGATCAACGCTCCGCCGGTGAGTTGATGAGCCGTTTGACAAATGATATTGACGCGATCCGATTGGTATTATCCCAGAGCATTCTTGACCTTACCGCAAATTTGCTCACACTGTTTGGTATCGTCATTGTGATGTTTATATTAGATTTTTGGCTGGCATTGGGCGCAATAATCATCGTGCCGTTGATGTTTTGGATGACTGCTAAGATCGGTAAAGGAGCTCGTAGCGGGTTTAGAGAAGTTCAAGTCAATTTAGGGCAGCTAAACTCGATTATTGAGGAAAATACCAGCGGCGCGAGAGTCGTTCAGGCTTTCCGACACCAGGAAAAAGTGATTACGCAATTCGACCAGGCAAATACTAAGACCAGAGATGTGACCATTCGTGCCCAATCCTTGATGATGGTGCTGCGTCCGTTATTAATGGTTCTCAGTAATGCTGACCTTGCGATCGTCGCGGCCCTGGGTGGGTGGTTGGTTTTACGCGGTTTGGTTACCGTTGGGGTGGTGGCGACATTCCTGATCTATACCCGTAAATTCTTTATGCCGCTATTCAGCCTGGCTGATTTATACAACTCCATTCAAGCCGCACTGGCAGGCGCGGAGCGGGTTTTTGAGATATTGGACCAGGAACCGGAAATAAGTGATGATGCGGGAGCGATCTCCCTTCAATCGATCAAAGGGCTGGTGGAATTCAATGGCGTGACCTTTGGCTATGATAAAGATGTAAAAGTTTTGGATAACATCAGCCTGCGAGCGGATCCAGGCCAAAGAGTAGCCTTGGTTGGGCCAACAGGTGCCGGGAAGACAACCATTGTGAGCTTGCTCACACGCTTTTATGATATTGACAAAGGTGTTATCAAGATAGATGGCCATGATATCCGGGATATCAAACAGGATGATTTACGCCGCCAACTTGGCATAGTCCTTCAAGATACGTATTTGTTTTCCGAAACAGTTCTAGAGAATATTCGTTTTGGCAGGTTGGATGCGACAGACGAAGAATGCATTGAGGCAGCCGCTATGGCAAACGCGGATCAATTCATTAAGCGTTTACCAAATGGCTATAAGACAATGCTGTCAGAACGCGCCAACAATTTAAGCTCTGGACAACGGCAATTAATTTCCATCTCGAGGGCGATCCTTGCTGAACCACGTATCCTGATCTTAGACGAAGCGACCAGTGATGTGGACTCGCGCACAGAGATCCACATACAGGAAGCCCTTAATAATTTAATGAAAGGCCGTACGAGCTTTATCATCGCACATCGATTAAGCACAATCCGTAGTGCTGACCATGTCCTGGTCATCAAAGATGGCCGAATAATTGAGCAAGGCACCCATGATTCTTTAGTGGATCTCAAAGGTTTCTATCACAACCTATATATGAGCCAATTTGCATAAGTAAATATAATCAAAACAGGAATGCGCCAAACTATAATCGTTGGGAGTAAGATTATAAAAAAGAGTGAACCAATTTATGAAAAATAAAAATAGCAGTCAGAAAAAAATACCGGATGGCTTATGTGGGCATATGCGCGGGTTTGTGCAGCCCAATCTGCTGCTTCAGCTGGTCAATAAGCCGGCACATGGTTATGAATTGATGGAAATCTTAAACAAAAAAAATATCCCTGGAATTGATCCGGGTAATTTATATAGGACATTGAGGGGTCTTGAAAAGGACCAATATGTTAGTTCTTCGTGGGAGGCCGGTGATGCGGGACCATCCCGAAGAATTTACCAAATTACAGATCAAGGTATTGAATATCTAAGTGCATGGGTAGAAAAGATTCGCAGAACGCGATCTCGCCTAACCAATTTCCTTGAAGATTACAATAGAATTTTTGAAGAAACTAGTAACGATTAAAGGGGGTAAACATTGCGAAAATAAAAAGCAATGGATTATCTTAGTTGGCAATCAATACTGTAATCTCACCCTAGCTGCGCTTTGAACGCCTCAATGGCTTCCACCGGCGTGGGATCGATATCATTCAGCATGGCCAGGTAATATCCGATCAGGTCGCCAAACAGCAAGGACACCCACATATCCGTAAAGCGCGTGCCGCCGTGCAGCCCGACTTTATCGGTGCCGATACCGGCCACCATCAGCTCGGTGAAGGTCAGGTCGACGCGCTGCTGGTTGCGTTCCAGGTAGTGGGGTGATTGCAAAAAGATGGAGAAGATGCGCAGCAGCTGCTCTTCCGGAAACACGATCCCGGCCAGGGTGTTGTGGTTCGCTTCCGGCAGTTCCTCAAACTGGCACCAGCTCTTGGCGAGTTCATTGATCTGCGTCTTCCAGCGGCGTGCAACCGGCGCGAGGTGCTCCGCGCCAAAGACAGCCACATATTTGCCCACCAGTTGTCCCGCCAACCGTTTGGCAGGGTTCTTGGCGGTCGCGATCTCCGCCGCGTTCTTTTCAATCAGCGTTCGCATCTCCGCAACGGCCTGATCGATCTCTGCTTCCTGGTCGTCAAGCATTTCCAGCCGATGGAATAATGCCAGCACAAGACCGGATGACCAACCGACTGCCGCGCGCGGCTGGCCGGTATGTTCGAATTGCCATACGGGCAGCCCGGCGTGCGTTGCCTGTTCGGCCAGTTTGCCGCCGGTAGTGATGGCCAGCGTTTGGCAGCCGCGTTCGCGCGCCTGCGCGTACACGGACAGCGTTTCTTCGGTGTTGCCGGAATGCGAGGAGCATACCACCAGCGCCTGATCCCCCTGCGCCCAATGCGGCAGGCGGTAATCGCGAATGACCGTGAGCGGCAGGCGCAATTGGTCGGAGAAACAACCTGCCAGCAGATCAGCCGCGATGGCAGAGCCACCCATGCCCGCGATCAGCACCATACGCGGGTCCTTGGCGGCGGGCAGAGGCAGCTTTTTACCAAGCGCGTACCCGGCCTGCAATTGATCCGGCAGGGCCAGGATCGACGCGTACATCCCACTCCGGTCAATGCTTGGAAAATCTGCAAATGCGTTCAGGTCCATTAGTGCACCGCGATATTAATCAAATTCCTTGACGACTTTGCGCAGGAAATCGAGGGCGACTTGCCACTCCTCATTGAAGAAATGCAGGGTGACGTTATTGATCTGCAGATGATAGGTGTTCTCGCCATCTGGTTCTTCCGCGATATAGGCAAAACAGTCATCCGTCTCGACGATTGGCGTGATATTGGTATTGTTTTCTTGGTCCATCGTTTCCTCTAATCTTTGCTTTGGTTGATTATGGACAAACTCCGGGGCTCATGGAATTAAAGAACCCCGCGAACAGGTCGCACCATTGGTTGGTGACTTCGATCACGATCAATGGAATAATACAAAAGACCACAATGAACGCGAGTACCGCCAGCAGAATGATCACCCACTTCGGGCGCTGATTTTTCGCTGTCCTGGTCTCGGTTTTTCTGGGTTCTTTCGCCTTCGAAGATTCCGTTAGGGTTGCCGGCATTTCCACGGCATCTGATTCAAGCTGCTGAGCCGGGCTTTCTGCGGTGCTTTCTTCGGGACTTTCCTGAGGGCTTTCTTCGGTTGAAAACGGTTCCTGAGCGGTTTCTTCTATCTCTTCCGCATCGGCGAGTTGAGGTTCTGCGATTTCTAAAGTCAGGGTATGATCCTGGCCCAGAACGATGGAATCTCCGTCTTCTATGGCGGTTTTTTTCTTAATTTGATTGCCGCCAATGAAACTGCCATTGGTGGATTGCTTATCTTCCGCATAAAACCCATCTTTTTCGCGCGTCACAACCAGGTGCTGTCTGGAAATTTCAATATCATCGATCACAAGGTCAGCTGATGGATCCCGCCCTACGATTACTTTTTTCTGGTCAAAGTCAAATGCGCTTGTGTTCCCATCGCCATCTTCTAATACAATTTTAAATGCAACAGCCATGATCACCTCCTGTACCTTATTAATAAATTAAGCCCCTCAAAAAGTCAAGGCACTTAATATAAAACTCCCCGCCATGCCGTGTGCGGCTTAGTTTTGAACCTGCTTTCGCAGGATGGGCCCCTCTTCGTTGGCTCCGCCTTGGCTAACGCCTATCGCGTCACATCCGAAAGATAAGAGCCCGTTTTCTAAAGTGTTGGCTCAAAACATTGAGTGCCACATCACGAACACAGCAGGGCTTTAATCTTATACCATATTTCACCCTTAGTGCCAAGATAACGATTGCGGATTACCGTTTAATAAAAATATGGTTAATTGGATTTAGAATTTAGTATAACTATATGCATGAGAACATTTCTTGCCATTAAACCGCCTCCAAAAGTCCTGTCGCGAATTTCGAAAGACATGCAGATCCTGCGGACTGCGCTGCCGTCAGGCATCAAATGGGTCCCGATATCCCAGATACACCTCACCCTCAAATTCCTGGGTGATTTTGAGCCGCGTCATATCGAACGATTAAAAAATATCCTTCTATCCGATTTAGGGGATCATGGACCAGTTTCTTTTGGCACCCTCACAATAAACATGCTGCCGGCGCGCGGTAAACCGCGTGTGATTTGTTATCGGGGCCAGGCAAACAATACCTTATTATCAATTTCGCGGATAATAGAAGAAGCGGCTGCTGCTTTAGGCTACCCGTCTCAGAAGCGGGCTTTTTTACCCCACTTGACGATCGGCCGTTTCAAACGCCGCGCAAATAATCACCACCTGAAGACAGCCAGGAAAATCCTCGGCACTTACCAGCATCTGAATTTACCACCCTTCGTCACTGATTCAGTCCTCTTTATCAAGAGCACCCTGACACCGCTCGGTCCGGAATATGAACGTATTTTTTCAATTCATTTATAGAAATGGAGTATGCTACAATTTGCTCTCAATTAATACTTTGTAGAGGTACAACCTGAAAGAAGATAATACATTAGACATCGCGCGTGAACTTGTGCGCGCTTTAGAAGAAAAAAAAGCGGAAAACATCGTCCTCCTGGATCTGCGTGATATCGCAGTTTTTACAGATTATTTTGTGCTTTGTTCCGGCACCAGCGACCGTATGCTGCGAAGTATTCTCAAGACAGCCAGGGAAGCACTGCAGGTCGGTTTTAATTTAAAGGGAAGGATCGAAGGCAACCCGGGTAATGGCTGGATTGCCGTCGATTTTGGTAATCTCGTCTTACATATTTTCTCGCCAGAGCAGCGCGGCTTCTATAACCTCGAAGACCTCTGGGCGGAAGGTAAAACCTTACTGCATGTGCAGTAAGTCTTTATTGCAAGCTTTTAACAGCTTCGATCACTTCTTCGGAATGGTCGGCCGGTTTGACGCCTTCAAATACACGCCGCACCATCCCATCCTTGTCGATCAGGAAAGTCGTCCGCATAATGCCAAAATACTCTTTACCGAAATTTTTCTTTTTGCCCCAAACGCCATAGCGCTCACTCACCTGATGGTCTTCATCAGCCAGAAGCATGAATGGCAGTGCATGTTTTTCCGCGAATTTTGTGTGTGATTTTACACTGTCCGGACTGACGCCCACAATTTCGACATCCAGATCCTGGTAGCGCGAGTAATCATCGCGAAAATTGCATGCTTCTTTTGTGCATCCCGGAGTATCATCCTTTGGATAGAAATAGAGGATGAGGGGTGTCCCCAATAGATCTTTTAGCGCGACTATCTCCCCGTCTTGGTTCAATAATTTAAAATCTGGTGCTTTACTATTTTCTTTTATCATTTTTCACCTCTGCGGATGAGTATATAGTATTTGTGATTTAACATTTATCAGCGTAATATAAATTATTCACTTTGAAATTAACAAATTTAGTAGGTCTTGACTTACAATTAATGCATGGAACTTAAACGCAGGATGGCAGCCGTTTCGTTTTTTCCACATCGGCTGCTGTTGGTCATTTCATTTTTATTCTGCCTTGCTCCATTTTTTTTGTTCCCTTCCGGGTGGATGCAGGTTTTCTTTTTCATTTTCTTTTTATTCACATATTCTGCTTCCCTAGCATTCTGGCTGTACTTACTACCTATTGATATGCCACCCGGTAAATCCAAATTTAGTTTTTTTTGGGCAAGCATTTTTAAGCATGAGCAGCCATTCGCCGTGGTCACCGATGCCCATTTTGATATTGATTATTTTGCCCTCCAGCGCAAGCCGCATTTCCCGGCATTGATCGTCGATGATAATTCCGTCGTGGTCATCAAATCCGCAAACAACCAGCGTAAGGTGCTCTGCGGCGGCACATTTGATCTCAAACGCGGTTCTGTTATATCCCATATCTTCGATTTGCGTCCCGGCATCATCACGGTTGGCCCCAAAACCGATCCCAATCATCGGACCACTATTTCTCGCCGCAATGCTATCGAAAAAGACAGCCATTCAACAACTATACATGACCAGAGTTTCACCTTCCAGACAGCGGATGGCGCGGAGATCGCAGCTTTATTTGATATTTTTTATCGCTTGAAATACAAAAACCAATCCAGGCAGTCTCGGGTAAACATCCTGGCGCTTTCCGCGCTGCTTGAGCGGGATCACCAAACCGGAAATAGCAGATCACATTTAGAGGCGAAGGTCGGCTCCATCATTGCCGCTGCCTTTCGGGATAGCATGGCTTTGATCACATTGGATGATTTTAATCACGCGTCCAGATCAAAGCGTGATTTGATCTCGTTTTTTCAAAGCAAAGTGGATTCTGCAAACTTCTTGACGAATAGCAGCAAGCAAGATCCTAAAAACAGGCAGTTTTCATTACTTCAAGCTTTTGAATTAAAGATCGTATTACAGGAAATATGGATACGTTGAAAAATTGGGGGAATAAATTGGCACAGGCCTTTTTGCCGGTAAATAATTCTGCCGGAAAATTACGCGTCTTTTTGCTTGGTTTAATGGCCTTTATTTTTTGGACCTTTAACGCGCAAATTCGCTCCATCCCTTCAGATGGTTTGATTCGCTTGAACGCGGAGAATGGTTTTATTGCCGATGTACTCTTGGATCTGGTTGTCCGCTATTTTCACCCAGCCACGCTGCTAGTGACTTCCATACCGCTTGTCCTGTTCTTTTTTGCGCGTCTTCAGGCGGCAACCCTTCTAAGCGGTACAACCGATGGCGGCATAAAAACCGCGCGTGCGTTCTTATCCAGGTGCGCTTTTTCGATCAATGATATTGCGATCACCATCCCGTTGCCCGTACAAAACAGGTCATCCCATCGGATGAACATCCTGAGAAATATGGGCGGGCCAGCGTCGATCTCCATAGCTCCAGCCCACTGCCTGCTTGTCCAGCAGACCGGAAGTGCGGATTGCCTGTTGCTGATGAATCAGAATGATAATGAATCAACCGTGTTTGAACTAGCTCACCAGCAAAAGATCCTGGGGTGGTTTGCATCCGATCATCTGCGTTTGAAGATGCATCCCCAGGGGTTGAGCGCCCCCTTGATCTTCCAACTGCATCCATCAACACCAGCCAAAGATCATCCTAACGGCAACGTTTCAAAGGTTTTGCTTTCCTCCGATGACGCGTGCTGTCTGTTGGAATTAAAACAAACGCGTCGCTTTCTATTTCCTTTTCTCAATGGACTGCTTGAATCGTTTATAAACCAGCGCAGGCAAATGCGGACTCCTTTTCACCCACATCCAACCCCGTACGTCCAAAACAAAAAGAATAGTACGAAATTGCATGAAAACTACGCGCAAACTGTGTATTCGGCCTTTCCGCGTAAAAAATGGTTTGTCCGCCCCCACCGCTTCTCTCATTATCCAGACCAGAGGCTGATCTCATCCCGCAGCCGCGACCACATCCATGAACCATCCAGCGCTGGCAATGCAGGATTGGACGAATTAGAGATCTTTGTTCGGCAGGCAATGGTATCATTTTTCGATCTTGACCATATTCAAATTTCGATGAAGAAAGAGGCATTTTCCCATGAATCCGATCGTTCTATCCAATGAAGTCAAACAAGCATTAGAAAATAAGCTGCCGGTTGTTGCGCTGGAATCCACCTTGATCACCCACGGCCTGCCGCAGCCAACGAATTACGAAACCGCGCTGGACATGGAGAACAAAGTGCGCGATGAGGGTTCTCTGCCTGCGACGATTGGGATGTTCACTGGCACCTTCCACGTTGGGCTGGATAGCGATCAATTACGCGCGCTCGCGGCGGCAAAAGATCCAGTCAAGATCAGCCGAAAGGATATTGCCTTTGCGGTCGCAAAGGGCGCGAATGGCGGGACAACTGTCTCAGGCACGATGGAAGTTGCCCATGCCGCGGGGATCCATGTTTTTGCCACCGGTGGAATTGGTGGGGTTCACAGGGGCAATCATGCGGATACATCCGCGGATCTGCCCACACTGGCGCAGATTCCGATGGTTGTGGTCTGCTCCGGGGCCAAAGCGATCCTGGATATGCCGGCTACCAAAGAAAAACTCGAAACCTATGGGGTACCGGTTCTTGGCTACCAGACCGGCGAGCTGCCCGCGTTTTACTCAGTGCATAGCGGGATCGCGGTCGACCACCGGGTCGATACCGCGGAAGAGATCGCGCACATTGCGCTTGCCCAGCGCCACTTTGGGCTGCGGTCCGCGGTTTTGGTAACGGTTCCAGTTCCCGCGGAAGATGAGATTCCAGCCGAAGAGGTAGACAGCGCCATCAAGGAAGCACTCTCAGAAGCGGAATCCCGCGGTATTCATGGCCCCGCCACAACGCCATTCTTATTGGAAAAAGTGGCTTTCATCACGCAGGGTAGAAGCATGAAGGCAAATCTTTCCCTGCTAAAAAATAATGCGCGGGTTGCTGGGATGATCGCGAAAGCGCTGGCGGAATTATCTAAAGATCGTTGAGCGCCTGGTGGGTTCTGGCGTCAGGCTGATGGTCGGCGTTAAGGTATTGGTCGCTGTTGGGCTCGCGATCACCGTAAAAGTAGGGGTAAATGTTGCCGTCGCGGTCGGCTGGGTTGTTGGTGCAGTTACCGTGTTTGTGTTCACTATTGGTGTGCTGGTTGGTGTATCTGTCGCGGTCGCTTCTGGTGTTTCAGTCGCCGGAGGCGTTTCGGTCGGAAGTGGTGTTACCGTAGCGGTCTGGGTCGGTGTCGCGGTAGGCGGTGTGCCGAATACTTCAAATGTGCCGGTGGTTTTCCAGGTCTCGCCAACAAATATCTGCACTTCATAAACACCCGGCTCCCATTCTTCAGCCGGCAGCGTGAGATCCACAAAACCATATCCGCCGGAGGCGCCATTCCATTCGATCGTCTCATAAGAGATCAACTCGCCATCCCGGAACCAGAGTGTGGTCCACTGGGCTCCAACAGTCATGTTCGCGTATGTGAACGAGCCAAAAATGGTTCCGTTCGGTTGGTCAAACCGATCGCTCGCATCAATTGCCCGAAGATCACCAGTTAATCGTCGGGCGAATTCGATCGGGCTGAAACGCGCTTCAGGGTTCGGCGTGATCTCAGAAGTGAAGTCGTCGCTGATCACAACCGGCATGATCGGCGTGACAGTGAATTCAGGTGTGATCGTTAGCGTTGGTGTCAGGGTTTGTGTGGGTGATAAGGTGGGTGTCGCTGTTTGCGTGACTGTCGGCGTCATGGTGATCGTCGGTGATGGTTCAAAAACCTGGTACGTTACCGGTTCAGCGAAACGATTGATCAGGAATGCGGCCGCAATCGTCAGCAAACCATACAAAACCAGCTGCCATGCGCGGGACAGGATCTTCCGTTTTTTTAGGAAGAATCGCAGACGGCTCGCTTCACGGAAAGCGCGAACGGCATAGTAAAGAATGCCCGCCGCTCCCGCGAGGAGTAGGACGAAGATAACGCGTACAGTCGTTTCGATATCTAAATTCATACTTTTCTTTTAATCCTGACCATCTAACTCTTGTGCCTGCTGCCCTCGGCGTATCTTGCGCAATACAGATTGGACGCGAGGGATTATCTCTATGAATATTTTATATGTATTTTTCCTGACCGGAAGGTCATATGCGCCTATCCGTTGGATCGGCACTGCGCCCAGCCCCTTCTTGAAGCGATAAACACCCCACATGCTGTCGCTTTCATCAAACGTTTCCGGCGCTCCCCACAGGTCATAGCGCTGGCAACCAAATTTTTTACTCAGTCTTATCGCTTCCCATTGTAAGAGGTAATTCGGCATTTTTTCCCGATGGATACTCCTGGACATCCCGTACAGATACCACGAGTGGTCTCCAAAATGAAACAATATCAGCCCTGCGACTGCTTCACCGTTGACTTCAGCGATCAAAGGAACAGCCATGCCAGCAGTCATGAAAGTGCGCCAAACCGATTGATAATATGGTCGCGGGCGGATGATAAATCCATCGCGCTGCGAAGTTTCCAGGTACATATCATATAGCAGGTCACTATCTTCAGCTGTCCCCTCGCGGATAGTGACGCCCTTTCGACCGGCAAGGCGGATATTGTAGCGGGTTTTTTGTTTCATCGCCGACAGCAGGTCTTCTTCCGTCCTGTCCAGCTCCAGCCAGGCTGTGTTTTTAAATTGGATCTGCTGCGGGGAATATTTGAAACCCAGCTCGGTTAGAAACCCAATGATTTCTTGTGCGTTCAAATAGCTGATGTTTTCCAGATCACACTTTTCATTCTTAGAAAGGATCACTTCAGGATCGATTTTTATAGAAAAAGTGCCCTGGGTCCAGGCGAAATGCGCGAGGTCTTTGACAACCTGTTTGTAAAGCGCCTTGTCTCCCCAGTTCAACAGCGGTCCCTGTGGTACATAAGCAGTTTTCACGCCTGGCACCGGCAGCGTCTTGATGAGTACGAGTGCTGCCGCTTTTACCGATCCACTGTCATCCGTCCACATTAAGTAGGACGGATCCCAGCCATATGCGGATTTGACCTGTCCCCATTCCCAGGTTTGCAGAATACTGCTCCCGGGCAGGCGCTTGATAACGGTATTCCAGGATGACCGTTGAGTGATGATACTTTGTTTAACTTGCATGTCAGGATACCAGTGTTTTCCGATATTTTAACAACAACTGGTATATCGCATTGAAAGGTTTGTTTAATACTTTCTGGTACACCGCTGCTGATCGCCGGATTTCGCCACCAAAACCGCGCTTGAACCGGTACACACCCCACAGGCCGTCTGAACGGGATGTGAATTGCGCTTCCAGTTCAGATTCTGCGCCGTCCGGGATTCCCCACAGATCGTAGATCTCAGCACCGTTCTCCGCTGCCCATTTCATCGCCGCCCACTGCAGCAGATACGTAGGCATGCGGTTGCGCTCCTGGTTGTTTGACGCGCCGTAAAAATACCATGCCCGATTTCCGCGCAGAAAGACCATGATCCCGGCGAGAGCGACTTCATGGTAGCATGCCAGAAACATCGTGCACGCACCGCTTGGCGCGAACAGCTTGTAAACATTTTCATAGTAAGCCGCATCGTGGATGCCAAACGCGTCGCGCTCGCCAGTGACTTTCATCAATGCTGTAAATGTGGCAATATCCGCTGACTGTGTAATTACCACGTCTTTGCGCTCAGCCAGCCTGATGTTATATCGGGTTTTTTGTTTCATCCGGCTCAGCCATCCTTCTGGCTCACCGTCTAGCGATATCACGATCGTCTGGCGGGGTTGGATCGAGATCTCGCTTTCGTCAAACCCGGCTTCTTCCAGCACTGAATGATTACCCTCTCCTTCCCATTCGTCCGGCTCTATGTAGATCAGAATCGCGCGTTCCTGCTTACAAACCCGCGTAATATCCTTAAGGAGGTCTTGCCACTCCATTCCAACCGGACCTTTGGGAAGATATGCGATGGTTGTACCAAGCACAAATTTTCGGAACAGGAGCATTGCGCCCGCATCCTGATTAACAATATATCGCGGATACCATCCGAACTTGCGCTTAAGGCGCCCCCAGGCGGCCGTCTGCAAAATATGCGCGTTCGGGAATGCCTTGAGAAAATCCGCCCACACTGTTTCATTGACTTGTCCCATTGTATAAAGTTATTGCGTCCTTCCTGCCGTCTGTTTGATCTCCGCTTCTGGTATGTCTTCATTGATCAAAGTGATAATATCTTGCGCTTTTCCCTCCAGGGATAGAGAAACCAATTTGTTTACAATATGCGCTAATCGCTCTGCTGTGAATACCGGGTCACTTTCTTCTGATGATATAGCCGGGTGCTGAGTGGGGTGTAATTTTCGCCCGTCACTCCAAAGGTCTTCGCTGAGTTTTTCCCCTTCACGAATTCCGGAAAACACAATCTCAATATCTTTTCCGGGTTCAAACCCGGAAAGCCGGATCAGGTCACTTGCCAGGTCCACGATTTTTATCTGTTCCCCCATGTCCAGGACGAACGTTTCACCGCCCAGACCCATGCCGGCAGATTGCAGGACCAGGTAAACCGCTTCGGGAATCGTCATGAAATAACGCTTCATTTCTGGATGGGTTACAGTCACCGGTCCGCCGCGCGCGATCTGCTGCTTGAATAAAGGAACGACACTGCCCCGGCTGCCGAGCACATTTCCGAATCGGACAACAGAATAAGGCAGTCCGGTGCGGGCAGCGGCCTGCAGAACCAGCATTTCCGCGATGCGTTTGGTTGCGCCCATGATGCTGATCGGTCGCACCGCTTTATCTGTGGAAATGAACACAAATTTCTCGACTCCGTGCTTGTCGCAGGCATCAACGATCACTTTCGAACCGTAAACATTGTTTAACACACATTCTTCAATATTTGTCTCCATCAATGGCACATGCTTATGCGCTGCCGCGTGGAATACAACTTCTGGCTTGTTTCGTGTAAATACCTGGTCGATCCGTTCAACATCCCGTATGTCCGCGATCGCTGTTACGAAATGGATGTGGGGAAATGATTTTTTCAAAACATGGTATGTCTCAAAAATACTGTTCTCGCCGTGGCCGAGAAGCACCAGGTTCTGCGGTTCCCAGCGCGCGATCTGTCGGCTCAGCTCGCTGCCGATCGATCCGCCGGCACCGGTAACCAGCACCACTTTTCCACGCAGTATTTCTCCCACCGAACTTTCCGTGATCGGTGTAGGTGGTCGTCGCAGAAGGTCTGCGATCTCTACTTCCCGCAGCCGCGTCACGCTCACGTCGCCGCCCAGCAGTTCATAAATACCCGGCATAGTACGGAATGGGATCTTATAACGCCTGCAAATCTCGGTTATTTCACGGATCACGCGGCCCGACGCGCTCGGTATGGCGATGATGACTTCATTGACTTGATTATTTTTTATCACCCGTGTCATATCACGCAATCGGCCGATAACGGGGATACCATGCAGTTGCTGCTTATATTTTTCGGGATTATCATCCAGAAAACCGATCGGTTTCGCGTTTAATAATGGGTTCTTTTGCATTTCCTTGGCAACAGTTGCACCCATGTCCCCAGCGCCGATGATCAACGCATTTTTCTTAATATCCAGGACCTGCTGGTTTGCCATGCGGTTCTTATTGCTCTCAAACATAACGCGCAGCCCAAAACGAAGCCCGCCGACAAAAATAAGTGACAGGATCCAATCAATGAACAGCACAGAACGTGGAAATGATGTGAAGATGTTGTTATGGAAAAGCACCAACATAATTGCGGAAATGACAGCGGAAGCCGTGGTTACTGCCAGCACGATCAATTTCAATTCGCGAACGCTGGCGTAGATCCACATCTTGCGGTAAAGCCCATAGAAAAAATAGATCAGCGGTTTCAGGGTGAGCGAAAGTAGCAGCATCCACAATAAGGAAAGATAATAGTTACTGAAAACCTCGATCAATTCCAGCCGCAGGATATACGTGCCCAGAACAGATATAAAGGAAAGAAAGAGATCTCCAATCAAAATATAACGGTTGCGGATATTGATCTTGATCTTCATCTATAACCCGCGAAATCCAAATACATCACCGATCGTCCGCAGAATGATCCGTATATCCATAAATAGGTTGCGATGCATGATGTAATACAGGTCATATTCCAGCTTGACCGCGTTTTCTTCGACGGTACTGGCATATCCGTAATTAACTTGCGCCCATCCAGTTACACCCGGTTTAATGAATAAGCGTGCGCGGTAAAAAGGGATATCTTTCTGCAATTCGGCTATCATCTCTGGCCGTTCAGCGCGCGGGCCAACGAGCGTGACATCACCCTTGATCACGTTGATAAACTGGGGGATCTCATCCAGGTGGCTTCTTCGAAGGAAATTCCCGATGCCTGTCACGCGTTCATCATTCTCAACGGCGAATTGTGCCTTTCCGTCCTTTTCTGCGTCTTTTTGCATGCTGCGGAATTTAATTAACTCAAACGCTTTTCCACTCCGCCCGACTCGGGTCTGCCGAAACAGAACCGGGAGTCCATCATCGATGATGATCAGTAAGGCGATAAATGGAAAGATCAATCCCAGGAATATCATTCCAAAAAAAGATCCGATCAGATCGATCAGCCGTTTTATCAGTTCGTAAGTGTCTGGTGCGTGAGCGCGGTCAACGAACGTTCGCAGCACCCAGTCATCCGGCAGGAGTGAGATGGGCACCCGGCCCATGATGGATTCATATACGACCGGCATGGTAATGACGTCAACCCCCCGTTCCTCTGCTTCCAGTATTGCAGCGTACATGCTGGGCCGCATGGCCCCGGAAATTGAGAAGATCAGGTCCGTAATGTGCTCTTCTTCAATCAGCGCGATCAACGCTTCACTGGATGTAAGAACTGGCAGGCCGGCTATATTCTTGCCGCTCTTTTCCGGGTCGTCATCCACAAAACCAATTAATTGGTATGGAGGAGGATCGATCTTATTGATCTCTTCAGCCAATGTCGAACCTGCCCGGCCAGCGCCGATGATCACAACGCGCCGCAGAAACGCGGGAGCTGTAAAAATTCGGATATACAGCATGCGCCACAAAAAGGTTAGTCCGGCTGCGGCCGCGATGAAAGCTGCCACACCGCGCCGTGGAAGAGATTTTGGTTCAGAGATGAAGAATACCGCCAAATAAGCGATCGTGCTTATGATGGTAGAGGTTATAATCCCGCGGATGGTATCATTTCTCCGCCCAGCCCGTTTGGTGTCGTATAGCTCGATCATAAACACCAGCCAGTAAATAGGCAGGGTGTAATACCAATCCGGGGGACGGTCTTGAAGGAACTGCCAGGTGAAGTCCATCCACTGGTCTTCCATCGCCCAGAAGTACAGCGCGATTATCAGTGCCGCCCCTGCCATCAGCAAATCGCCGATAAACAGAATGATCCGGCGCTCCCTTTCGGTGATGCGCCACAGCGGTTTTTGGCCATTTCCGTTGCTCTTCATAAGTTAATTTTTGTTTTCCTAAATAATGACGCAATGAGGCTGTAGATAAAACCAAATCCCCACGAAAAATGCATAACAACAATTGCTGGTGGGATGAAAATACAGCACCTTTTCTTATTTTTGAAAAAACACTGCCCAGCTGCGATCAAAAGGGCGGACGCATACAGAAATAGTTCGCCTAAAAGAATTATACGAGCAAACGGAAAAAATATGGAAAGCAGCCCAAATGTGGCAAGACTGGCTACAAATAATGGCGGGACCGCCTGGCGCACGCGGATGGTTGTCGGGAATCGTTGCAGCATTTTGACCTTCCAGAACCCATAACGAAAATATTGGACCGCCAGTTTTCTTAGGGTCGGCCGCGCGTAATACTGTGAAATAATGCGCGGATCTAACCAAATCTTTCCGCCATCTTCTTGCAGGCGCGCGTTGAATTCATAATCTTCGTTCGCCAGCAGAGACTCGTCGAATGCGCCGATATCAAAAAAAGTCTTGCGGTAAAAAGCGCCGAAAGGTACCGTATCAACATATTGGGCTTTCGTTGATATCCGGTACTTTGCATCCCCAACCCCCAGCGGATGAGCGGCTGCGATCGCGATCGCGGAAGCAATACAGGTCTCCGCTCCCGGTTTGATCTGCCAGACCCCTCCCACATTGTTAGCTTTCCGGCTGGATAGCATCGCTACACTGGTTTCAACATACGCGGGATTTGGCTCCGAATGCGCGTCCAGGCGCACCAGTATCTCTCCCCGCGCGGCCTCTGCCGCACCGTTCACCCCGGCCGGGATCGTTCGTTTTGGGTTATCTACAACTTGGATGGGGAGATCAGGGTGAGTTTCAACGAATGCTTTGATTTTCTCTCTGGTCCGGTCACTGGACATCGCATCAGAAATAACGACCTCCATCCGCTCAATTGGATAGGTCTGTTGGTGAATCGCTGTAAGCAGAAGTTGGATTGTTTTTTCCTCGTTATAACAAGGGACAATGACGGAAACCAGGGGATGATGTTTATTTTGATTTCGCATGGGCTAAGGGTATTTTTACCATAAAACGACTCCCTTTGCCTGGTGTGCTTTGTACGGTGATCTCGCCCGCATGCATTTTGATGATCTGGTGCGCGATGGAAAGCCCCAGGCCAACACTGCGCGTTGATTTTTTCCCACGTGACTTATCGGCCTGGTAAAAACGCTCAAAAACCTTCTTGCTTTCATCCGCGGATATCCCGATCCCCTCATCCGCAACCTCGATAACCGCGTAATGGTCATCCTGGCGGTCAGAGATGCTTATTTTTCCGCCCGGTCGTGAAAACTTGATAGCGTTATCGATTAAATTATTAAATACCTGGATGATACGTTCACCATCCCCAAGGATAATATTTGAATTTTCTAAATGGATTTCCACTTCCAAATCTTTATCCGTGATCTGGTAAGAGAATTTTTCAAGGATATTTTTCAATATCGGGTTCAATGGGAATTCCCTGAGCGCTAACTGGATCGTACCCGCGTCCAGCTTGGCAAGCATCAACAGATCATTAACCAGATAATTCAAGCGGTCAGTCTCTTCCAGGATGACATGCACCGCGCGTTTGGTTTCGTCTTTGGATTGAATGGTGTCATCGTGGATCGCCTGTGCGAAACCTTGAATGGATGTCAATGGCGTCTTTAACTCATGCGACACATTGGCGACAAAATTCTTTTGCGATTGGATCGTGTCACGCACCTGGCGGTCCATGGTATTAATTACCTCAGCCAATTGCTGGACTTCCAGCGGGCCTTCCATCTCGATCGGCGGGAAATCACCACTCGCCAATTTTCGCGCGGATTCAGAAATATTTTCTAACGGGCGGGTTATCCAGCGCGCGACAAACCAGCTGACGATGAACGCAACAAAAAGGGCAATGATCCCCGCGCGGAATAGCGGGCGTAATAGTTCATCCCGCAGGATGGTCTGGACTTGCATTTTCGGCCGCGGAATGGCTGCCAGAAGATAATAGGACTGGTTGATCGGATTGATCTGGTAAAACCAGTATTTACGATTATTGTCCTGAAAAAGGCGGATATTCCCTTCCGTACGTCCAAACACGGCTGCCGGATCTGCTACCATGGGGATTGGAGAATATGCCTCAGACATGGAATCTAAATAAAGCATGCCATCCACATCAAATATCAGCACCCGCACGTCAAGCAATCCGGTGTCAGTAAGAAATACGTCGATGATCCCATCCCATTTTGCGGATGAATAGAAATCCAGGCGGCTTGAAAGAGAATTGGAAACATAGTTCAAGCGCACAAATTCACTCCAATACAACAGGGGGTTGTTTCTAAATGCGATCAACATACCCGCGAATGCTACAAATAGCACAAATGCGACCAGTAAAACATAGGTGATCCACAGTCGTGAATTGATCTTTGAGAAAAGGGTCATGCCATTAACTTGTAGCCAAATCCGGTGATCGTTTCGATAGATGTGGCGCTGTCTTTTAGCTTTTTCCGCAGCTGGGCCACATGCACATCAACGGTGCGGGTTTGTCCCGCGAATGAATAACCCCACGCGAGGTTGAGGAGTTTTTCACGTGAAAAAACCCGTCCTTCATCTTCTGCCAGGACGCGCAACAGTTCGAATTCCTGTGTACGCAGAGAGATCAGTTCCCCTTTCACTGTCACCTCGCGTCGGTTCATATCAATGCGGATATCACCCACATCGATCACGGATTGCGAGGATGCGCTGGAAAGCGTATTCCGTCGCAGTACCGCTTTGATGCGCGCCACCAATTCCCGCGGATTGAAGGGCTTGGTAAGATAATCATCAGCGCCCAGTTCCAGCCCGATGATCTTATCAATTTCTTCATCTTTCGCGGTCAGCATGATGATCGGTACGTTATTCTTTTCCGCCCGCAGCATCTTGCAAATATCAAACCCATCCATACCGGGCAGCATCACATCCAGAACCACCAGTTCAGGGTCTTCTTTTCGGATGCCGTTCAGCGCTTTCAGGCCATCTGCAAAGCTGATTACCGAAAATCCCTCTTTTTCAAGGTAAATACGCACAAATTCCGCGATGCGCGCTTCGTCATCAACGATGCAGATCAGGTCCTTTTTCATCGTTTAGATTCTTGCTGTTACTTCTATCTCTACCAGGCCAAGCAGCGGTAAAGCGCCGACCTCCATCGTGGACCGCGCTGGCGGTGCTTCATCAAAGAATGTCGCATAAACCGCGTTCATTTTGGGAAAATCGTTGATATCGCTCAAGAATACGCTCGTTTTAACAACGTCAGATAAACTGGCACCATACGCTTCCAGTATATGCTTGATATTCGTCAATGCCTGTTTTGTCTGTGCTTCAACCCCGCCTTCCACGAATTTTCCGGTTTTTGGATCAAGCCCCAATTGTCCGGATAGGAACAGGAATTCGCCAGATTTGATGCCAACCGAATAAGGCCCAACAGCTTTTGGTGCATTTTCACACGTTAATACTTCTTTTTTAATACCCATGCAAACCTCCATTTTTATTAATTATATGACGATGGAAATAAGTACCACAATTTATATGTAAATTTAAGGTAAAAAGTGCCACTGGTATAATTACCAGCATCCAAATCATAATCCAGAAGGAATCATTCATGCTCTTAGAAAGTCTTAACGCAGTTGAAGAACACTACCAGGAAATAGAAAAACGTATTGCTGATAATTACGAAGATTATCAGCTGGTCGCCGAACTATCCAAAGAAAAATCGGATCTTGAAGAGGTGGTCACCAAATCACGGGAATACCGCGCTGCGCTTGATGAAAAACAGCAGGCGCAGGAACTGGCAAATAGCGCGGATGATGCGATGGCTGAATTCGCCAGCGAAGAGCTCTCCCGTTTGCAGGGTGTCATCGACAAACTGGAAGGCGAATTGAAATCATTGTTGGTACCGAAAGACCCGCGCGATAAGAAAAATGTAATCATTGAAATTCGCGCCGGGACAGGCGGCGATGAAGCCGGGTTGTTCGCGGCGGATCTTTTTAGAATGTATATGAACTATGCCGATAACCAGAATTGGCAGACTGAGGTCATTTCTCAGAATGAGACCGGCATCGGCGGTTTTAAAGAGATCATCTTCATGATCAAGGGCCGTGGCGCTTACTCTAAATTCAAATTTGAATCCGGTGTGCATCGCGTTCAGCGGGTCCCATCCACGGAATCTTCCGGTCGGATCCATACCTCCACCGTGACCGTCGCTGTCTTGGCGGAGGTCGAAGATGTTGATATCAAAATTCCGGACTCGGACCTCAAGATCGATGTCTATAAATCCGCTGGGGCGGGCGGACAGAGTGTGCAGAAGAACTCCACCGCGATCCGCATCACCCACCTGCCGACCAATATCGTGATTGCCTGCCAGGATGAACGCTCCCAGCTTCAGAATAAACTACGCGCAATGAGTATTTTGCGCGCGAAGTTATATGAAATTGAAGTACAGAAACGCCAGGATGCGGAATCCGCCTCCCGCAAGGCGCAGGTTGGCACCGGTGAACGCTCAGAAAAGATCCGCACCTATAACTATCCGCAATCCCGCGTTACCGACCACCGCATCAATGTCTCCTCCCATAATTTGTCAGCGGTAATGGAAGGCGACCTCGACATCTTTATCAATGAAATGGCACTGCGCGAAGAATCAGATCGGCTCGCTGCCATTGAATCGGAGGAGTAAAACGGGTACGATTGGCGCATGGCTGCAGGCTGGCCGCGGTAGAATTTCCGCTGCTGGGGAGCATGCCTCAGCGCTCCATGCCCTGCTTGAATCCGTCATTCACAGGAATACCACCTGGCAGATTGCGCACCCTGATTTTTCACTCACGAAAGCGCAGGAACACATCTTATCGGCTTATCTGGATCGCCTGATAAGCGGCGAACCGCTGGCTTACATTACCGGGAAAAAAGCTTTCTACGGCCGTGATTTTTTGGTCAATCCCTCCGTCCTCATCCCCCGCCCCGAGACTGAACTGCTGGTTCAATTAGCAGTAACTGAAAGAGAAAGGTTTCCAAATCCTATCCGAATCGCCGATGTCGGCACGGGGTCCGGTTGTATCGCCGTTACGCTCGCCAGGGAGATCAGCGGCAGCCGCATTTTCGCGGTCGATATCTCACGCAATGCCCTTATCACAGCAACCCAAAACGCGGAACGGCATGGCGTATCCCCTCGGATACACTTGGTTCAAGCCCATCTCCTCGATTGCTTTAGTGCGCAATTCGACATCATTTGCGCCAACCTGCCTTATATCCCTTCTGGAATTCTAAAGAATTTAGATGTGCGGCGGTATGAGCCTGAACTTGCGCTGGACGGCGGAGAGGAGGGGTTGCGGTTCATTCAACCGCTCATCCATTCCCTTGCGCGGGTCAAAAAAAGCACGTGGACTGCATTTTTTGAGATCGAGGGATCACAGGTAGACAAATTTTTCGCTTACAGCCGCGTTATGCACCCGCGGGCATCGATTAAAATAGTCAATGATCTGGCCGGGCGTGCCAGAATTGGCATCATCCAGTATTGAGGCGTCATGCACACAAACATCATCAGAGAGACAGATAAACAGGCGGTCACCACCGCGCAGGAAGTTTTGGCCGCGGGCGGTGTCATCGCTTTCGCGACGGATACCGTCTACGGTGTCGGATGCCTGGTGGAAGATAACAATGCAATTGAACGGATCTACCGCATCAAAGAACGCGACCAGCTGAAAGCCATCCCTGTATTGATCGGGCAACGCGGCCAGCTGCGGCACATTGCGTCTGATATTTCTCCGCTTGCGGAGGCGCTGACAGAAAAATTTTGGCCGGGCGCTCTGACGGTCATTTTAAAAAAACGTTCCCACCTGCCGCGTGCCCTGACCGTCTTTAATACGGTTGGCGTGCGCATGCCGGATCATGCCTGGCTGCGTAACCTGATCACGGTCTGCGGTCCGCTTGCGGTCACGTCAGCGAACATTTCCGGCCAGCCCAGTCTTGCACAGGCCAG
>CAZDIS010000024.1:0-22673 GCA_964505585.1 uncultured Pelolinea sp. | reverse complement strand
TCCCCCCATCCCCCTTTTTTCACCCCAAATGCTTTCAAAACTGTCCGGTTTTGTCGCATTTTGTCCGCTTTATCCCCCATCTTTCCCCGCCTGCCCATACGCTTGAGGGACAGCGTTTGCAGATCCCGGAGGATCCTCTCATCATCTTCCCACACCCTTTCGGGTATTTGCATGACCGCTGTCCCTCCATCTTCATTCTACAGGAAATCATTCGCTTTTACATTAGGCACTTATTAGAAGCGAGTGACCTTAGTCACCGCCTTTTACGCCGCCTTGCACTACCTTTTATCGCCCAGGGTGCGTATAATCTGCGCCAATCGCCATGCTGAAAAAACTCTATACCAACCGCATAGCTATCGTGGATTATCTCTATATCATCCTCGGTGCCCTGGTCCAGGCCTTGGCCATGTGCTTATTCCTTATCCCCGGCCTGATGGTCAGCGGCGGCATCTCCGGCGCGGCCCAGATCATCCAGTTCTTCACCGGCTGGCCCATCGGCGTCATGGTCATCCTCGGCAACCTGCCCCTCTTCATCCTCGGCTGGCGTTACCTCGGTGGTACGCGCTTCGCGCTGCGCACCACGATCGCCGTCGTCCTTTTCTCCCTTTTCACCGACCTGCTGATCTTTATTTTACCGCGTGAAGGCATCACGGGGGATATCGTCCTCCAGGCGCTCTATGGCGGTGTGGCCCTCGGCGCGGGTCTTGGCCTTGTCTATCGCGGGCGCGGTACCAGCGGCGGTTCAGACATCCTCGGGCGTATCCTCAGCCGCCAGCGCGGAGTCTCGATCACCCAGGCCTATCTCATCACCGACGGCCTGGTCGTCCTGGCATCCGGTTTTGCTTTTGGCTGGGAGCGCGCGCTCTATGGTCTCATCGTCATCTATGTCAGCGGCCTGGTCGCGGAATTGGTATCCGAGGGCAACAACATCCTGCGTACCGCCTTCATCGTCACCACCCAGCCCGACGCGGTAGCCAGCCGTATCTGCCGGGTGCTCGAACGTGGCGTCACCATCCTGCCCGGCACCGGTGCCTACACCGATCAATCCCGCCCGGTACTCTATTGTGTGCTCACGCGCGCCGAGATCAACATCCTCAAGACCATCGTACACGAAGCAGATCCGGTCGCCTTCATGGTCATCGGTCAGGCCAATGAGGCGCTCGGTGAAGGATTTCAACCGCTGAAGCGAGATTAGGCGCCGACGCTGGAGAGGATCACCCCCGTTGCCAGCGCAAACTGCCCCAGGTGATAAGTGATCCGTATCATCAGCCGCGCCCGGGGGATCGGGTTCACAAATCGATCAAACGCCAGATATATGTCGGAGAAAAGGAATAGCAGCGCCCCGCATGCGGTCACTACCGCCGCGCTCAATCCCCAGTCCCTCCGGAAAAGAGTCCAAAGCGCAAACAGGAACATCAAGCTGATCGCGCAGGCATATAAAATGATTGGCACTATCATCCGGCGGTGGCGGGGATTCGCCCTTGCCGAGCCAACCAGCCGCTGCCCGATTGAGAACATCACAACCATCACAAGCGCGGTAAGGATCCAGAATGATAGGGGAAAACGGTCAATGCCGATCGCCAATCCTGCCAGATAAGATAAATGGGCGAGTAAAAATGCTGCCAGGCCCATCATAAAATAGCGCGGTGGAAGCAGTAAAAAAGCATCGCCGATCAGCGAAAAAAAGAACCCGATCAGGAAACTGAATGCGACCCACCCACTTCCCGCGTTGGACCAGAACCACATCATCAGCAGGAACAATGTCAGAGGTTTTGTCAGATAATTGATAGTGGGCCGATACAGCCATAGCGCGAGCCAATCCAAAGCCATACTCGCAATGAATAGCACCAGCCACACATTGATCCTCATTTTTTGTTGGGAGAATACCCCATCTGCTGCAGGAACGCGGGATCGCTGCGCCAGTTCTTCTTGACTTTGACCCGCAGGTCCAGGTACACCTTGCGTCCAGACATCGCTTCGATCGCTTTCCGGGCAGTGGTGCCGATCTGTTTGATCATGCTCCCCCCACTGCCCACCACGATTCCCTTCTGCGATTCGCGCTCAACAAACATGGTTGCCGTGATCCTTGCGCCGATATCATCCCGCTCCTTATATTCATCAATACGAATTGCAATGGAATGGGGAATCTCATCGTGCAGATGCGCCAGCGCTGCTTCACGGATCAGGTCTGCCGCTATATCGCGCTCATAGATATCGGTGATTTGGTCCTCCGGGAAATAAGGCATGCCCGGCGGCAGCGCGGCGATGATTGCGTCTTTCAACACGCCAAAACCGGCCCCCTGCGCGGCACTGATCATGATCTGTTGGGCGTTAGGTGCCATTTTCTGGTACTTCACACGCAGGCGTTCCAATATCTGCGCATCCTCCACTAGATCGATCTTATTCAACGCCTGCACCACATTGCTTCTTTCACGCAGCAGTTTCCCGATCTGCCGGTCTTCTGCATGTGGATTTTCGGAGACATCCACCAGCCACAGGATCACATCCGTATCATCCAGCGCGGCTTGCGCTTCCATATTCATCATCTCACCCAGGGGGTTGACCGGGTCGTGGATCCCGGGTGTATCAACGAAGATGATCTGCGCTTTATCATCGGTCAGGATGCCGAGTTGATTCGAGCGTGTTGTTTGCGGCTTTTCAGATACCGCGGCGATCTTCTGTTTCAGCATGGCGTTGATCAACGTGGACTTACCGACATTCGGCCGCCCGACAACCGCGGTAAAACCGGACCGGAACCCTTCTGGAATATTAAATGTCATGCGGCAACCTCACGATAAACACGGTCTATTCTAACCCTCTCATCTATTACCGACAAACCCTCATGCTGCAGCAGCCACGCTTTGGTCTGGATTCCCTTTGGTGAGGAAAACCCGTGCAATTTGCCATTGTGGGCGACAACACGGTGGCAGGGAATCATGATCATGATCGGATTTTTTGCCAGGGCGCCGCCCACAGCTCTAGCACTGGTCGGTTGCCCTATCCTTGCCGCGATCTCACCATAGGTCATAACATGCCCATACGGGATCTTTGAGACTGCCATGAGTACTTTTTGCTGGAAAGCTGAACGGGACTCGAGGAAAAATGGTACGCTGAACGTATCCAGTGCTCCCTCAAAATATTGCGTTAGCTCAATAACAGCTTGTTCAACTATCCTTTCAGCCGTAGGATTCCCAATCTGAAAGATTGCCGCGTGGGGAAAAGATTCAGCCAGTATATTCAGTCTGACAATACCCTTCTCACCAGCGGTGATCTGGACCGCCCCCACCGCAGTTTTTTCAATGATTCGGTCAGCAAATTGCGAGCTGCTAACCATTTTAGTTTTCATCAGAAGTCTCCATTTTTTTCATACCCTGATTATATAGAAAAAGCATTTTAAATCGTAGGTTAAGCGTAGGTTAATCGTCAAGTATAAAATCACCATATCCAGTATATTATCTACAAGGGCAACTTCTCTTCTTCTCCTCCTTATGAGAGAGCCGGAACCGGCGTTTCCGGCTCTCATTATGTTAACCATCTGATTCCCATTATGATACACTCAATTTCAACGGTTCTATTTCGCTGGAGGGTCGTATGGCAGACAAAAAAGAAACATACCCGATCGAAATCGGCGGGGTCAAACGTGACTTGCGTTTATTTGAGATCAAACCGGGGCTGAAGATCGCGATCATTAACATTTTGGGGGACACGGAATTGGTCACCGCAAGTGCGCGGGAATTAGGGAAAAAACTGGCATCACATGATTATGATGTGCTCGTGACAGCGGAGTCCAAAAGCATCCCCCTCGTCCACGCGCTTTCTGTTGTCACTGAAAAACCGTATGTCGTTCTCCGTAAAGACTACAAAGTCTATATGGGTGATGCGATTCAGGCTGAAACGCTTTCCATCACAACCGGGAAACCACAAACTCTAATTCTTGATGAAAAGGATATTGCCCTGGTTGAAGGTAAGAAAGCAGTCATCGTGGATGACGTCATCAGTACGGGTTCCACCCTGGAAGGGATGCGGGCGATACTGGAAAAAGCAGGGGCGGAAATCGCATTGGAAACCGCAATTTTCACCGAGGGCGATCAAGAGAAATGGTCTCACATCATTTCGCTTGGCCACCTGCCTGTGTTTACGGACTGAAACGCTTCCATCTGCGGGGAAAAGCGCTGCGGCAATTTCTTATTGAATCGCTTCCACGTGCACGCCGCGCGAAGGTTTGCAGATATAGGTCATCGCGTCCATCCCGGTTTTCTGTTTGAAAATCGTCCTGATTTCACGGATGATCGCATCCGCGCGCGCGCTTTCTACCAGATTCACCGTGCATCCGCCAAAACCCGCTCCCGTCAGCCGTGCCCCATATACCCCCGGCAATCCCCTAGCGATCTCTACCAGCGCATCCAGTGCAGGGATGCTCACCGCGTAAAGATCACGCAGGGAAGCATGGGATGCGGTCATCAGTTCTCCAAATCCCTTTGCGTCATCACTAAAAAGGCATTGGCAGCCCTTTTTAACACGTTCAATTTCTTCAACCACATGGCAGGTGCGTTGAAAAATCACCTCAGGCATCAAATCCGCCAACATGCCCAGGTCACTTAGATTAATATCCCGTAAGGATGTAATATTTGGAAGAACACCCTGGGCGATGGAAAGCGCTGTCTGGCATTCTTGGCGTCGTTGGTTGTAGGCAGAACTGGCCAGTGTCCGGTCAACTTTGGAATCCGCGATCACGATAGTTGTGTCGAGGGGCAGCGGGATCGGCTGCCAGGCAAGATTGCGTGTGTCAAAATAGAGTGCGTGCCTGGCGACACCATGCGCGCACGCAAACTGATCCATCAGTCCGCAGTTAACGCCCACATAATCGTTCTCCGCCCGCCGGCACATCTGCGCCAGCCGCATGCGATCGATCTTGAAATCACCAATTTTCTGCCAGGCTGCTGCAAGTGCCAATGTAAACGCGGCAGAACTACTCAGCCCAGCGCCGATGGGAACATCTGAAGTGACCACCGCGTCCATCCCTGCCGGGCTGAATCCTTCTTGCATCATCGCCCATGCCACACCGGCTGCGTATTGCGCCCAGCTTTTCAATTCATTTCCCGTACGATCCTTTTTAGAAGCCAATGAATCCATCGAAAAGGAAACAGAATCCTTCAGATCGATCGAATACACATTGACAACATGGTCCGCACGCGCTGAGAAAGCAACCTGCACAAAACGATCAATTGCGGTCGGCAGAACCAGCCCATCGTTGTAATCGACATGCTCACCCAGAAGATTGACGCGTCCTGGAGCTATGGAAACCCATTTTGCTGACGGTATTTTCTCTATCAACGCTTTATTGACCTTCAAAATGCTCCACCAATTCCTTTTTTTCGATGTGATCCAGGCTTTTTATTTCACTTTCTCGCCGCATGGCCTGCGAACGCTCCGCGAATATCTCAAAATACACCAGTTTTACCGGCAAATGCGCCCGCGTGTACCGGCTGCCTGTTCCAGCTTGGTGTGCGGTGAGGCGCTTTTCTAGGTCATTCGTCCATCCGCAGTAAAAACTGCCATCATTGCACTCTAATAGATAGCAATATGCGGTCATATTTCCTTCAGGTCTTCCTCCCCAGAAACTAACCCAGTAAGAAGCCGGCTAATCCATTGATCAGCGGTGTTAACAAAATACTGATCACGTTAAATCCCACTAACGGACCCAATATAAATAGTGCGATCAGGATATATGGTCCATACTGCTTAATGCGTGACCAGCCAGATTCAAGGGATGGCGGTATTAAATAATCAAGGATCTCTTCGCCATCCAGCGGTGGCAGAGGTATCAAATTGAACAACATCAACCCCAGGTTGGTATATACGAAGTACAGCAGAAACTGGTATGGCGTGGGGAAAAAAGCGATCTTTGCAGCCGTTGGTCCAACCAGTCCCAACCGTAGTGGCAGGGCGCCTATGACAGCCAGAGCGAAGTTAGACATCGGCCCGGAGAGCGCAACCAGCATCGGTGCGGCTGGCGAATGGTCCCGCAACCGGCGCGGGTTGATCGGTACGGGTTTTGCCCATCCAAAACCAACAGTGATCAACATCAAGCTGCCGAGGATATCTAAATGCGCGAGCGGATTCAGGGTTAAGCGACCATAAAGCCGTGGCGTATCATCACCAAACCAATCAGCGGTCCAGGCGTGTGCAAATTCGTGGAACGTAAAAGCGATCAGCAGGGTGATAATGCCAGAAATGAAAAAAGGAGGTGAGTTATTGATCATAGGTTAACTATAACGCAAAATGAAGGCTTTTCAACATGCGATATAATCCAAACATGCTCCCCGACCTCGAATTAAATGATGTTCTAAGGTTGAAAAAACCACATCCGTGTGGTGGGTATGAATGGAAAGTGATCCGTTTGGGAGCAGATATAGGACTGGAATGTCTCACATGTCAGCGGAGGGTAATGCTTACGCGTCGTGAAGTGCGTAATCGCGTAAAAAAGAATTGTTCGAAGGATATGCATGCAGGAAAATAATGTAGAAAAGAAACGGATTGTTTTTTTGTTTTCAGATACCGGTGGCGGGCATCGCAGCGCCGCTGAGGCGATCATTGAAAGCATAGATCTTGTCTACCCTGAGCAATATCAATACGACATGATTGATTTTTTCAAAGAATATTCTCCGCCACCCTTCAACCAGGCAGGCCCGATGTATCCGCGCATGTCCCGCATTGATTTCTTATGGGAATTAACTTTTAAAGTTAGTGATGATCCAGATTTCATGCGCATACTCTATACCAGCTTCTGGCCCTATATCAGACTGGGTATGTATAAAATGCTGCGCGACCATCCCGGTGATATTTACGTTTCAGTCCATCCTCTCATAAACATTCCTTTTTTGCGAGCCATGCGCAGGCGGGATGTCAAAACACCATATATGATTGTGGTTACCGATTTGGTCTCATCCCACACCGCCTGGTTTGCGAAGGAGGCAGATCTGATCAGCATTCCGACTGAGCAGGCACGGATCCCCGCAATGCGTGCCGGGCTAGAAGAAAATCAACTGCGCGTGATCGGATTGCCCGTTGCCGATCGGTTCTGCAGGCCATCTGGTGATAAAAAAGCCCTGCGTAAGAAGCTCGAATGGCCGACAGGCAAACCGACAGTGCTCCTTGTTGGCGGAGGGGAAGGCATGGGACCACTCGGCAGCATCGCGGAAGAGATCAATCGTGCCAGTTTGGACACGCATCTGGCCATAATCACCGGACGTAATGAAAACCTCAAGGAAGAGCTTGAAGCAATTAATTGGAACATACCCGTAAGCATCTATGGATTTGTCAAAGAAATGCCTGATTTTATGCGCGCTGCGGATATCCTGGTAACCAAAGCTGGACCCGGTACGATCTGTGAAGCACTGATCGCCAATCTGCCGATAATCCTTTATCACCGCCTATCCGGCCAGGAGGAAGGCAATGTAACTTTTGTCACCGATCAAGGCGCGGGCGTCTGGGCGCCAGAGACAGAAGAAGTTATCATGACATTAAAGAAATGGATTAATCACCCGGAGGAACGGGAAAAAGCAGCCGGAAATGCAAAACGTCTCGCCAAGCCAGATGCAGCACGTGATATTGCAAAAACGATCAATGAATTATTAGCACGATAAGGGATTAATATGCCCATTTTGGACCCAAACACTTTCGAATTCATCAGCCGTAGCACGGACCAGACCAGGCGGATCGGAATCCGCCTTGGGCATCTGCTTTCTCAGGGAGATGTAATTTGCCTATGTGGAGATCTTGGTGCTGGAAAAACCACTCTCACCCAGGGGATCGCAAAAGGCTGGGGAGCCCTTGAAAACGTGACCAGCCCCACTTTCGTTTTGGCAAAATATTACAATCGTCCCGACGGAGAAAAACTCACCCATCTCGATGCTTACCGGTTAGAGAATGCAATGGAGGCGGAAGACCTTGACCTTGATATGATGATTGAAGGCGGCCCATTTATTATTGAGTGGCCCGAGCGTATATTGTCTGCCTTACCGGATACGCATTTATGGATAGACCTTACCTGGCAGGATGATCAACAGCGGGGCTTGATCTTCAAACCTGTTGGAAAACATTATATTAAAATTGTAAATACCCTAAAAAACGAGATGGTAAAGAGCTACTGATGATTCTGGCAATTGATTCCTCTACAAAATGGATAGGTATTGCGATTTTCGATGGCAATGCGGTTATTTATGAAAAAATATGGACAGCGAGCAGGCGTCATACTGTTGAGCTCTCTCCAGCCATAGATGCCGCTTTCAAAGAATCCAACCAGAGTGTAAACGCGTTATCAGCCGTGGCAGCCGCTATCGGTCCGGGTTCATTCACAAGCCTGCGAATCGGTCTCGCTATCGCCAAGGGATTCGCCCTCTCACTGCATATTCCTATCATCGGTATTCCTTCATTAGATATTCTAGCCAGCGCGGTGCCACCACAGGATAAACCCTTGATTTGTGTCTTGCGTGCCGGCCGCGGTCGGCTTGCTGCGCAGCACTATCATGTTCAGGACGATAAATGGATCAGTGTAGGCGAACTTGAGGTGTCGACCGCCAAGGAATTAGAATCCATTATCACTGAACCTACCATCGTTTGTGGAGAACTTGATGCGGATGAAAACAGGATCATCTCCCGCCGTTGGCGCAATGCTATAATCCTTGACCCGCCCGCTAATCTCCGCAGGCCGTCTATCTTGGCGCTTATCGCATCGCATCGTTTACAGGCAGGGAATGTCAGTGATAGCGCGTCAATCGCGCCAATATACCTGCGTACTGTTAAGAATATCGATCAGTAAAACCTGTATAATTTCGGCGAAATTGTTTACAATCAATGCGCCAATCATAAAGGAGTAATCGTGGACGCGGAAACCAAATTAGCACACATCGCATCTGAAATTCGCCAATGTAAAAATTGTCCGCTTGGCACTACGCGTAAAAACGCGGTTCCTGGTGCTGGGCCGGCTACTGCGGAGATCATGTGCATTGGTGAAGGTCCGGGACATCATGAAAATGAACAAGGTCTGCCTTTTGTCGGCGCATCAGGTAAATTTCTCACACAGCTCCTATTGGATGGCGGTCTTCCGCGCGAGACAGTATTTATCACGAACGTGGTAAAATGCCGTCCGCCCGGAAATCGTGATCCGCAGCCGAACGAATTGCAGGCCTGCAGCACGCATTTAGAACGGCAGATCGAAGTGATCAACCCATTGATCATCATCACTCTGGGAAGGGTCTCGATGGCGCGCTACTTTGAGAAAGTGCGGATCAGCCAAATTCATGGTGAAGCAAGCTGGCACGATGGCAGGTTGATTGTGCCGATGTACCATCCTGCGGCAGCGCTGCATCAACCAAAATTACGGCCGGTTCTTGCACATGATTTCGCTCAATTAAAGGAAATGATCGAGCTTGAAAAAGTGCGGCGGGCAAAAAAAATAGCGAAGGAAAATGAAGAGAATAGCGCAGCACAGCTTAGTCTTTTCTAATCAGGAAATATATGAATCAAATAGAAACCCTTATCAAGAAATTTGAAGATCAAACAGCAAAGATTGCTGTGCTCGGACTTGGATATGTCGGACTGCCCCTTGCGGTTGTTTTTGCGGAAAGCGGGTTTGAAGTGATCGGCATCGATCCCATCGCCGAAAAAGTTGACTCTCTAAATCAAGGAAAGAGTTACATCCTGGATATCCAAACCGAACGGATCGAAAAGTTGGTTGCATCAGGCATGCTCTCAGGCACAACGGATTTTTCTGTGCTTTCCGAAGTGGACGCGGTTAGCATTTGCGTGCCGACCCCCCTGCGGAAAACTGGTGATCCAGACCTTTCATACATTCTCTCTGTCGCGGAAACGCTTCAGGAATTTATCCACTCTGGTCTTGCGATCGTCCTTGAATCCACAACCTATCCCGGAACAACGCGGGAATTGATCCTGCAAAGGTTGTGTGAGGAAACGGACCTGAAAGTCGGAAAAGATTTCTTCCTGGCCTTCTCACCGGAGCGGGTAGACCCCGGCCGTGAAGACTGGACAACCATTAATACCCCCAAAGTTTTGGGCGGTATCACCGAAAACTGCCTCAAGGTCACCCACGCATGGTACAGCCAGGCGCTGGAGCATGTTGTGCCTGTTTCATCAGCGGAAGTGGCGGAAATGGCAAAATTGCTTGAAAACACGTTTCGCATGATCAATATTGGCATGGTGAATGAATTAGCCATCATGTGTGACCGGCTGGGTGTCGATGTGTGGGAAGTGATTGATGCTGCTGCAACCAAGCCATTTGGTTTCATGAGATTCCAACCAGGTCCCGGGTTAGGCGGTCATTGCATCCCGATCGATCCATTGTACCTCTCGTGGAAACTCAAATCATTGAATTATTCCGCGCGCTTTATCGAACTCGCGTCAGAGATCAACACAGGCATGCCGCGCTTCACGGTCAGCAAAGTGCAGGACGCCCTGAATCTTCAGAAAAAACCACTTAATGGGTCAAAAATCCTCATTTTAGGGGTTGCCTATAAACCAGACATCGATGACCTGCGAGAATCACCCGCGTTGGATGTAATTTTGTATCTCAAACAAAAAGGGGCAGATGTCAACTATCATGATCCATATATCCAAGAAATTAATCACGAGGACATTCAGCTTCGCAGTGTGGATGAACTGGGCCCAGCGCTGCGTTCAGCGGACTGCACTGTGATTATTACCAACCATTCTGGATATGATTACAATGAAATCCTCGAAAAATCCAATTTGATCGTTGACACGCGCAATGCGCTGGGAAAAAAGGGCAAGGAAAGTTCCAAAGTCGTGAGGTTATAATGGGAAAATACCTGGTTACTGGTGCAGCGGGATTCATCGCTTCCAAGGTGTGCGAAGATCTTCTGCAAGATGGCCATGAAGTCGTCGGAATTGACAATTTTGATCCCGTCTATGATTTACGCATCAAGGAATGGCGCTTAAATCGATTAACAGGTAACCCGAAATTCTCCTTTTACAGGCAGAGTATTTGTGATCGTAATATTCTTGATATTATCATCAAAAATCATGCAGATATTGATGCGGTCATCAACCTGGCAGCCAAAGCGGGTGTGCGCGATTCACTCACCGACCCCTGGTCTTATTACAATACAAATTTGACAGGCACCCTGAACCTATTGGAGATTTGCCGCCATAACAATATCAGGAAGTTCATCCTCGCATCTACATCCAGCATATATGGAGAGAATGCGCCTTATCCGACACCAGAAACCGCTGATTCAAGCCATCCGCTGCAGCCTTACGCGGCCAGTAAAAAAGCAGCTGAGACGCTTTGTCACAGCTATCACTTCTTATATGGTCTGGATATCACTGTTGTCCGGTACTTCACAGTCTATGGCCCGGCAGGACGGCCGCGGATGTCCATGTTCCGCTTTAATAAATGGATTTCTGAAGGGAAAACCGTTAGGATCTTTGGAGATGGTAACCAAACACGAGGATTCACGTATCTAGATGATATATCTCGCGGCACAATTCTCGCCTTGAAAGAGTTGGGGTTTGAGATCATTAACCTCGGTGGTCACGAATCGGTCAGCATCAATGACCTTGTTGGAAAATTCGAGAATGCGATCGGGAAAAAAGCAAAAATTGAATATGAACCTGCACATCCAGCCGATATGAGCGCAAGTTGGGCAGACGTTAGCAAGGCAAAACAATTACTTGGGTGGAGCCCGAAATTTTCGTTGGATCAAGGCATACTGGAAGTCGCCCGATGGTACCAGCAGGAAAATAGCTGGGCCAGCCAGGTGGGTGTCGAATGAGATTTCTTTCTCATTGGTGGAAGATCCTGCGCAATGATAAATTATTACAGCAGGTGATCAAAAATGCTGGCTATCTCTTGAGCAGTAATATATTTAGTATGGGGCTCAGCGTTATTCAAAGCATACTGGCTGGGCGTCTGCTGGGAGTCGCGGGATTTGGTTTGATCGGGACCGTCACTGTCTTCGCAACAACATTGAACAAGATCTTTTCATTCAGGATGAATGAATTAGTCGTCAAATATTTTGGAGAAGCGATTGCGAGCGATAATAAAGAGAAAGCGGCAGCAGTTGTAAAAGCGGCTGGTATCGGTGAGACCCTCAGCGCCCTCCTTTCGTTCAGCATCCTGGTTCTTTTTGCGCCTGTCGCGGCAGAACGGCTTGCAAAAGACCCAACAACAACTCGCCTTTTCATTGTTTATGGCACCATCATTCTTGCAAATTTCTCCTATGAAACATTCTTTGGAGTGATCCAGGTTCGCAATCATTTTCGCAACCAAGCTGTTGTTAATCTATTTAGCAGTGTTGTTAATGCCTCTGTGATCGCGTGGGCATTCTTCACCCAAAAAGGGTTGAGTGAAGTTTTAACTGCCTATATATTAGGTAAATTCATCCTTGGGTTGGGAACAGCCACACTGGGCTGGGTTGAAATGAATAAAACTATTGGAAAAGAATGGTGGAAAACAAATTTTAATTCACTGCCGCCATTCAAAGAATTATTCAGTTTTGCGTTCAGCACCAATATCAGTAATACTGTTATCCACCTTGTCAGGGATAACGAAGCGCTTTGGATTGCATGGTTCCTCACACCGGTCGATGTGGGATACACAAAAACAGCGCTCGCTATCATCAATCTCGTTCAAGTACCAATCACCCCATTCATTTCCACTTCTTATCCAGAGATCAATAATGCGGTGGTCAAAAAGGATTGGAAACTCCTGCGGCGATTATTAAAACGGATCACACTTATCTCAGGCACCTGGACTATATTAAGCACGATCGGATTAGCCCTATTTGGGCGCTGGTTGTTGTTATGGTATGGTCCCGAATTCCTGCCAGCGCATATCCCCATGCTCCTGTACTTGATCGGTTTAGGATTTGCGAACATCCTTTTCTGGAATCGTCCTCTTTTGTTATCTCTTGGGTTGCCGCTCGTTCCGTACCGTGTCAGCTTATACTGCGGCATCGCGAAAGTTGGCCTGGCTTTCCTGCTTGTCCCGCGATTTGGATTGAATATGGAAGCATTTCTGCTGTCCGCATTCTTTGTTGTGTCTATTTCCGTCATCGTGCTGCGTGGAATCAAGGAAGTCCGTAGGCGCGAATTATTGGATCGGGAGATGGTCGCCGCATGAAAATCGGTTGTATTACAACATCCATTGTCCCCTCGAAAACCGCGAACAGTATCCAGGCAGTGAAAGTGATCCACGCTTTGAAACAATGTGGACAGGACGTGCAGTTATGGGTTCCAGAGTTCGAACGAGCAGAATGGCCAAAGATTGCAGAAATATATGGTGTTTCAGAGAGATTTGATATCACCTGGATTCCGTTTAATAAACAATTAAAACAATATGATTTCTCATACAAAGCCGTCAAAAGCGCGCTGGATTGGGGAGCAGATGTGGTTTACACATGGGCATTACAAGCAGCGCTTTTTGGCAATCTGCTAAAGATCCCTATCGCGATGGAATTTCATGATTTCCCGATGGGTTTTATGGGGCCAAAACTATTCTCAATCCTGATGAAATTGCCGACAGAAAAATTGATAATGACGACAACCCGTGCTTTAGCTGAAGGCATTGAAAAAAGATTTAATATATCTTTCAAAAGCAAAGATCTGCAAATAGCTCCCAACGGAACTGACCCTGATCGTTACCAGGGCCTGCCGTCTCCCGCAATATCACGCAGGAAACTTGGGCTGCCTAATGGATTTACGGTTGGTTATACCGGCCATTTTTATCCCGGGCGAGGGATGAATTTGCTAACTGCGATTGCTAAAGCGCTTCCGAGAGTGAATTTCCTTTGGGTTGGCGGAATGGAAAAACATATTACGCCATGGAAGGAAGAACTAGCTTCAGGATCAATTGACAATGTCACGATTACCGGGTTTATTCCCAATGCTAAATTGCCGCAGTATCAAGCTGCAGCTGATATTTTAGTTATGCCCTATGCGCAAAAAATCGAGGGCTCCAGCGGCGGAAATATCGCACCCGTCATTAACCCCATGAAAATGTTCGATTACCTCTCAGCAGGGAGGCCGATAATAGCCAGTAACATTCCGGTATTCCACGAAGTGCTTACACCAAAATTAGCTGTATTTTGCGATCCCTATGACGCGGAGGAGTGGGTAAGAGCAATTAATAAATTGTCAAAAGATCATTTCTTAAGGCGCACAATGCAGGAAGCCGCACTTAACACAGCCCAAAAATACAGCTGGAAAAATCGCGCTTTGCGATCAATTACAATGCTTGAGTCTAAGATCGTAAAATAATATGAACACTAATGTTAAGAACCGAATCATTCGAAGCGCATTAATTGGTGCCCTGATCGGGCTGATCGTGTCTCTGATCTCTTCAGGCGGGTCTTTTTGGATTGGATTTTTCACCGCGAGCTTTCTTAGTACTGGCGCAATTTATATTCTTGAATGGATTTTATCTACTTTTAACGCAGATAAAAACACGCGGACTGCGGTGTTGTTTGCCTTTTTTGTCCGCCTGTTGGTTGGTGTGTTGCTCTTTATTCTCCTGCCTTCTTTTGGATACGATGAGCCATACAACAACAATGGGTATTTATACCTGGATGCTTACCGCCGAGATGCGGACGCCTGGCAGCTGGCAACATCCAACGCCCCTATCTCTGCTGCGTTTCAAGCTGAATTCAGCACAGACCAATACGGAGGGCTGCTCAGTTTGAGTGCGCTGATCTACAGGTTTTTCAGCCCGGATGCCCATCGACCCTTATTGATCCTCATCCTCACTTCGTTCTTCTCTGCCTTTGGTATTGCGTTCCTATGGGACGCAGTCAAAACACGCTGGGATGAAAGAATCGCTAAAGCCAGTATATGGATCCTCGCACTTTATCCGGAAAGCATCATTCTGGGTGCTTCACAGATGAGGGAGCCGATTTTGATAGGTCTTTCAGCTATTGCTTTTTGGGGTGTAACAGCATGGAAAACTGCAAAAAAGCAATCGGTCACCGCGATCTTTTTAAGCCTGACGGCAATGGTCATTATTTCATCAAAAGCTGCATTAGCAATTCTTGCAGTCATCATTGTCTGGTTTTGGCTTGATAACATCTATGACCACGCAAACAAATCCTTAAAGATCTTTAGTTGGGCTGTAATAGCTTTTCTCCTTGGCGTGGGAATTTTCTACAGCTGGAACTGGCTGATAGATAGCTCACGCTGGGATATTTCTTTGATGGAAAACGCATCGGGACGCATTCAGTGGGAATTGGAACTACTGGGTGACAAATTTCAGGCACCTTTTATCATCACGTACGGCTTAGCCCAGCCAGTGCTCCCAGCTGCGATCATATACCCAGGAATCCCTCTAACTCGGGCTGTCGCAGTGTTCCGCGCGTTGGGCTGGTACCTATTAGTACCGCTGATGATCGCTGGATTCATTATTTTATGGAGGAGGGACAACAAGCACAATCGCCGCGTTTTGATCTTCTTTTTTCTGATTAGTATATTGTGGACAATTATTTCTTCTGCGAGAGCAGGCGGGGATCAATGGGATAACCCGCGTTATCGTTCGATCTTCTTGATATGGATGGCACTTATCAGCGCCTGGTCATGGGTCCAAACTATACAAAAGAAATCATTTTGGTTATGGCGTTTGCTGCTGCTCGAGATAGTTTACATCAGCTTCTTTATCCAATGGTACCTGAGCAGGTATTATGGGATTTTTAAACGTATGGATTTTCTTCCAATGATCCGTTTGCTTCTCTTAATTGGCATTGTTATCATTGGCGGAGGAATTGTTTTTGACCTTGTTTTAATAAAAATAATTGATCGAAAAGAATAAAGTTAATCACGTTGCAATAAACGGAATATTTTTAGATACAATATAGAGAAATAAAGAGAAAGCGCTTATTTTGCGCTTTTTTATTAAGAACAAATCAGGGAGAGCTTGATGAAGGTATCCATCATAGTACCAGTTTATAACGAGGAGGAGAGTCTCACGCTCCTGTTTGCCGCCGTTGAAAAAGCAGCAAAATCCATGGACACCCCGTGGGAATTGATCCTGGTCGATGACGGCAGTAAAGACAAAAGCCGGGAGAAAATTTCAGAAATTGTTTCTTCACATCCCGGTCAGGTCAGCGCCGTCATTCTGCGACGTAATTTTGGCCAAACAGCCGCAATCGCTGCTGGTATTGATAATTCAAGCGGAGATGTGCTCGTTCTGCTTGACGCTGACCTGCAAAACGATCCCGCGGATATCCCATTAATGGTCGCGAAATTACAGGAGGGCTATGATCTTGTCAGCGGCTGGCGCTACAACCGAAAAGACAATTATTTGACTCGCACCCTCCCTTCCCGTATCGCCAATTGGATCATATCCGTGGTCACAGGCGTAAAACTGCACGATTACGGCTGCACTCTGAAAGCATACCGGCGTGAAGTACTGACTGGTTTTCGCCTGTATGGGGAAATGCACCGCTTCATCCCTGTCTATGCGAACTCAGTCGGCGCAAAAATCATTGAAGTTAAAGTGCACCATCATGAACGAAAGTTTGGCAAGGCAAAATATGGGCTTGAGCGGACCTTCAAGGTCATTCTTGATCTCTTCACCGTCAAATTTTTAACCGCATATTCCAATAAACCCATCTATTTATTTGGCGGAACTGGCATGGCGCTCATTGCGGTAAGTTTTCTCACCTTGCTTTTCCTCGCGATCCGCAGGCTTATTGTAAAAATTTCACCTTTCTCCTCCCCATTATTTACAATTGCGATTATGGTTGCCATCATGGGATTCCAATCCATCCTGATGGGTTTGATAGCTGAGCTGCTTTCCCGAACATACCATGAATCTCAAAATAAACCTGTCTATACGATCCGCGAATTGATCAATTAACTTTTATGGATCAGAAACCGGTACAAAAAATCCTCGTCATATCTCACGAATACCCACCTATCGGCGGTGGCGGCGGAAAGGTGATTCGGGATCTATGTGAAGGCATATCTTCGGCTGAATATACATTCTATATTCTCACATCCAATTTTGGCGTTCTTCCCGAATTCGAAATCAATGGCAACATATCGATTGAACGGATTAATACCGGACGGCAGGAAGCCTATCGCGCCAGTCTTCATTCAATGTTCCGTTATGTCTGGAAAAGTTTTTGGCGTGCCTTACAATTGATCCGGTCCTGGAAACCAGATCTAATACACGCGCATTTTGCTGTTCCTGGTGGTGCCGCTGCGGCTTTAGCCGCAAAATATACTGCTACGCCTATGATCCTCACCATCCATGGTGGTGATGTGCCGGGCGGTGCGCCGGAAAAAACTGACCGCTGGTTTCGTTTTATTAAACCCTTTACAGGTTTTATCTGGAAAAGTGCGGATCATGTCATTGCGGTGAGCAATTATTCACGCCATCTCGCTCTCTCCCACTATTCAGTAGATATTAAAGTCATACCAAACGGAATAGAAAGAGAATTATTTCGAATGGAGAATAGCAACGTGAATAACCCTCCCCGCATCCTTTTTGTGGGCCGTTTTTCACCTGAAAAGAACGCTGCTGCAGTTCCAGCAATTTTAGAAAAAGTTTCTGATCTGAAATGGCAATGCACCATGATCGGAGATGGGCCGCAATTAACACAAATTACAGAAGATATACAGCGCCTTGGGCTTGAAAATCGGGTCTTACTCACCGGGTGGCTGGACCAGGAGGCGGTCAACCAACAACTACAAAATGCTGACATTCTCCTCATGCCTTCTTTACGGGAAAGCATGCCCATGGCGGGACTGCAAGCACTTGCAGCAGGAAATGCGCTTGTATTGAGCGATGTGGGGGCATGTTCGGAAATGGTTGATATTGGAGAAAACGGCTATCTTGTTGTACCCAATGACATTGACGGTTATGCACAGGGCATCAGGAACTTATTAGCTTCCAAAGAAAACTTGATCCGCTCGAAGAAAAACAGCAAAAATAAATCTAAAGAATTCGATATTCAGGTGGTTTTGGAAAAATACAAAAGCGTATACTTGGAGGTAAAAAACAATTAGGATGAAGATAGCGTACGTGACCCTCCATTGGCCGCGAACCATATCCAGCAGTGTGGGCAAAAAGATATTGCGCCAAACTGCGCAATGGCGTTCGATGGGACACACAGTCAAATTCTTTTCGCACCTGCACGCAGGGAAAAACCAGGATAACCTTGTCGAAGGCGAATTATTCTTTTATCCGGTAGAAAATGGATTGATCAGGCGGGAATTTGGGCGCATATCAGCCGCAAAACACTTGATCCAATCGCTGCGAGTATATAGTCCGGACATTATTTATTTACGGTGGGCGATGTATACCGCGCCACTCAACCAAATTTTTTCAATCGCCCCGCTGGTGCTTGAGATCAATACAAATGATAAAAAAGAACACAAACATTTGGGAATTGTGCTGGATCTGTACAACCGAATAACCCGATCCATTTTTCTGCGGTCAGCCAATGGGTTGATCTTCACTTCCCATGAGCTTGCCCAGGATAAAGCGTTTACAGCTTTTAAAAAAGACCATGAAGTGATCACAAATGGGATCAATCTTGACGAGGTCCCATTTTATCCTGCGCCTTTAAATACACATCCGCATTTGATATTTTTAGGAACACCTGGAATGGCCTGGCATGGAATTAACAAACTACAAACTTTTGCGAAAAAAAATCCTGACATTATTATAGATATTGTTGGGCCAGGACAGGACGCAATACAAGGGCCTATCCCTCCCAACCTTTTCCTACATGGTTATCTCCGCGGAGAAGTTTTTGAACGGGTACTGGCAAATGCAGATGCAGCGATCGGATCATTATCACTGCACGTGAATGAGATGAACGAAGCATCACCTTTTAAAATGAGGGATTGCGCCGGGCGGGGAATCCCCCTAATCCTGCCCTTTTTTGATACCGACCTCTCGACCATACAATCTGATGCGATTCTGAAAATCCCGAACACACCAGATAATCTGATTACACACAATCAGATCATTCATGACTTTGTATATGCCATGCGTGGAAAACGGCTAAGCCGTAAATTGATCATAGATAGAATAGATATCGCGAATAAAGAGCAGAACCGTGTTTCATTTTTCAAGAAGATTCTGGATCAATCTTCGGATTAAGCAACTATGCTATACTGAACAAAATTGAGTTGGGATAGATAGCAAAATCAATGGATGACATTATTTGCCCTGAGTGCGGCAGACCAAACCTGAGTGAAGCAAATAAATGCTGGTACTGCCAGACTGAACTTGTTTCCCCTGCCGAAAACCAGGGGATGCTTGATGAAATACCCGGTAAAGACCCCCCTTCATCCAATTTTAATACACAACCGCAAGCAAAAGATACAGAAGATAGTGTTGGGCCGGAAGAAATACCCGATTGGTTAGCAAAAATTCGGAAAAAAATCGAGGAAGAGCGGCGACCAGAAGAAGAACTACCCTATTGGAAACAAAAAGATATTTTCGGCGGCGAGAAAAAGGTAGAAAAAAAGGAACCGAAAAACAGCCAACAGAAAAAATCTTCAGAGAAAAAAGCAGGTGCGGATGAAAAAGAAAAAGAAATAATCGAGCCGGAAACAAGCAAACAGGAACAGTCAGATATTGATTTAGATGATCTTTCAAATGATCTCCCAGAAGGTTTCAAGAAGATATAATTAATTCAAACTTTAGTATTTCTATGATCGAGGAAATATGGATATTAACACAAACGATGACACTATGAACGAGATTCTCATGGAAGATGAACAAGTAATCTCGAAATCATATAAAAGAAGAGGATGCCTCTTCCGTACTTTAGTTTTCATGATCCTCCTCTTTATCGGAATTCTTGCCTTTGTATTCATACAGCAGTATTTTCTCGATCTTGAAGCACAGGCAATCGTAAGGGCTGCCCGCACAGGAACTGCGATATCCGCGGATACCGATGATGGAACGGAAATGGAACAGGAAAAGAGCAGTGATAATAAGGCCACAGAGCCAACTGGAACCCCTCTTCCCTCGCCTACAGCAACGGAAGATCCAGCTGTTGAGCGTACAGCCACTATCGCAGTGCAATTAACAGATGTCGCATCCTTCCAGCTTACCGCAACAACAAACCCGTAGGGTAAATTGAGGCTTTCATGCTAGGTGCAATCTCAGGGGATGTTATTGGTTCAGTGTATGAATTCTCCCCGGTAAAGGATACAGATTTTCCGCTATTCACATCGCACTCTTCATTTACAGATGATACCGTTTTAACAATCGCGATAGCAGATAGTCTTATACACAAAACCGACTTAACAAAAACATTAAAAGCATATACGCGCCAGTATCCCACCCGGGGGTATGGTGGATCATATTCCCACTGGGCGTTTTCCGACAAAAGCGAGCCATATAACTCCTGGGGCAACGGCTCCGCTATGCGTACTAGCCCAATTGGTTTTTTCTTTAATAATGAAAAACAAGTCCTTAGCGCCGCGAAAGAATATGCAGCAGTAACCCACAACCATCGACATGGAATTATCGGGGCGCAGGCAGTATCATTGGCTATTTTCATGGCACGCATGGGCGCGCAGAAAAAGGATATCCGCAGAGAAATTTCCCAGCGGTTTAAGTACAATCTGAAACCTTCTATATCTGAGATACGCCCATCTTATACTTTTGACGTTTCCTGTCAGGGTTCAGTTCCGCAATCCATTATTTCATTTCTGGAATCGGAAGGGGTTGAAGACGCCATACGCCTGGCTGTATCGCTGGGAGGAGACGCAGACACAATGGCCTGCATCTCAGGTGGGATAGCTGAAGCGTTTTATGGTGAAGTACCTTCCACAATAGAAAAGAAAGTCAGGGGTTTACTACCGGAAGGCTTTCTTTCAGTGATTGATGAATTTTACAAAACTATAAATAACTGAAATTTTTGTGATTAATAATTTGAAATAGAACTAAGTTACACTCTCTGCAACAGATTCACCATAAGCCAACAACGCTTGCACCATTTCATCACTCCGACCTTCCGCGTAAACCCGTAATACCGGCTCAGTTCCGGAGGGACGGATCAGCAGCCACGAATTATCTTCCAGGATGAATTTTACGCCGTCTTTTTGGCCGATTTCAGCAACCTTAACACCGCCTATTTCTTCGGGTGCGCCTAAGATCAATTTTTTCACCATTTTCTCTTTGGCGATTGGCCGCTTCAAACGCTGGTCTTTGCGCGTGTAATAGGCAGGCCCAACATCATCCAGCAATTCAGCAACGAGAACAGACAAGGGTTTGCCAGCCTGCGCAACGATCTCTATTAACAGGAGGCCCATGATAATGCCGTCGCCTTCCGGGATATGCCCATGGAAGGAAATACCGCCTGACTCCTCACCACCGATTAAAATATCTTCCGTTAGCATTAATTCAGCAATGTGATTGAATCCAACTGGTGTTTCATGCACAGTCAAACCATAGCGGCCTGCCAATAGATCTATCATGCGGGTTGTGGAGACTGTGCGCACGACTGATCCTTTAAGTTTTCGATTTTCCGCCAGATATTTTAGAGCAAGCGCCATGATCTTATGAGGGTCTACAAACACGCCGCGGTCATCCATTGCGCCAATTCGGTCCGCGTCCCCGTCAGTGGCCAATCCCATCGTACCCTTGCCCATACAGATCGCACCAGATAAAGGTTGTAAATATTGGCTGATCGGTTCAGGATGAACCCCGCCAAAACCAGGATTCATTTCGTGCCGGATCTCATGCACTTCACAACCGGTCCCTTCCAGCAGTCCTTTAATCACGCCGCGTCCCGCGCCATACATCGAATCCACGACAACGTATTGTGGATTTTCAGCAATAATATCAAAATCAATTAACTCCCTGAGATGCTCCTGATACTCTGGCATCGGATTAAATCGGATGATCAGGCCTTTTTCGCGCGCCAGATCGTAATCGATCATATTTGGACCACGCCCCTGGGACTCATTGTCATTGAGGTAAACTTCGACCTTCCTGCAAAGCTCCGGCAGAGCTGATCCGCCATAGGCCGCCTTCAGCTTGACACCGTTATATCTCGGAGCATTGTGTGAAGCTGTAATCATTATCCCGGCAATAGCATGCATCTTTTTCACCGCGTAGGAAATGACGGGGGTGGGCGCATCGGCCTGACAAAGATATACGGTAAAACCATTAGCCGCCAAGACCCGCGCGGCTTCTTTAGCATATCGATCGGAAAGGAAACGTGTGTCAAAACCGACAATCATCTTTTTAGGATCCGGCGCCGGTTCGACCTTGATACCATTCAACCACCCTTCCGATGCAACCGCGTCTGCAATCGCCTGGGTTACCATGCGCAAATTGTGAAATGTAAACGTTTCTGAAATCACTGCCCGCCAGCCATCTGTTCCGAAATTTATCGGCATATTATTCTCCTATGAAAGTTGTTGATTAAAATGAAAAACCGCAGGATTCCCTGGGATTTCCGATGATCTTCCTGTATGAATCATTGCGATTGCCTTGATGCCGTGGCAAATTCATGCCCGCAATTATAACCTATTGGCATTCATCGAGTAAAATATCGCCTATGGCAATATCAAGAAGAGCAAGACGGACTGTATTAGGGGCCTTGATCAGTATTATTCTGATCATTTCAGGGATTGGATGTAAGAATCGTTCCCCTGAAGAAGAAGTATTA
>CAZDIS010000023.1:0-23957 GCA_964505585.1 uncultured Pelolinea sp. | reverse complement strand
GTGAGCGGCACTAAAGTTTATTGTGACGCAACCGCATCCATGACCTGGATGCTGCCGGGAATTGCCCCGGTGAGCCTGTCTGCGAGTTCAGCGGCTGAAGCCCGCGCCCGCCGATAAACTGTTAATAGCCGTCTCATTTCCAAACCTTACTGATCACGAACAAAAGCGTTCAGGTATTCTTTCAGGTTAAAAGGTTTACCCGATAGCAATGTCTGCGCACGGAATAAACGGCTTACGCCCCGGACGATGAATACTGTTGTAACAATCTGCAGGGTGATGGTCAGCGCGATCTGCCAACCGGGAACACGTGTGGCAGCCATCCGGGAGACCATTGAGATCGGCGCTGTGAGCGGAAAAATGCTGAAAAAGATGAAGATCGGGGCGTTTGGCGCTGTTGCGACCAGGTTGCTGAAGAACATGGGGACGATCAAGGGGAAGATCACAACGATGGTCGCCTGGCTGCCTTCTTTCGGATTGGGAACGAGGGCGCCCAGGCCAGCCATCAGGCTTGCGTACAATCCATAGCCGAGCATAAAGAAGAGAATTCCCCATCCGATCAATTCAGGGGTGAGGAGAAACGCATCCGGCAGAGAAAAGGTGCGGCCCGCAAGGCGGACGAGGAGATAGCTGCTGCCAAGCCAGATGCCGGTTTGCAATAGACCAGTTAAACCCAGCGCGATGATCTTGCCGACCAGCATTTCTTGTGGGGAAATAGAAGTTAACAGCAATTCCATCACGCGATTTTCCTTTTCATGGGTGATACTTGTCAGCATCAGGCTGGAAGCGCCAATGATCAGGATATAGAACATGACCATGAGTGAGTAGGGAAGTAAAAAATGATCTGCCCCCTCAAAATCTTTTTCCGTCTGATCCCGAAGGTAGGTCACATTGAATTGCGCCGGGTTTAAATACCGCTGCGCAATTTGGTCATCCTCGGCCAGGTTGCGGACGATCGTTGCGCGTATCGCTTCTGTATCGGATGCCGTGGCAAGGAAGTTATATTGCATTTGGACAAAATCAATATGGCCGCTGTCGATATAGTCCTCTGCGATCACAAAATATTCCGTGATCATACCGCCGCGCATCGCTTCCCTTGCGGCGGGAATATCGGGATAGAGAAATATCTCGTTTTCAAAGGAATCAGGGATTTCAGATATGATCCCGCTGTGGTCTACAATACCCTGGCTCGCGTTATCTGCCGCCTGCGCAAAGAAGGAATCCCCGCCGTCAGGCGTGATACCGCGGTTTACAATCGAAGCGCCGCTATAGATCAAGAAGCCGATCAGTGGGACAAACAGGATTGTGATGATATACGACCGGCGGCTGAGTATCGCGTACATCTCGTGGCGGATAACAAATAATATTTTATGCATGCGTTTCCCGTTTGTCGCCCTTCCTGAGCATGAGCCAGAGTGATGTGCGCTTGCCGTAATTCAGCATGCTGATCCTGAAAATACGCGCGGCCAGCCACAGCGCAAAAAGAGATGCGGTGATCATCAGGCAGATCGCCATCACGATCTGCCAGTCCGGGACATCCGCGATCGCCGTGCGAAGAGGTAAAGTGATGACAGCTGTTAACGGGAAGATGCTCATAAACGTTGAAAGCGGATGGTTGGGTGACTGCAGGACTGCGTTGGCGAATATATAAGGGGCAACCATGGGCAGCGTAAACAGGATACTGACCTGCTGCGCTTCCCGCAATGAAGCGGCGCTTACTCCTACGAGTGTCATCAGCGCCGCGACCAGAACAAAACCGGGGAGAATGATCCCAAAAAAGAGAATAACATGGGTGGGCAAAAGGACCGGTGTGTAATCCAATCCAAATATCAGGTTAATGCCGATGAATCCCGCCGCTGCGAATACGAGCCAGATCAAGAGCTGCGTGAGCCCAACACAAAGATTGCCGAGTATCTTGCCGGCCATCAGGGCTTCTGGGGATACGGAGGTAACGATCATCTCCATCGTGCGGTTTTCTTTTTCGTCGACAACGGATTGCATCAGATACCCACCGCTGATATTAATCACCACTATAAAAATAAATCCAACCAGGAAGGGGAATAGGACCACGAGCCAATCGCGCATATTTGCTGAGCGTGCTCCGTCAAAGGAACGCACTGTAAAGTCGCTTCCTCTTGAAATCCTCTCCGCGGTTATTGGGTCAAACGATTGAAGAAGATGCGAGCGGATAAAGCCGCGCATGCGCGCGAACGCGTTATCTCCGGGCGGTTCATTGGCCTTGACCGCGATCACATTATTTTGCGGATACTCCTCTGGAATAATGAAAAAAGCTTGGATTTCTTCGTTATTAAGCGCGGAAACACCCTCCCCATCAGATTGGTAGACGTGAATATCCACAACTGGCACGATGGAACTGGCACGCAGGGAAATGGTGTCTGCATTTGAAAAGACACCCGATTTATCCAGAAACCCGATCGGAAGCGGGTTGCTTTGGATTCTCGCTGAAACGACCGCCAGCCCGATACCCAGCAAGAGGATCAACGGCATGCTGATCACCGCAAAGACAAAACCCTTGGTTCTTACCCGGCGGACGTATTCATGCTTGAAAACTAACAGCAGTTTCCGCATTATTCTACTAACTCTGCCTCGATCGCTCTGATAAAGATCTCGTTCAATGAAGGTGAAGCGATCGAAAAATGTTTGATCGCCATACCCTGTTTGATCAACCCTTCGAGGATGGCATTGGGGTCCACTCCCTCTTCAGGGGTAATGCGCACATGCTGATTCTCTTTTCGTATTGAAGCAATACCGAAAGAGCTCGCGGGTATCTCTTCCTGTGTTTTTACAATAAGATCCTTGCTGGAAAATCGGCCGCGCACCTCTTCCAGTTCCCCGTTCAATAGGATGCGGCCCTTGTTGATCAAAATTATGCGTTCGCACATCTCCTCTGCCTGGTTCATCTGGTGTGTGGACATCATGATCGCCGTACCGCTGGCGCGTTCTTCAAATAGCAGTTCTTTTACAATTTTTGTGTTTACCGGATCGAGGGCGCTGAATGGCTCATCCACGATCACCAATTTTGGTTGGTGGATGAATGTTGAGATCAATTGCGCTTTCTGCTGCATTCCTTTGCTGAGCGCTTTCACTTTTTTCTTGCGGTAATCACTGAGGTCAAAGCGTTCCAATAATTCACCTAACCGGTTTTCAATAAAATGTTTTTCCATGCCCTTAATGGAAGCCAGGTAAGTTAAGCATTTTTCAAGCGTGATATCCTGATACAATCCCCGTTCTTCTGGAAGATACCCTATCAGGTTCTTCTTCCCTTCATTCATCCTGCCGCCCAGAATGCTGATCGTTCCCCTGTCTGGCTTCAGGATATCCAGGATCATACGGATCGTTGTTGTTTTCCCCGCACCGTTTGGTCCAAGTAATCCGATGATCTCGCCGGCGTGTAATTCAAATGAAATATCCTCAACCGCCTGGGTTTCACCGAAGCTTTTTGAAATGTGGTTGATACAAATAACTGGCATGGATGCTCCCTTTAAGAAATTCATCAATCGGTTTGAATTGATGATCGAGCCAACACAAAGAGAAATTATAATATGTTAGACAAAGGAGCTAAAAATGGGCATGACATCGCGTGAACGCGTCCAGGCGGTTCTTAACCACAAGATTCCAGATCGGGTGCCGATCGTGATCGGCGTCAGCAACGCAACCGGCATCAAGATGACGCCTTATCAGGGCTTAAAAAAGATCTTGAATATCGACGCGCCTGATGCATACCTCTATGACTGGCCAGAACTCGGGTCTGCGAAAGTGGACGAGCAAACCCTGCGGAGATTGCATGCTGATGTGCGTGGTGTATTAGACCGCTTCCCGGCGGCGGTATATGAACGCAACCGGACGCGTGAACCGCACAGCCCTTGCATCGATGATTGGGGCGGGGGCCAGATCGAGATCGAACCCGGTATCTGGTATCCAGGGTTTCATCCGCTCGCGGATGCCACCACGATCGAAGAAATTGAGGATTATCCGGGTTGGCCGGATATGGATGATCCCACCCGCTTCGCGCATGTTGCCCGCGAGGCGCAGGCCCTGGCAGACGAAAATCAATACGCCATCATGGCGACGCCCTGGTTAATGTTTCCTTTTGAACGGGCATTCGCGATGCAGGGGATGGATAAATTCCTGATGAATATGGCGATCTACCCGGATTTCGCGCAGGCCCTGCTGCGCAAGAATTTATCCCTGTGCAAAAAATTACTAGGGAATTTCTTATCGAAAATTGGCGATAATATCGACCTGATCAAGATTGGGGATGATCTCGGCACGCAGGAACGCCTGATGATCTCTCCAAAAATGTACCGCGAGATATTAAAACCGATCCACGCGGATTTGATCGCACATATTAAACAGTTCACGGACGCAAAGATCTTCTTCCATACTGATGGGGATGTGTTTGACCTGATCGAGGATTTCATTGAGATCGGCGTGGATGTTTTGAATCCGATCCAGACCTCTGCGGGAAAGATGGCGAATCTGGAAGCATTGAAATCACGCTATGGCGATCAGCTCGTATTTTGTGGGGCAGTTGATACCCAGGAAATACTCCCGCGTGGCACGCCGGAAGAGGTACGGCAGGAGATGAAGCGCGTCATCCACGCTCTTGGTAAAGATGGCGGTTACATGGTCGCTTCTGTGCATACGATCATGCATGAGGTGCCGCCTGAGAACATATTAGCGATGGTAGACGCCGTTGAAGCATTTGGTTACTATCCCCTGAAATAATTGAAATCATTGGAGAGACATGGCACAATCAAGGAAAAACATCGAAGCGTATCTTGATATCCTGCAAGGAAAGTTTGGCGAACCAGAAAACGAACCTTTCACGCCATACGCGCGCGTAAAAAACGCGATAGACCGCAAACCGCCCGACCGGGTGCCTTTTGACTTCTGGGCAGTGCCCGAAACGATCGCCAAACTTTTGGAAGCAACAGGAAAAAAGGATGTGGAATCTTTGCTGCAGCTGCTGGGGGTAGATTGCCGCATTATTGAGCCGGATTATATTGGTCCGGAACGAAAGATCGAGGCAGACGGCACCTATTATAGTGTTTTCGGATCCCATCGAAAACGTGTCAGCAATGCGTTCTCAACCTATGATGAATACGCGTCTTTTCCGCTGGCATCCGTGCGATCGACCGCTGAGATTGAATCTTTTGAACGCTGGCCAAAAGCATCTTACTGGGATTGGTCAAGCCTGCCTGCCATTATTGAAAAGATCAATCAAAATACACAATACCATATCCGTTATGATGTTGGCGGTATTTTCGAGACAGCATGGGGGCTTTATGGGCTGGATAAATTCTTGATGGATCTCATCCGGCGCCCGGAATTCCCTTTAACGATCATGGACTGCGTCACAGATCTGCTGATCGATAATTTCAAGCATGCGATGGAAGCCGCCGGAGACCGGATCGATATGGTCTATACCTATGATGATGTTGCCATCCAGACCGGTTTGCTGATGTCTAAAAAGATGTGGCGAAAGCACATCCTGCCTTTCCACCAGAAACTTAACGCGGAAATTAAAAAATATGATGTCAGGATCCTCTATCATTCCTGCGGGGCGGTCTTTGATTTGATCGATCCGTTCATCGATGAAATGGGTATTGACGTCCTCAATCCGCTTCAGCCGCGGGCAGCGAAAATGGATATGCGGAATATTAAAGACAATTTTGGGGATCGTGTTTCCTTTCATGGTGGGATCGATATTCAGGGCACATTGCCGCTGGGAAGCGAACAGGAGGTGCGGGACGAAGTGCGTGAACGCTGCCGCGTTTTGGGGCAGGGCGGCGGATATATCTGCACCAGCGCGCACTATATCCAGGCGGACACCCCGATCGAAAATATTCTGGCTATGTACGCGACGGAGCGGACCGTTTAAAGTTCAATCCGCGAGATTTCCGGTATGCCGGGGTTCTTTGAAAGCAAAAGCCGACAGCGCAAATGCGGCTGCTGCTGCGACCGACACGGCAATAAATAGGCGGGAATAACCCAGTTTTTCGACAATTGCACCTGCCAGGATCGGAGCTGTGCCGATGATGGGGGCGATCAGAGAATTGGACAGGCCGATAAACAAACTGGTTTCTTCTGGTGGCGCTATCTCGAAGATCAAGTTCGGATGGCAGATGAACATCGCGGAATAAACGATCCCTATGATCGCGGAAATGATGGTGATGCTGAATGGGTGATGGAAAAATAAGGCGATCAAACCCTGAATAAAGATCAGGATCGTGCTCACCACCATCGGCACCTTATACCCCAATTTATCCCCCAGGTATCCCCACAGGATGCCGCTGAGACTCTGGGAAATGATAATGATCATAGTATAGATGCCCAGAATGCTGGGGGAGAGCGCGAATGTTTTTAATGAATATACAGAATAGAAGGAAAATCCCATCGCCGCCAGCCCGATCAATTGCCGTGAAAAAATATACCGCCGCAGGTTCTGGTTCCCTTTGATGATATTGATGATATGCTTCCCAAAGCTGCGTATGGTTTTTTTCTCAGGTTGAATGGGAAAAGCCACTTCCTTGAAGTTCGCGATCAGGATCGGGGAAATAAATGACGAAGCGAAACTGATCCAGAAAAGAATTCGGTAATTCAGCGGAAAACCATTTGTATCAAGGATGCGGGTTGTGACCACGGAAGCGATAAACCCGATCATCCCACCCAGGGCTTGATTGACACCGTAATATACACCGCGTTTCTTGTAAATAGCTTTACTGATGAAATCAGAGTAGGCAGGCATGATCAGCCCAAACGTTGATGAATAGACAGTAAACGAGATCAGGAAAAATGGTACGGTAAACGCCGGCGATAAAACACCCGTGGCCTGCGCGGTCGCGGCGATCATGAGAATACCTACCCGCTCCGCGATGGCAATGAAGAGAATATACCCTTTGCGTTTGGGTGTGTTTTGCATCAAAAAAGAGCTGATGATCTGCGGCAGGAAATATCCCAGATTGAATATTGCCGGGATCAGTCCGATGATCACGGGATTATCGGTGAGGTAACTGAGGAATCCGGGCAGTACCGTGTCCTGAGCGAGCAGGGAGGTGGAAAAAGTGAAGAATGCGGTATCAAAAGCAAGAAGCAGAAAATTGCGTTTATAGTTCCCTTCCACTTTTTTCATATAGTCTGGGAACTTTTTTGCGATAAGGTTGAGATCTTTAGCTGCCATGAATAAATGATTCCTTTCAAAAAAAGATGACGCTAATGAAGCGTCATCTTTGACGTCCAACGCATGATTTTAATCTACTTTTTCAGGTCCTGTTCAATGAGTACTTTTAATCCCTCGACCGCGGTCGAGATGGCGCGATTGACATCAAACATCCTGCTGAATTCTTCAAATTCTTCCGGCGTTTCTGGTTGTGAATCCGCGCTGCCAGCCATCAACATTACGCCGCCCGCACGCTTGCGGTGGATACTGGAAATAATGAAGATCGCTGCCGCTTCCATCTCAGAGCAAACCGCGCCGCCGTCGATCCATGCTTTCCAGCGGTTCATGAGATGGGTATCCATGGGCATGCGCTCCGGCTCAACTTCACCGTAAAATGAATCTTTTGATTGGCTGATGCCAAGCGCGTAGGGGATGCCGGCGCGGATAGCGCCTTCCCGCATCGCGAGGATCACGTCCAAATCGGCAACCGCGGGAAATTCAACCGGCATATAGTGCAGGGTGGTGCCTTCGTCGCGGATCGCTCCGGTGACAATGGCCACATCGCCCGCTTTGGTGCCGGGCTGGATCGCGCCGGATGTGCCAATGCGGATAAATGTATCCGCGCCGATGGCGATCAATTCTTCCACAGCGATAGCGGTTGAAGGGCAGCCGATTCCAGTTGATGTGACGGAAACCTTCTGTCCCAATAGCTTGCCGGTGTAGGTAACGTATTCACGGTTCTGCGCGATGAATTCGGGCTCATCAAAGTAGGACGCGATCTTTTCGCATCGGCCCGGGTCGCCCGGGAGGAAAACATAACGCCCCGCATCACCTTTAACAAGGTGGATGTGATGCTGCGCGCCTTCTTGTGTCTTTCTAACTGCCATGTTCCTATCCTTTATGCTTTCTTATCTTGTTCGATCAGGAGTTTTACTGCTTCGATCGATACCGCCAGCAGGTTGTCAAGTTCCTCAACAACGCCGACATTCGGGTCATTGCTTTCCTGGTTGGCTGCCACGAGCATGATGCCGCCTGTCCGTACACGGTAAATGTTTCCAAGGATGAACAGGGTGGCTGCTTCCATTTCCGAGCAGATCGCGCCGCCCATTTTCCATGCTTTCCAGCGCTGCAGCAGCCGGTCGGCGACCGGCATACGCTCGGGCTCGTGCTGTCCATAGAAGGAATCTTTGGATTGGGTGATACCAACGCGGTAAGGGACATCCAGGTTGATCGCTGCCTGGCGCAGTGCTTCGGTAACGGTTATATTCGCGACCGCTGGAAACTCGGGCGGCAGGTAGTGCATGCTGGTGCCTTCATCGCGGATAGCTGCTAATGTGATCGCCAGTTCGCCGGGGACCTGTTCTGGCTGCATCCCGCCGGAGGTGCCAACGCGGATGAATGTATCCGCGCCGATCGCGATCAACTCTTCAACAGCGATGGCAGTAGAAGGCCCGCCGATGCCGGTTGAGCAGACGGATACTTTTTCGCCATTTAGCGTGCCGGTCCAGGTGCGGTATTCCCGGTTGGACGCGATCAATTTTGGATCATCGAATAACTTAGCAATATGGTCGGTGCGGCCGGGGTCGCCGGGTAGATACACATAGCGGCCGACGTCGCCTTTTTTCATCTGAATGTGATACTTTACCTCGGGAAATTCAACTTTACCCATTATTTACTCCTTTTTCTTATGCTTTTAATATCTTGATGACTGCTACAGTAACAAATGTCGCGAAGATCGCCATCGATGTGATCACCAGGGTCAGCGCGAGCGGCGCGGAGAAGGTTAGAGTCCTGCTCCAGTCCAGTGATTTATCGACGATGATCCAGTATGCGGTCGCGCCAACAGCAAGAAATCCGCTGACGAGAATGATGTAATCTTTGGCGCGCATGACGACATTACGGTAACTGGTTTTGTTGCCGGATGATCCAAACGCCCGTGATTCAAGCGAAATGGAGAGCTGCTGTACGCGCTCGATCGCGCCGACAAATACTGGTACCATGCTTGGCAATACAGCGCCAAAGCCGGTGCCTTTCATCCCGCGTGATTTCTGCGCGCTGAGCACGGTTGCAAATTCGCGCTGCAGGATCGGGATCAGCTGCAGGGTTACCGTCAGGATGAAGTTCAGCACGTATGGCATGCCGATCTTTTCCAATGACGCAAACAGGTCGCTGGGGTGGGTGGTCATAATGGTGACCATCGCGAAAATGGTCATCCCAAGCGCGCGCCCGAACATGGTAATACCGCTGTAAATCCCTTCCTGATAGATGGTGAACGGGCCAAAATCACTGATGATTGTCCAGGGTTTTGGAAATGCGGGTGCGATGCTCTGCAGGAAGATCGTGATGACATAAATTGGGAAAAGAACGATCATCACCTTGAGCATCGGCTTCCAGACCTGCGCGATGGTTGTCAGGATCAGGCCTGCCAGGATGATCGTTCCCAGGATCGCCGGGTTGCGCGTCATAAAGGAGATGATCAAAACGCCAAATGACCAGGTAAGTTTAGGCAGAGGGGCGATCTTGTGAATAGGTGAGTCGCCCGGAACCATTGTGATAGGAATAACTGCGCCTCTCATGATTATTTGCTCCTTTTCAATGTGTAGTGCTTGCCAACCTCAGTGATCATTTCGGCTACACTCAGGGTAAGGTTTGTAATTTGTTTATTATCGCGCATGCGGTAAGACAGCTCGGTGATCTGGGGTGGTGATAGGTGCGTGGAGGCCATCAATTCCTTGTCTGAAAAGACGCTTTTCGGATCCGTATCCGCGATCAAGAGGGAGTCGCGCATAACGAGCATGCGTTCTACCACCTCAGCCAGCAGGATCATATCGTGCGCGACACAGATCACGGTAGAGCCCTCCTCGCGCAGGCGTTCGATCAGGTTATAAACGATGCGGGTTGTGATGTGGTCCTGACCGGTTGTTGGTTCATCCAATATGAAGACCTTCGGCCGCATGGTATAGATCGAGGCCATGCCAACCAGTTTACGCAGTGGAAAACTGATGCGGTAAGGGTGGCTGTCGCGGTATTGTTCCAGATTGAAGAATTTAAACGCTTTGTTAACGCGGTCTTCTACTTCTTCTGGTTCTAAACCTAAATTGGTAGGTCCGAACTCCAGTTCTTCATGCACGGTTTTCGCGAACAATTGGTGGTTTGGGTTCTGGAAAACATATCCGACGCTGCGGGATAACTCCTGCACGCGCATCTTGGCAGTATCTTTCCCATTCACAAACACCTTTCCCCTGGTTGGCTTGAGCAATCCATTGAAGTGTTTGACCAGGGTGGTTTTTCCGGAACCATTCTGGCCGATCACACCGATCAGCTCGCCGCCTTTGATGTCAAGATTGACATTGTCTACTGCGACAACTTCACCATCGTAAATATGGGTCAAATTTTCGCATCTAATTAGTGATTCACTCATTTGTAATTCCTTATTGTCTATTTTTTTGTGAAGGCCTGTTTGGCGAATGCTTCAGCTTCATCAATGCGAACGGGATATTCCTTGATCTTCATCCCATATTCATGATCGAGCTTGTATGCGAATTCGGTTACCTGTGGCACGCGCAGGCCGATCTTCTCCAGCGTTTCAACCTGGGAGAAGACTTCATGCGGTGTACCATCCAGGACGACCTCACCTTCGTGAATGACGATCACATGATCGGCGAATTGGGCGATCACTTCCACCTCATGTTCGGCGAGGATCACGGTCATGTGTTTTTCTTTGTTGAGCTTGGCCGCGACCGCGATCACTTCTTCTTTTCCGATTGGATCGATGTTGGAGGTGGGTTCGTCCATGACGAAGATCTCCGGTTTCATCGCCAGCGCGGAGGCGATTGCCAGGCGCTGCTGCTGTCCGCCGGATAGGGCGAAAGGAGAGCGTTCCTGCAGTCCCTCCAAACCGACGACCTCGAGCGCTTCGTCAATGATCGCGTGCATTTCTTCGGTCGGAACCCCAAGGTTTTCGAGGCCCAGCGCGACTTCTTCCGCGACGGAGGTCTGTGTCAACTGGAACTCTGGATTGTCAAAAACCACACCGACCACTTTCGCGAGTTCGCGGGTCGGATATTCCTGCGTGTTCATGCCGTTGACAAAAACATCGCCTTCAAAATCTCCATAGATCATATTCGGGATAACCCCGTTTATGCATAATTGCAAGGTTGTCTTTCCTGCGCCGTTCAGGCCGAGAATGGCAACGTATTCGCCTTCATAAATGGTGAGGTTGATATTCTTCAGCGCAGGTTCTTCTTGAAGTTGATAATGAAAAGTTAGATCTTTTATTTCTATAACGGGTTTTTTCTCTGCCATAATTATTTCACTCTTTACAATTAGTAATGGCGGGAGGTGTTCACCTCCCGCCATTTTCACTATTACAAACTTAATCTACTCGAACTTGGCGAACATCACGACCAGGCCGGCGATCAGAATGAAGACACCCAGTGTCATCAGTGAGCCGGAAAGCATTGCGAATGGTTCGCTGGTAATGAATTCAAGATCAGCAATTTTTTGTACAGTGCCAGGGAGAAACATTGCGAGCAAACCAAGCCCGAATACGCCTGCACCTAAAGCTTCTTTTGTACCTACAGTTTTGACTTCTTTAGACATTGTTTAGCCTCCTAATCCGTACATTGAGAACAGCATGACTGCTACACCAACAACGATACCGCCGACGATCCACAGGATCTTGGAGAGACCTTCGGACTTGGGCAGTTCGATGCCGGTTGTCATATTGGCGGGAAGTGCTTCGATGATCGCGAGGGCTACGAAGCCGGCGATGATCTTGTCTGCCAATGAAACGATGATGTTGGATGAAAAGACCGAGACAAGCAGATTCTGGCCCATCGCCAGGAATGCGGCTGTCATCATGTCAGAGAAGTGTCCGGTCGCGCCGCCGAACAGGAACACATAGATCGGAACTGCGGTTGATGAACAAACTACTGCCACAATGACGTTGAGCAGGAAGAATGTCCAGAATTTTTTGCCCATACCAAATTTGCGGACACCATAACCCCAGATGAGCGCGCCAACAACATTGACGACTGCGAAAGGCAGGCCGATCGGGCCGCTGATGAATGAGGCGATGATGTTGGTCAATGCGCCAACCAGGGCGCCCCACCAGGGACCAAGAACGATCGCGACCACTGCGGTACCGATCATGTCGAGGAAGATAGGCAGGTTGAGGGCGGTGTTGATCTGACCGCCGACGATATTAAGTGCAATCGCAACCGGAACGAGCGCCACGACGTAGGTCAATGGGATTTCGTTTGCTGATTTCTTTTTTGCAACAGGTTTAGCTGTAGCCATATGAAACTCCTTTTGTAATTAAATATTTATGATTCTGCTTTGCAGCCTGATCATCTGCAGGCTTGCTTTTTTGGAAATGTTTTTATGTTTCTCCGATAAATTATCCTCCTTCCATATATGCCTATGATTAAAAACCAAGAAAATGAAATTGGATACGTTTAATCGAGATCTTTTACACAGCGGAATCCACATCCAACCAGGCCGTCAATGCCTGAATCTTCAGGCCGCGTAAAACAGCGGTAGGCGCAGCGTGCGTGGTTTTGGGTGAAGAATGATGATCCGCCGCGCAGTGCGATGAATTTATGTCCATACGCGTTGCACTCGTAGGTGGAGCCGGGATAGGCCTCGTACCAATCGGCAGTCCATTCTTCCACATTACCGCCCATCTCATACACACCATAGGGGCTTGCGCCGCCGGGATGCGCGTCTACTGGCAGGGTATCAATGAATTCGCCGCGGTCCCACACAAGCGCATTTGCTTCGTCGAACGCATTGCCCCAGGGCCAGCGCCGTCCGTCGGTTCCGCGCGCGGCTTTTTCCCACTCCGCTTCGGTCGGCAGGCGTTTGCCAGCCCACTCAGCATACATATTGGCTTCAAACCAGGAGATGCGGTGGACGGAATGATTTTCTAATCCTTCAGGGATCTCGGTTCCGCTCCAGTGCCGCGGTGGAAATGCGCTTGTCGCCTCCATGAATACTTTGTATTCCTGGTTGGTGACGGGATATATATCAATGTAATAATCGGGAAGATGGATCGTGCGCTGCGGTGTTTCTGGCCCAAATTCCTCGCTCCCCATGATGAAATCCCCCGCTGGAATCAAAACCATCTCTTTCTTATCAGTTTTGCTGGTGATTTTTTTCATTGAAAGTGAAGTGCCTCCTTGTGCACAAAATCTGGTTTATTATAGCAGATGTCAGACATTTTCAATTTACATTTGACTGAAATTTGATTTATAAACATCACAAAGTTCAAGATTTTTCCGCTTCTCCCCTGGTTACACCAGCGATGCTGATCAATGCCATTGCCATGAATATCGGGCTGATGAGCATCAACAAACGATACGCGCCCCCGCTGAATTGGATGATGAACCCATACACGATCGGTCCCAGGATCGCTGCCAGGGTGGAGAACAGGTAATACAAGCCGGTGTATGTTCCGACCTTTTCCAACTCGGTCATGTCAACCACCATCGGCAGGGAATTAACATTGATCATTGCCCAGGAAACACCAGCCAGCATCAGGATAACCCCGATCACCGGCACGTTCCCAATCGCGGGCAGGGTGGTGAGCAAAATGGTGAGCATGTCCACTGGCAGGAAGAACATCGACGCGATGCACAGCGCCATAACCACGATCCCGGCCATGATCGTCCGGCGCCTGCCGAGCGCTGCCCCGATGTATCCAGCTGGCAGCGAGAAAAGGACGAATAGGAGCGATAATTGACCCAGCAGGCGCGCGCCGTCTGATTCCGGTAGCCCCAGGTGATTTTTAGCGAATAATGTAAAGAAAGCTTCGATCCCGTTATAGGCAATGAACCAGAAAAAGATTGCCAGCAGCATGCGCACCGCGCTTTTATCTTTGTCGCGCAGGATCAGGCGTACGCTCTCAGCCAGGCTGGGGGTTTCTTTTTCCGATTGGATGATTTCTTTCGGCTCTTTAATGAACAGAAAGACGAGAATAGCTGAAATGGCGACCAACCCGGCGCCAAGCCAGAAGGGATAATTGGGATTCATATCATACAGCGCCGCGCCGCCCAGAAAAGCGATGATCGCGCCCAGGCCGCCCATGAAGTTGATGATGCCATTGGCCTGTGAGCGGTATTTGGAGGGGGTGATATCCGGCATCAGCGCGACCACAGGGGTGCGCCAGATGGCCATGCTCAGCAGGAGCATGGTTGCCGCGAGGAAAAAGATGATCAGCGATTGTGATATCGGCAGCATGATGAAGGCGAGCGCTGCCAGCGGCGCGCCAACCAGAATGAAAGGCATGCGCCTGCCGATCGGCGTGCGCAGGCGGTCTGACCAGGCACCAACCGCGGGCTGGATCAGCAGCGCGGCGATGTTATCCAGCGTCATAAAGAACCCGATGAATCCGGCCGCCATCAAAAAGCGGTCCGCCAGGAAGATCGGCACAAAGGCGTTATACACGCTCCAGATCACGCTGACACCAAAAAACCCCAACCCCAACAAGAACGTCTTGCCAAAATTAAATTTCATCCCTCACCTCGTAATATGCTATTGATCAATGCAGATAAATCCTGATCGTTTTCAATTAATAATTCTTGCAGTAATTCTATATCTAATTTTGATAGCGCCATCTTTTTTGCCAGATCCGGCCGCCGGGTCAGGGTGCGCATCCACGCCTGTTTTCGGCGCCAGCGGTTGATGCGTTGGTGGTTGCCCGAGAGTAAAACCTCCGGCGCCTGCCAGCCGCGATATTCAGCCGGGCGCGTATAGTGGGGATGCTCCAGTAAACCGTGCGCGAAAGAGTCTTCGCTCGCGCCGTTCGGCGCGCCCAGGGCGCCTGGCAGGAGGCGCATCACGGCTTCGATCAAAACCAGCGCCGGCAGTTCCCCGCCGCTGAGCACATAATCACCAATTGAGATCTCATCTGTCACAAGGTGGTCACGGATGCGTTCATCCACGCCTTCATATCGTCCGCATAGAAGGATCAGGTGGCTTTCTTCGGAAAGTTTTTCGCACAAACTGTGCGTAAGCGGCTCTCCCTGGGGTGACATCAGGATCACAGGGGCCGGCTGTTCCTGGTTTTGCAGCGCTTCAACAGCCGAGAAAACAGGTTCAACTTTCAGGACCATCCCGCCGCCGCCGCCAAATGGCGTATCATCGGTCACGCTGTGCTTATCGGTTGCCCAATCCCGCAGGTTATGCGCGCTAACGCTGATGATGCCGTTCGCGATCGCGCGCTGCATCATGCTCTCATTAATATAAGGCGTAATGACCTGAGGAAAAAGCGTAAGCACATCAAAATGCATGCCTTGATTCTATCTTAATCTGGTCCAGGATCCGTGTTTTGCCGCATAAACCAGCGGGTAAAAAGAATATTAGAATCTTGACGCTGGATCAATGCGGATGATAAGATATCGCCATGCAAATCAAAGGCCGGCGGTGGAATATGCGCCAACCGCGCAATCGGCGTTCCCCGCTAAAAATTCTCATTTTGATCATTGTGATGGCGTTTCTGGTGTATGTCAACGTCACTGTTGAACCGCTTTCCTCAACCCTGTTCTTGCCTTCCCCGACTCCGACCATTTCTCCGGAGATGTTTGTGGCTGAAGCTGAACAATACGCCTCAGAGGGTAAATACTCGCTGGCTTTGCAGGCTTATGACCGCGCCATCAAGTCCTCACCGCAGGATCCCACGAATTACATCGCCGCCGCTCGCCTCAATCTCTACGCGGGGGATTATGAATCCGCAATTGAAAATGCCAGTAATGCTGTCCTTTTGGACCAGAATAACAGCACGGCTTTTGCTATCCAGGGTTTTGCGCGCGGGATGCAGGGAGATTACTTGGATGGAGAATCCGCCCTGAATCGGGCGATCGAGCTCGATCCCAGTAATGCCGCGGCGTATGCCTATCTGTCGATCATGCTTTCAAATAAGATTTTGATCGGTGATGAAGTTCTCGGAGACCTGGATAAGGCGATCGAAGCTTCGCGCACGGCAGAATCGATCGCGGCCAACAGCCTTGAATCACGCTGGGCCCGCGGGACTGTTTTAGAGATAACGGGCAATTACAACGAAGCGATCACGGAGCTTGAACAGGCAGTTGCCATCAATTCCAATATTGCCGAACTCCATATCACACTGGGAAGGAATTATCGTTTTCTGGAAGAATATGATCAGGCAGTGGAAGAATTTACCCGTGCCAATGCCCTCAATCCGGGTGACGCGTTTCCGGACACGCTCATCTCACGCACATATGCCAGTATCGGTGAATTCGGACGCGCGATCCAATATGCTGAACAGGCCCTTGCTGACGAGCCGGATGATCCCTATTTATACGGCAACCTGGGCGTGATGTATAAACAGAATTTTGAATTTGATAAATCGATTCTCATGTTGAAATTGGCAATTGAAGGCGGGCTGACGCCCGAAGGTGTTGTTGTCCAGGGACTGCCGCTTTCCCCGGGCAGGGTGGTTGAATATTATTATAATTACGGGCTGGTCCAGATGGAACTGGGATATTGCGGCGGTGCCGGGCAGGCGAACGATATTGCCCAATCCATTTTGCAGAGTATCAATAATGACGAGATCGCCACCTATAACGCGAACTTTATTCTTGAGCGCTGCAACCAGAAATTAAATGATGCGCAGCTGCTGAATTTGCCGGCGCCGACCTTGATCCCAACCTGGACACCGCGCCCATCCCCAACACCGACCCCGGCGCCAACCATTGAACCGACACCGGAATTATTGCCATAGGTTGATCAGAAGATGTACGTACCAAAGCGAAAACCATTATTCCGCAAGGATGTAAGGAAGACGAATCCTTACGCTGTGGCTGCCATGCTGGCAGTCATCATTATGTTGGTGATGGTCCTGCGCGGCTTGAATCAGGGTGAGATCACCCCCATGTTCCTCCCCACGCCGACCCCCACGCGCACACTGGCTTCCTACGCGGAAGAGGGCTCTGTTTATTTTGGGGCAGGTGATTTGGAAAAAGCGATTGAAGCTTATCAGCAGGCTGTTACCCTGGACCCGAATAATGCGCAGTTGCGCGCTGAATTAGCCCGTATTCTGATCTATTCCTCCACCAGGTCAACAAATGACCAGGAACGGCTCGACCGTCTGGAAGAAGCGCTCGCAATGGCAAATAGTGCTGTCGCATTAGCGGAAGAAGATAGCATGGTGCATGCGGTCAAGGCCTTTGCGCTGGACTGGCTGGCGGGTAACCAGGAAACACGCGCTGAGGAAGAAGCATTGCTGACCGAAGCGGAACAGGAAGCGATCTATGCTATTCAGCTGGATAACCAGAATATGCTCGCGCTTGCCTATTATTCCGAGATCCTCGTCGACCAGCAGAAATGGATCCAGGCAGAACAGAATATGCGCGAGGCGGTCGAACGGTCGCCGGATATCATGGATGTGCGGCGCATCAACGGTTATGTACAGGAGTCGCTCGGGAATTACAGTCTGGCGATCAGTGAATATCAAGAAGCGGTGCGTATCAATCCCAATATGACCTTTATCTACCTGCGTATCGGCGCCAATTACCGCAGATTGCAGCAGTATGATGCGGCGCTGGAATATTTTGCTAAAGCAGCCAATATCAATGAGCAATTGGGCGTGCAGGATTCGATCCCATATTTCTCGATCGCCACGACCTATACCCAGATGGGCCAGTTTTTCCCCGCCGGGTTGAACGCGCGCAAAGGGCTGGAATACAGCCCCAATAACGCCGATGCGTATGGGCGCCTGGGCATCGTCTATCATCGTTCACGCAACTATGAGGGCGCCATCCCGGCTTTCAAGTGCGCCATCCGCGGCTGCACGCCGGAAGAAAGCTGCGAGGTGCGTCAGTGCGACCCGGAAACCGATCCTGATGTTCCGGTTGAAGGGCTACCGCTTTCAGCGGGAACAGTGGATTATTACCTGACCTATGGCGCGGTTCTCGCAGGTATGCACCGCAAAGTGAACGGGTTCTGTGAAGAGGCGATGGAGATCCTTTCGATGGTCAAGCGGGATTACGGCAGCGATCCCATCATCATGCAGAACGTCGATGAGAGTGAAACGATCTGCAACAGTTACGGCTACTTCTAAATGTTAAAATTTTATTAGATTTATTGATAATTCCTTGACTTCTCCCTGAAAACAGATTAATATACAGGTATTAGCACTCATATTGCCTGAGTGCTAACATATTGAAAAAATACAAAATTATCTAACGGAGGAATATATGGCACTAAAACTCAAACCTTTGGGCAGCCGGCTGGTCGTTGAACCAATCGAGCAGGAAGATGTAACTGCATCCGGTATTGTCCTGCCGGAAACGGCAAAAGAAAAGCCGCAGCGCGCTGAAGTATTGGCTGCTGGACCCGGCGATCGTGATGATGCAGGCAACCGCATCGCATTAGACGTAAAGGTCGGAGACGTAGTTTTATACGCCAAGTATTCTGGGACCGAGATCAAAGTCGATGGTAAGAAACTTTTGATCCTCAAGGAATCAGACGTACTGGCTATCGTTGAGTAACAACCCACGATACTGAATTGAATAATAGATTAAAGGAGAATACATATGGCAGCAAAACAATTGGTTTTTGGCGAAGAAGCACGCCGAAAACTGCGAGAAGGAATTGATGTAATCGCGGAAGCGGTTGCGACGACACTTGGCCCGAAGGGACGCAATGTCGCCCTGGACCGCAAATTCGGTTCACCCACAATTACACACGATGGTGTGACCGTTGCGAAAGAAATTGAATTAGAAGATCCATTTGAGAATATGGGTGTGCAGCTTCTGAAAGAAGCAGCCACAAAGACAAATGATATTGCCGGAGACGGCACCACCACATCCACCGTTTTGGCGCATGCGATGGTGACCGAAGGCCTGAAAACATTGGCTGCCGGCGCCAACCCCATGATGCTGAAACGCGGTATTGAAGCAGCATCTAAAAAGGTTGCTGAAGCCATTCGATCACAGGCGATCGAGATCTCAACCAAAGAAGAGATCGCGAACGTTGCAACCATCTCTGCCCAGGACCGCCCGATTGGTGACCTCATCGCGGAAGTGATGGACAAGGTTGGCAAAGACGGTGTCATCACCGTTGAAGAATCCAAAGGCCTCGAATTTGAACAGGAATACGTGGAAGGTATGCAGTTTGATCGCGGTTACATTTCACCCTATTTCGTCACCGATTCCGAACATATGGAAGCGGTCATCGAGAATCCTTATATCCTGATCCATGACAAAAAGATCTCGGCTGCACAGGACCTGCTTCCTTTGCTCGAGAAACTGGTTCAGGTTGGCAATCGCGAATTGGTCATCATCGCGGAAGATATCGATGGTGAAGCATTGGCGACTATGGTGCTGAATAAGATCCGTGGCACCCTCAATGTGCTGGCGATCAAAGCCCCCGGCTTTGGCGACCGCCGCAAAGCGATGCTTCAGGATATCGCTATCCTGACAGGCGCGACAGTCATCTCGGAAGAAACCGGCCGCAAGCTGGATTCCACTGAGGTCGCAGACCTTGGCCGTGCGGAGAAGGTTGTTGCTGATAAAGACGACACCACTATCATTGGCGGCAAAGGTGACTCCAAGGCCATCAAGGGACGCATCGAACAGATCCGTGTCGAGATCGACAAGACCACCAGCGATTATGATCGTGAAAAATTGCAGGAACGGCTTGCGAAACTCTCCGGCGGCGTTGCCATCATTCGTGTTGGCGCGGCAACTGAGACCGAATTGAAAGAGAAGAAGCACCGTGTTGAAGACGCGCTTTCCGCAACCCGCGCGGCTGTGGAAGAAGGTATCGTCCCCGGCGGCGGTGTCGCACTTCTGAACGCGATGAAAGAACTTGATAAAGTAAAGGTCGAGGGTGATGACGCTAAGACAGGCGTAAACATCGTCCGCAAAGCGCTGGAAGTTCCTATGCGCCGTATCGCGGAAAACGCTGGATTCGATGGCTCAGTCATCGTTGAAAACGTCCGCCAGGAACAGGCCAAGACCAAGAGCGACCAGATCGGTTTTGATATTCTTGCCGAAAAACTGGAAGATATGGTCAAGGGTGGCGTGATCGATCCTGCCAAGGTAACCCGCGGTGCGCTCGAAAACGCGACATCCATCGCGGCCATGATCCTGACCACAGAAGCGCTGATCACGGATGTTCCGGAAGAAAATGCTCCGGCAGCTCCCCCGGCGCCCCCGATGGGCTACTAAACATTACCAGATAACCAGGCAGGCTGTCCATTTTGGACAGCCTGTTTTTTATATTCGTATTAATCGTATAATTACGCCCGTGAAAAACAACCATCATTTCATAAAAAGCATTTTTCTGTTCGTTCTCACCCTGTTGCTGGTCACATCCTGCGGTAATGGGAACACACCAGACGATGTGCAGCAAGCCCAGGAACTGACGCCCACCGCAACGGAAGCGCCCATGGCGGCCCGCGTGAATGGGGAAGGGATCCTGCTGTCGGATTTCGAACAGGAATTGCAGCGTTACCAGGCCGCGGCCAGCGCGGCGCAAATAGAGACCTCACCTGAAGAAGCAAAACAGGTTGTGCTTGATTACCTGATCGACCGGATTTTGCTTGTCCAGGCAGCGCGAGAAAATGGATACACACCCAGCGAAGCGTTAGTTTCACAGAAAATAGAAGAATTATCCCAAACCCGGGATGGTCAGCAAGATCTAAACACGTTTCTCGCAGAAAATTTTTATTCGGAGGAGAGCTTCCGCTCTGCCATCGAAAAAGAATTGGCGGTGATCTGGATGCGTAATTTCATCGTCGATCAGGTGCCCGCGGCTGTGGAACAGGTGCACGCGCGCCAGATCCTCGTCAATACTGAGAACGAAGCGATCGCGATTATGCGCCGGCTTGAGGTGGGCACGCCTTTCTCTGAACTGGCTTTTGAGGTTGACCCGTTGACTGGCGGTGAATTGGGCTGGTTCCCGCGTGGGTACCTTTTTCAACCGGCAGTCGAGGAAGCGGCTTTCGCCCTGCAGTCCGGCCAATACAGCGGCATGGTCGAAACTGATTTTGGATACCATATTATTGAAGTGATCGAGCGCGACCCGCAGCGCGAACTTAAGGGCGGCGCGCTGCAAAATGTGCAGCGGTCGGCGCTTGAAACCTGGCTCGCGGATCGGCGCGCGCAGAGCGCGGTCGAGATCTACGTCAATTAGCCCGCCTTATCCCTCATCATCATAATTCTTTCTGGCCAATCTCTACGTTATCGGAAATTTATCGGATAAATAACGGATATATAACGGCTATGATGATATAATGCGTTTGTGTCTTACAAATTCTCTTACAATCCATCCATTGTTCGTTATTTACAGTCTATTGAACGTGTGCGTCAAACGATAAAACTGACGATCCTGCCGCCTATCGTGGCTGAGCAATTACGGCAGCAAGCGCACATCCGCTCAACCCATTACTCCACGCGCATTGAAGGAAACCGCTTGACGCTCAAAGAAACCGAGCAGGTGATCCAGCAGGGCAGGTTATTCCCTGGCCGTGAAAGGGATGTGGGTGAAGTTGAACGCTATTACCGGGCTTTGCATCAGGTTGAAAACTGGGTGGAAGGTGGGCAGGAAGTCACAGAGTCCCGCATCAGGAAAATCCATGCCATGCTGTATCAAGGTAATCGTGCCAAACCAACGCCCTATCGTGATGGACAGAATGTCATCCGTGAGACAAATGGTGAAATTGTTTACATGCTTCCAGAGGCGGAAGATGTGCCAGGTTTAATGGGCGAACTGGTTGATTGGATTTCTAACGCGCGGGCGGAATATTCGATTCCGGTCATTGCCGGCATTACCCATTATCAGTTTGTAACCATCCATCCTTTTTTTGATGGCAATGGCCGCACAGCCAGATTACTGACCACGTGGATATTGTACAAAGGTGGTTATGATCTGGGAAAGTTCTATGCCCTGGAAGAGTTTTACGCCGAAGACCTGCAAGGATATTACAACGCCTTGATCACACATCCACACCATAATTACTATTTCGGGCGCAATCAGGCGGAAATCACACATTGGTTGGAATATTTTCTCAAAGGCATGTCTATTGTTTTCGAGCAGGTCGCGGATGAGGTAGCCCGCCATACTGAGAATAAAGCGAACAATAAGCATATCGAACTGCTGCGGCCTTTGGATCATCGCGCCAGGCGAATTATTGGGTTATTCGCCACCCAGGACACTATTCGATCAACAGATGTGGCAAACATCCTGGGTATATCAACCCGTCAGGCACGGCTGCTCTTGTCGCAATGGGTTGAACAGGGATGGATTGAGATAACGGATCCTTCTAAGAAAGGGAGAAAATATCAGCTCGCGAAAGACTATCGAAAATTGGTGGAATAATATCGGTTTTTTTCTGATGTGATGAAATGGTATGGGGATTGCAATCGCGATCTCAACGAACGTACCTTTCTATAACTGGATGACGATGTATGGAAATCTTCCTAAGTTACCTTGTTTTTCATCGTTCTCAAATGTGTAAAAACCCTCTTTTTATTGGCAGATCCTCGCGCAAATCGCGATCGAGATCTATGTCAATTAACCCGTCAGATTTTCATTTCGAAACCTTATTTTCTCAGACCAATCTCTTATGCTTCCGGGTAAGGATGAGTACTAAAATAAATATGTACATCTTATTGTGATCAACAGCTAATAAAGGTGCAACCTTATGCAGAAAAATGTGCGAGAGCTGGATCAAAACGCCGCATGCCATTCGCGAATTAGGCGGCGGGATCTTTGCCGACCGGCGCTATGGGCGGGTGTTTGTCTTCCACAACAGCGCGCCCTCGTTTTATGGGTCACGGGGTTTTAGGGGGATGCTCCGCGTGTAGAAGTTGCAAGCATTCATCTGGCCTGATCTGCCCCGCCAATTTATTGGCGAAATAGCGCGGCGCGTACCAGCAATGCACATGATGTCTCACCAAAAAAGTACCTCCGGCTGCCGCTTGTCATTCCCGCCCAACTTGTCATTCCCACCTTACCTGTCATTCCCGGGCTACTTGCCATTCCCGCCCTACTTGTCATTCCCGTGAAAGCGGGAATCTCCATCACGCGCAAATCTCATCGTATAAATCAATCCACTCAGGATTTTCTTTCTCGATCAAGTCAATCTTCCACTGCCTCCGCCACTTCTTCATCTGTTTTTCTCGCAGAATGGCAGCATTGATATCACTCGTTGCTTCAAACCACACCAGCTTGTGAATATTGTACTTCTGTGTAAATCCTTGAATAACGTTGAGCTTGTGTTCCCACACCCGTCGCACAAGGTCGTTTGTTACCCCGATGTAAAGCGTGCCATTCTTTTTGCTTGCCATCATATACACGAAAAACGTTTTCATTGTGTTGCCTTATGGATTCCTGCTGGAAACATGCAGGAATGACCACGAACAAGCGCTGTGCGGAAGGGATTCTCGATCCCGCCGATGAAAGCATCCGCCCTTGCGGATGTGCGATAAGTTTTGTTATCAACCATCGCAGTATCCTTTTCCTTGTTTATTGCAGTTTGATTATACTCACTTGCAGATTGATCGCACGAATCCTATCGCGGTTCATATCATTTCTGCGCTATTTGTCATTCCCACCCTACTTGTCATTCCCGCGAAAGCGGGAATCCACTTGTCTACACCCTTTGGGTATGTCCTGTGGGGAACGCGCAACCAACTGGTTCGAAGTCAGCATGTTATTCTGCCAGCGCTGCCATTCTGTGCCGTTTACTTTTTCACCCCCGCCTTGCTTGTCATTCCCACCCTACTTGTCATTCCCGCGAAAGCGG
>CAZDIS010000022.1:0-23966 GCA_964505585.1 uncultured Pelolinea sp. | reverse complement strand
CAAGCCCTTGAGAAATTCGTTGCTTCAGGAAAAGAATTGAGTATTATATAGGCAAAAAAATGCCCTGCGGGGCATTTTTTATTTCTTTTCCGTAAACTCAGCGTCAATGATCGACGCATCCGGCTGGTCAACTTGTCCCGCACCCTGGATTTCCAGCAAATAACTTTCTACGATTTCGCGTGGACACAGACTGATGAAAAAATCCATGCCAAAATAAATGACCAGGGCGTCATCAATAGGGCCTATCAATAGGTCAATGGGAACGATGAGATAAACCAGGCACAAAATAGGGATTGCGCGGATCATCAGGTCAATCCGATCGTCCTGTACAAGTTTGATTGTCAGGCGAACTTTGAGCAAGAGGTCATGAAAAAATCCTCCACCCATGCTTCCCCAGAACTTATTATTATTTGAATTCATTTCTCCTGCCTTTCATTATTTGGTAAACAAGCGTTCTCTTCGATAACGGATGATGGGTGCGGCTATTTTACGAAGGTAATATTTCATTTGCATCACTGAAAACCAACTCCCGCCATCACGGTAATGCACTTTCAGCATCTCCGGCCAACAACGGTCATCCGCGGAAATCGTTTTCGCGTCCTGGTGCAGACGAAAGTTCGCCCAGGTTTTTTGAACATATTTGATTTTCGAAACGCGTGCCAGGCGCACCCACAGATCATAATCCATTGCAAAGAAAAAATCTGGGTCCAGCGGGCCAACCTGCTCCCAAAGTGATTTTCTAAAGAAGGACGCCTGCTGTGGGATGTGCACATACCCACGCCGCAATTGGGTAAGCGAAGTCTGTGCCGCTGGAAAACTGCCGATCACATTTCCATCTTGATCGATGTAATTGGCATCCCCGTACACCAAGCCGATATCTGGATTCTGTTCAAGGAATGCTGCTGCCTCTGCCACAGCATGCGGGTCATATGTATCGTCTGAATTCAGCCAGGCGAGGATAGACCCCTCCGCTAAACTAAACCCCTTGTTGATTGCGTCGGTTTGCCCGCGGTCCGGCTCAGACAGCCAGCCAGCTAATTGATCCTGGTACGACTTTATCAGGTCCACACTTCCATCATCCGACCCGCCATCAATGATGTAATAGCTGATGTTTTCATACGTTTGGTTGAGTACAGACAGGATAGTCTGCTCTAAATAATCAACCTGGTTATACGATGGTGTGATAATAGTTACTTTCTGCATCATTCTACTTAACGTTCAATCGCCGATATTTTATCCACATTGTAATACTGGGCTGCGCATAAATTCACCCAGAATGTATCATATTCGCGCATTTCTGCAATTTCCGCGTGCGCATCGAGAGCCGTAACAACTAAAGCCGTTTCCCCTTGGTTTATTTGCGCCAATATTTCTTCCTGCTGCATGTCCCATAGCTGGGCGCGCTTTTGGTAAAACGTCATCAACTCCAGAAGATCTGGTATCGATAGCAATGGATAGAGGGAAAGGAGTATGATCAAAATACTAAACCCATTATATGCCCATCTCCTTTTAATAACATATCTAGCTAAAAGAGTTCCGATAAAAATGCCTTCGACAAAAACACCTAATACCAGCACCATCAGTGCGAGCATCAGCACACGCTTTTCCGGATAAGCGCTCATGCCATATGCTGTCGGCGCGCAGATGGCGAAGACCAGAATAAAAATGATCAATGGCATCACGGCGGCAGAAATAACAGCATTTTTTTTATTCATGGGTTTTTCTGTTTTCCAATTGATCAGAAGGGAAATAGTAAGGCCAAGCGCGAATAGGATAATAAATGGCAGCCATTGGCCGCGAATCGTAAAATAAATAAAATCAAAAGCGGACGAAAGGGAAATTTTTATAATGGTAGATAAGTCCGGAGCCTGGTCTAATAAAGAAAACTTCAGTGAATTGCCGGGAGACAGGATCATTATCAGAAACACAATGAGTGTGCTGAAAATTCCTGCCAACGCATAAACCGCGAGATGCTTAAACTCTTTTCGGCGCGGGTAAATCAGAAAGAACAACATTAACACAGCAAAGGTCGCACCCTGCAGTGCTGCATAAGACTCCGATAGTCCTGCTAAAAAAAAGGTGAATAAAGTGAAAGGAATTAATTGATGTAATTTTGTTTTAGTTTTCGGCTTAATTTTCAACAGGTTCCAGGTCAAAAGTAGCAATGCCGGAAACGGGAGGAAATAATGGACCATCGCGGCACGCCAGTACACACTTTGGTCGATGGTTGGGGATAAATACAGAAAAAAATACGTAGGAATTTGGGATACAAATATTGCCAGGAAATCCTCTTCTTTTAGACTCAATTTCTTTGCGAAATGCCTGACGACAATGAAAAGCGAGACCATGACGAAAAGAATGGCCGCCATAGAGAAAACCCGGACCGATTTCTCGCCAAATAAGTCCGATAACGACCAGAGAATAAACGCGGAAAATCGGTTTGAGAGCGTTAGATAAAATATTCGTAGCCCGCCAAGAAAACCAAATTCACGAAACGTTCCAGAAAAACAAAAATCATCCGCCCGATGACGTACCTGCCAGCCATTGAGAATGTATAGAAGGTTAGAAATAAGGAAAAATATTGACGCAAGGATATACAGAATTTTTCCTAAGAAAACCTTTCTTATATTTTTCAGTATTGACATTTTGAAATAATCTCTTAGCGCCTGAGCGGATTTCGTGGGTTATATATTGCGCGATCGAGTTATCAATTAACCATTCCAGCTCGCAGATCATAGATCTGAATATCCCCGATCTCATAAGCTTTGAGAAAATTGGTTTCAAAATACGCTTTGAGAAATTCCTGGCGTTCAAACTCCTCTCGGTTTCCGACAACAAAGAAATCATAGTCCGAGATCCGGTTCTCAAATTGGCTTTCCAGGTCAATCTCCTGGCCAGCCAGCTCCCGCAGGGTCACATCCCCGGATGTTGTCCAGGAGGAAACATAATTCCATCCCCAATAGGCTAATCGGTATCCATAATCATCAAAAACGCCGATGACGCGCGCCTCGCGGCCGATGTATTCGCCTGCCGCCTCCCAATTGGCTGTCTCTTCAGTGTAATCATTTCGGCTAAGTGTGGAACGGATTTCCCAAGAATAAAATCCAATAAAAAGCAAAGCCGCAACGGCAAAAATGATGCGCGTGATCGTGCGATTTCGCTCAGAAACGTTGAAAATTTTTCCGAGAATAATACCGATCCCAATAGATACCGGGATGATCAAAGGTAGATGGTAATAATCATGGGTAGTGATATGGTAAGAAAAAACAAAACCATAGATCACGTATCCAAGCAAATATCCAACCAGCAGCATAAAATACTTCTTTTTGGTGAATAGTGAGATCCCCATCACCGCTGCCATCACGATCACCAGTTGTATGGTGATATCCAATTCTAAAAGCCACTGCACATAGAAAAGCGGTTGTATCCAGCGGCCGGGAAAAAATCGGAAATCAAATTGCTCATTCAGCGATCCAAGAATAACTACCCCGTAGAATAAGTAGGCCAGATACGGCAATACTGATAACAGCGCGATCAGCCATAACCGTTTATTTCTCAGGGCTTTTTTAAGACCAAATCGCTGGATAACGACGCTTATAAATGCGGGTGCGAGAAAAAACACCGCGCTTGACTTGACATAAATTGAAAAGCCGCTCAAAACCCCGGCGATAATAGCCCAAATCCATTTTTCGGTCTTCATCCATTGGATAAAAGCCCACAGGGCAGCCAACATGACGGCGATCATCAAAGGCTCGGGCTGAAAAGCCCGGCTGGCGGTGGCAGCGTATGGCCAGATCATATAAAAGACAACCGCAAAAGTGCCGGCTGCAAAATCAGCGATCTCTTCCGTGATCAAAAACAGAAAAATGCCACCCGCCATCCAAAACATGATTGACCACAACCGCGCGATCCACAACTGTGCTGAGCCAAAAATGCGATATCCAAACGCAGTCAAAGTTTCCATGATCTGCGGTTCGATCAGCCCTTCTGCCTGCCATTGGTTGTACGCCATTTCACGTTTCCATTCAGGCGCAGAATCAAGATCCTCATAGTACATTCCACGCGCAATGAGTGCGGAATGCAGCTGGCGTGTAGGATGAAAATCCAGCGGCGCATCAAATAGATCTGATAATCTAATGAGAAACCCCATCATAAAAACCAGGATAAGCAGTGCATACCAGACCCAATGATAAGTTTTCATAAGAAAGAATTTCCTTTAGTTTTCCTTTATATACGCAAGCAGTTCACCGTAATTTTTGGTTTTCACCAAACTGGTTCGCTGTTTCAAAAATGAACTACGTAATGTTTCAACCGGCACCAGACTATTGATAAACGAGAATGCGATTCTTTTATATTCCGCAAAAAGGATCCGTGTATCGCCAAAAGCCGCTTTCAGATAGCTCTTAAAAGCTTCCCAGTTTTCTCCACTATCCAAAAGGTAACGCGCGCGCAAATGATGTGCTCCAGCTTTGATCTTCTTGCCTTCTGTCTTCATGAACGGTTGCATTTCTGGTTGCGATTGCATCCAATCATATAGCAGGAACGCTTCATCGCCGTAGTGCGCGCCGCCTGTCAGATTCTTCGCTTCAGGATGATAACGGGCGGCTGCCCAAAACGCATTGGCATATTGTACCGGAAATTTTGCTGAGATCTTTAACCACAGATGGTGATCCATCAGGTAGTTATATGCAGGGTTGAGGTAGCCGACTGCATCCAGTGCGGATTTGCGCATAAAAATACCCGGCTGGCTAATGATCTTAAACCGCATCAATTCCGCAAGGCCCCAATCGCCAAAGGTCATCGTATTAAACACATTGGATGCCATATCTATGGAAAGCACATTTCCAAACACGAAACCGCAGATTGGATTTTTCTCTAACATTTCAACGGCACTGCTGATGGCGCCTTCAGTATACACATCATCGGAGTTCAGCCAGGCAATGATGTCACCGGTGGCTATATTAAATCCCTTGTTGATCGCCTCTGATTGACCATCATCCTTTTCTGAAACAAAATAGGTGATTTGGTCTTTGTATTTTTCAATGATCTCAACGCTATTATCCGTTGAAAGGCCATCAATGACGATATATTCAATGTTCGGATAATCCTGCTTGACGACTGACTGTATCGTTTCCTCGATATAGCGCCCCTGGTTATATGAAGGAGTGATGATAGAAACCAGTGGTTTTTTGTTAATCATCGAATAATGTTCCGTATCTGACCTTCGGAAAAATGTTCAGATTTCCGCCAATTGTCGCATCAACGATCTCTCGGCCATCATCTGTATAAGCATTCCTTGCCATCAAATACCCCACTTCAGATGTATCAAGATCAGGCAGCTGCCATTTAAACCCTTTCCCAAAATACTTGGGGTGGAAATGATTGGGATCATCGCCCTGAGAAACGATCGTCGTGTTTGGCTTTCCCTTTGTCGCAAAACTATGGTCGACGCCGATCAGGATCGCTTTTGAGAAACCCATATAAAATGCGAGTTGAAGGCAGGTGTATGTAACGGTCGCACCTTCCCAAATGCGTTTCCTTGCGTCCGTTTCGAATTTCTTGCCTGTATAGGTCGTATACAAATAATGGCGGTTGTCCGCTGGCGGCAGCCATTGCCGCGCGCGCCACGATACAAACAATGGGATCTCAACCTGCTGAAAATCCTGCACTGATTGTTCAATGACAAGATCATTGACGGATACGAGAAATTTGGTCTTAAAACCCAATTCCGGAAACATAAGGAAGATGCGATTCATGCCAAATGTGTATTCATCTTTTAGATTTCGCATATCCGTTTTTTTCAAACTTGGACCATTACCAATGATAAAACAGCGTTCACCCGCGTATTTATTATGGAATGCGCGCAAGCGCCGATTGGATGCTCTGCGCCAGGGATGCACAGCGGCCATAAAATTTTCCGGCACACGATGTACAAAATCCCATGCGTCTTTTAATTCTTGAATTATTGCTTCTTTCACGCCCGTTCCTCTTTGTTTCTCATTCCGTACTCAGTCTGGCTGTTGCACCGCCGTCAATAACGAGCGCCTGTCCAGTCATAAAGGAAGATTGATCATTATCCGCAAGGAAATATATCGCGTTCGCGATCTCGCGTGGAGTTCCCACACGTCCATTGACGGTTTTATTGGCAAGATTGTCCAACCGTGTCTGAATTGTTGAACTACCGAATAGATCACGGCCCATACTTTTCCGCAGCATCGGTGTATCTACCGCGCCGGGGAGTACGGCATTGACCCTGATCGCGTCAGGTGCGAATTCAATCGCCATCGCGCGGGTAAGCGCCAGCAGTCCGCCCTTGCTGGCTGCGTAAGCGGAAATATTTGCAGAGGTGGCAATCGCGTGCACTGAACTCACATTTACAATCGCACCGCCGCCTGCCGCAACCAGGAATGGGTGCGCAAGCTTGACGCCCAAAAAGACCGACCTTAGATTCGATGCCATCGTCAGATCCCACTCTTCCGCCGATGTATCTAAGATCGATTTGGAAACCTGGATTGCCGCATTATTCACAACAACATGAAGGACATTCGTGATGTCTTCAGCTTTCTTAAATATCTCTGCAATTTGACCGGGATCAGATATATCAGCTTCGATCGGATAATAATCATCAATTTTCTCATTTGTGTGCATTTGTCGGTCAACACCAATGACGCCCCATCCCCTTTCAAGAAAAAGTTTGACAACGGCTTTTCCAATCCCGCCTTCTGCGCCGGTAATTAACGCGATTTGTTTCTGGTCATTCATTTTCGTACCTTTCCATTCTTTCTTCTTTGATTTCGAAAAAAGCATCTAAAGGCATGCCAAATCCCTCTAGCAGATTTTTAATGGTGTTCCAATGAACGGCCTCCCACGCTTGTGGGCTGGAGTTGGAATTATGGGGGGCCAGCATGACCTGATCCATCTTAAGCAATGGTGAATCATGCGGCAGCGGCTCCTCTTCAAAAACATCCAGCGCTGCGCCAGCAATTTTTTTGTCTTTAATCGCCTGAATTAGCGCGGGCTGGTCGATGATTGGACCGCGCGCGGTGTTGATGATGACCGCGGAGGGCTTCATCTTCGCGATGAGGTCCGCATTGACCAGATGATAGCTGGTTGGATTGAGGTCACAATTGACAGTGATGAAGTCAGCTCGGGTTGCCAATTCCTGCAGGTCAACCATTTCCACGCCAATTTCCTGGGTAAATACATCCTCAATGGGGATAATATCATTGGCAATTAAGGTCATATGAAATGCTTTTGCCTTTCGCAGAACCGCTTTACCGATATAACCTACACCGATCACACCCAATGTGCACTCCTGTAGTGAGTGGCCTGGGATTTTTTTCCATCCACCGTTTTTGATATTACGGTCTAACCAGGGTTGCTGCCGGGCAAAAGCCAGGATATACGCCATAACGCTGTCCGATACGGGAACAGTAAACGCGTTCGTTGTTCGGTGTACGGAGATGCCAAGTGCTTCTGCGGCGGTTTTATCAATTGAATCAATACCGGTGCCCCATTTTGAGATGACCTTTAATCGCGGTGCGCATGCTTTGATCACTTCCGCAGTGTATCGGTCATCGCCGCATATCGTGCCATCAAATGTGCCTGCGTGAATTAATATCTCCGCGGCGGATAGCCGCTCATGAACATCCGGAACAATGATTGAGAAATCCAATGCCTCAAGCACTGGAATAAAACGTTCCAAATAAGGGATCATATAAGGGGCGGATAGGAGAATTGTATTTTTACCCATAGGTTTTTTACGCAATTGTTGAGCCTGTGCGATTATACCAGTTTGCCTTCCCGGCGCAGACGCATCATCACCTCAGCTATTTTGAAATCCGTTTCCTCATCAATATCCAGCGCTTCTAATGCGTCCATTTCAAACAACAGGGGTCTAAATCCTAATCGATTCTTCCTTTGCTTCAGATTTTCAGCAGTAAAAATATACATGCAGGAGTTTTCTTCATATACTGGAGGAAGATCCTGTGTCTGGATAAGAATTTCAGGATCATGATTGATCGGTTTTGTGTGCTGATCCCATAATCGTGTTTGTAAACGTGTTGCTGAAAATAAAGAATCAAATTGTTCGAAATTTGAGCGAAATGTTTTTATAGCTTGTGAGATCGTCCTAGGTTTTAAGAGTGGGTTGGTGCTGTGCGTTTGCAAATAGAGATCTGCCGGCACCTGTTCAACATCATGCAATAAAACATCATTCATGGGTACCATATCAGCCCGTAAATTCTCCGGCCGCTTTAAGCGGATGACATCAGGGAAATGGGTCTCTAAACCTTCCAGGATGATCTCGCTGTCGGTATCAACCACGATTTGGTTGATATCATCACATGCCCGCAGAGTTGAGATAATGTGATGGAAAAGTGGCTTGCCAGCAATCTCACGATAATTTTTTCGCGGGACACGCTGTGAATGGTGGCGCATGGGTACCAGCGCAACAATGTTTGTAAACGGCATCTGCCCTCCAGCAATTGTTTATTCTATTTTATCGGAAATATCACGGTAGTTGATCGGTTCAACCTGACGCGCGTTTTTATTTTGCGTTTGGGTTTTGGTGTGGTTAGGATAATAGAAAGACTGCTTTAATTGCCAGGTAAGAGGGCCAGAGCGCTGGTAACCTAAGTATGTGCCGTAAAACTGCTGCCAGCGAAAGCGAAAGATATTCCATAATTGCTTATAAAGCAACTTTTCTTTGCTTGCAGCAGATGCGTCGGACGTCACATTCTTTATGAATGTGCGGATCAATTCCAGAAATGTAAATTTCTCCTGCGGATAAATACTCTTAAATGCCATCCCTTCCCGCAAATAGCGTTTTCGAATACCATGCCACGATTCCTGATGCACGTGTTTGATTTCCGCGTGAGCGACATAGCTGATGCGGTATTGATTTTCCAGCGCCCATTTTGCCCAGGCAAGATCCTCCAGCCCTGGCAGGGACTCGTCGAACGGATGCTTGGACCACAATGCTCTGCGGATGGCTGAATTGGCGTTGTTGCAGAAAGGATGTTCCTGGGTGGCAATCGACTCTTCCCCATACCAGTGGTTGAAAATTTGACGTTCAGAAAAATGTGAACCTTGCACGCCTCGCTGCTTACCATATACAAGTGCTACATTTGGATCAGAAAATGGTTTTAGCATTTCTTCGATCCAGTCCGGATAGACCGGGAATACATGCGCGCTGGCAATCAATATCAGGTCCTCTTCCGCTGCTTGTATCCCTAAATTCAAGGATCGGCCAAACGTGAATTCCATCGGGTCGATATGTACGATTTTTGCGTGATGTTTTTCTGCGATTTCAACCGTGCGATCTGTCGAACCAGAATCGACTAAAATTACATTTACATCTTTGATCGTTTGGCAGCTGATTCCCTCTAGTAAACGCTCGAGATGCTCTTCTTCATTAAAAGCCCGGATAACTATCGCACAGTGGTTTTTCATATATTCCTGATAAAAGGTTTGCCTTGGAGGATGCCGTCTGTAACAACCCGCAGGACATCATACTGGCTGGGCATCAGGCGATGTGGATCAATATCCTTTAGTCGAACGTACCCCTTCCAGACACCGTCATCTTCCAGGTATTCGTCAAATGGCAGCGATGCGCGGAACAATTGGCTGTATAACACTTTACGTGCGTTTTCCACAAATAACGCAGGTTGCGAAATTGGCTGGTTACGGAGGAATAGGTCCAACCTATCGGTATATTCAACTTTCGTGTCCGGAAAAAATACAGTTGGGACCTGGGTGTAGCGTGCTTTACCGGCACACAGAACCGGTTTGCCCATGATGGAGGCTTCTAATCCGACAGTAGAGTTATATACCATGACAAATTTTGCGCGTTTGATCAGGTCGTAAGAGCTGACGAATTCATCCGGTGCGATAAATAATAGATTCGGAATCTGCGAAAGATGATGTTGGGTAAACCAATCAGATACCGATTCACGGCTTTCTTTTCCCGGCCGGACCTCGTCCGGATGCGCGCGAATGATAAACAGTGTTTCAGGATGCTCTTTAATTTTTTCCACGACCAGGTCAAGCCAGTCAAACATGTGTGCGAAGAGGGTGTTCGCGTGTGCCTGGCTGGTATCGAAAATAACATTCGTGAAAACTGGCACAAGCGCGTTGTGCGCTGCGATTTTTTCGGACACAGCTTCATCTAAATTTTTCATCTCAGGCCAGAACGCCACGCCGGCTGTTTGGAAATTTCCCCTAAAACGATTCGCAAGGTACGCATCCAATCGCTTATTCTGTTGATCATCTAACGCAAAGTCGCTGTCGATCGCCACAGGATAAGCCGGCGCTTCTTTGTCCGTAAAAAAGGCAGAGAATGGCAGCATCCCAACTTCGTGGGAATAAACCGGAATCCCTTTTTTGCGAGCGGCGAAACGTGCCATCGCTTCTGGATAGAACATGCCATTAAATACAACAACAGCATGAATCCTTCGTGACTCGAGCAGTAAATTAAACGCTGAGTACACATGCCACGCGGATTGAATATATGACCTCGCCAGCGATCGAGTCGCCGCATCATCTTCAAGATGATGTTTACGCAGGATCCATCGTAACGAAGGCAGGATCAGTTTTCCGACCGGGATATTGTTTTTTTCAAACGTAAGTAAATTGGCAAGCGATTTTGAACGCAAGACTGCATCTAGATCTGTATTGGACTGTTGGGTAAGCCAATGCACATCACAACCTTTAAACAAATATCGCGAGGTGCGCACACATTCATTGCATGGCGGGCTCGCCATGGGATGATCGCGGTCTGTTCCCAATACACAGGGTGTCAGAGCGCGGTTGCAAACAAATTGAATAACTGGAATACCAGCTGACCGAAGCGCAAGGCTGGTTATTAGTGAAAACCCTGCATTCTGGCTGATGCCAGATAAGCGAGTGGATGCATTAAAAATGACCACTGGTGCGTGTTTTTTTTCATCGACCTTATCAATAACCGAAGCTGAGAGTTTATTTACGCGCTGCCGGTTCTCTTGCAATACAGTTTCCCTATGCAGCCTTCTTTTTATGCGGTCAAGGAAATTTTCCATTGATGATTATAAGAATTTCCGTAATTTTTTCATTGATGATTTTTCACTGTCATACACATGCTTAACGCCATCACCCAGCGAAAGCTCGGTTACGCGGATGTATTTAACCAACCGCCTGAACCCGCCAGGTTCGACAGACGCTGCCTGGTCACTTCCCCACATCGCGCGGTCTAGTGTAAAATGGCGTTCCACCAGGTTTGCCCCCAGTCCAACCGCAACCACGGATGGGATCAATCCAACCTCATGCCCCGAATATCCGATTGGGCAGTCAAAATTTCCCTTCAATGTGGTGACCATTTTAAGATTGAGTTCAGCTGGATCACACGGGTAGGCTGATGTGGAATGCAATATTGCGAGGTTTTCCTGCCCTATCGCGCCAACTGCCTCTTCAATTTGTTCTGCGGTAGACATACCGGTTGAAATGATCATTGGTTTTCCGGTATCTCGGACTTTCTTTAATAAGCCGCGATCAGTCAGAGAAGCGCTGGGCAACTTATAACAAATGGGATCGAACTGTTCGATAAAATCGACAGAAGATTCATCCCAAACAGATACGAACCAGTCAATATCCATCTGCTTGCAGAATCGGTCAAGCTCTTCATATTCTGCCTGGTTAAATTCCACCTTTTCACGATAGGCCATATAGGTGATATATCCCCAGGGTGTTTCACGCATTATCTCTCGCTGCTCTTTGGGAACACAAAGCGCAGGCGTACGCTTCTGGAATTTTACAGCGTCTGCCCCGGTTTCTTTCGCCGATTGGACCATCTGTTTCGCGGTTTCGACGCTCCCATTGTGATTGATGCCAATTTCCGCGATCACGTATACAGGATGCCCATCACCGATAGTGCGGTTCCCAATTTTCATTTCTTTTGGCATTGACAGCCCTCCAATAACCGAATTCATATTGTTAAGTATTCACCGATCAATTTCATGTCGCACTGTTCCGTGCATTTGATGCCCGGTTTCAGGTCAAAGTGGTCCATACGGAATTGATGGTATTTCTCACCATTCCAGATATCATACAGTGATTCCGTTTTCGCATCGCCGAGGATGATCTCATTATTAAAATCTTCTACGCACTGCACGCACTCCCCATTGGATTTAACTGTCATCGATGACCAGGGGAACTGGCAGAACTCGATCCAATGCAATGATTGGGTTGTCTGCTGGTTATCCTCGTACCACATCTGATCCTGGCTCTTCAGATACACATAAACATCCATATCTTCAAATGCTTCTTTCAGCTTTTCAAACTCTTCCCGCTGCCAGGGTTTATTGAGATTGATCATTGTGATCACAATCGTTGTTTCCAGATTTCTCTGGGCTTTAACATCCAACAATTTTTGAATATCACGATAACTTTGCGTGAAGTTTGAGCGTTCACCGCGGACTTCTTTATGGCGCATGTCATCAACACTTTCAACAGAATATTTAACAAAATCCAATCCATTTTCAAAGGTTTCAATCGTTCGCTCTATGTTGATATTGGCAGGGTTGCAGCTGAAATAACTTGGTAATCCAACCTTTGTCATCGCGTCAACATAGTCAGGAATATTTTTATCTAATAGCGGATCACCATATCCATGTAAGACAATCACCCGTGGGATGATATATAGAAAGAAATGGTTCTCAGCCATGTCATCCGGCGCGATGGCGAATTTCTCCTGAACAAAAGATTCCCATTTTTGCCATTCATCCTCACGCCAGGGGCGCAGCTGCGAAATGATGTCTTTGAATGCATCTTTATGCAGCGTTTCGATCGGCCGAGTCATCATTGTCGTGCGTGGACACATCTCACAGCGCATATTGCATGCGTTTGTGGTTTCGATATTGTAAACAACAGGTTCTTTTGAGCGGAATTCTTCTAATTTCTCGACTAGAAATTCTTTTGAAAAATTTTCTCCATTCATCACCCGATATTTCAGGTCATGTACTTTCATATAAAAATTGATATCAAACATGCATTTTCTCCATGTGAATAGATTGTTTGCCCTTTTTTAGGGAGAATACATTATATCCCTAAGATAATTTTAGTGCTTTTTTATGAATTTCTTGATTAATATTTCACAGACCTCGCGTACAGCGCCATACCCGCCTGCTTTATTTAAAACCAGATCAGCTGCTTTAATTGCTATTGGATTGGCATCACTCGGTACAGCGGCATACCCTACAAAAGAAAAACATGGAACATCATTCAGATCGTTTCCAACAAACATCACCTGCTCGGGGTCGATTTTTTCATTCTTGAGTAATTCCGATAAAGCCGTCCTTTTATCAGCAACGCTCTGAAAAACCGGTAAATTCAATTTCCGGCAGCGGGCTGTCACGACCGGATTGGTTTCTTTAGACATTACCACAACAGAAATATCCGTCTGTTTCCGCAGCCGCTCTAAACCGAAACCATCAGATCGGTTCGCAGCGACCATTTCCTCACCCTCTGTGTTCACATACACCCTATCATCAGTCAATACACCGTCAAAATCCAAAACCAGCAGGCGGATGTCGTCTGGCATCTGGCGCGGCTTCTTTCCTGGATAGACCATATCCAGCCGTCCTTCCAATACCAATTGTTCTGCGTGCTTCCAATCCAGCAGGGTATCAATATCCACTGAATAATCCGGTTTAATGAACACGGGGTAAATTACCTCTCCGTTCAATGACCTCATCTTAAGAATAGTTTCTGTGCGGATCACATCGATGTGGCCAGTCTGCCAGTAGGTATCAGGCAGTACCTGCCGTGGCGCATTGTATGGTTCTTTCATCCCATCTACATCCAACAATGGCTGCATCACACCGCGGTCATCGATCCGCCACATCTTGTATGGATTTTCTGAGGAGGGAACCACACCGCGCACGGAATCTGCATCGGCATGATCAAGCAAGACGGCAATCGCTTTATCGATCAGGTCTTTTGGAAAAATAGGTGATGTGGGGCGTAGCTGCACGACCATATCAGGATGATAGTTCTCATGCGCCCCCAGCCAGTTCAGAGCATGTTCAAAAACAGGAAAATCGGTTGTTTCATCCAAAGCCAATTCCGCCGGCCGCATAAATGGCGTTTCCGCCCCATATGAGCGGGCTATCGCAGCGATCTCTTCATCATCCGTTGTAACAATAACCCTTGACACCTGTTTCGCACCCAGCGCCGCTTTTATGCTATACGCAACAAGGGGGTGGCCCGCTAAGGCGCGTATGTTTTTCCTGGGGATTGATTTTGAATTCCCACGCGCTGGAATGATGGCAATGATTTCGTTTTTATGCATTTGATTTCCTCATTCTTCAAATATTACCCGATCGTCATACCTTCCGCTCTGTAATATCCCTAATCCGATATCAAGTGTTTTCTTGCCATCCTCATAAGTACAATGAGGTTTTTGATCTGTCAGGCATACTTCAACAAAGTGTGCCATTTCATCCAGGTACATTTGGTTTCGCTCAAATTGATCTGGCGGCAGGAATTTCTCGATATCCCCCTTCCCTTTCGCTAGAACAACCGTATTGGAAGCGAAATCCCAGTTAATCGTTCCTTTCTCACACTGAATCTGAAGGTCGTGCACCTTGGGGCGGGAAAAATAATCTAAATGCAGGCTTCCCTCCACACCATTTCTGAACGTTAGCTTTACATCTGCAAAATCTTCACAATCCAATGCGAGGTTCGATTTATTGCCAACCTCAGCGATTAATGTGCGCACTTCTCCAAAAAACCAGCGCAGATAATCTATTGGATGGCTGAGCGTGAGCACAACACCGCCTCCCAGGTCCGGGCGCGCCGCGTAACTTTCACGGTAATCTTCCCATGGGTGCCAATCTGGCAGGTATTCTCCCCAGCGGGAGATAAAGGAAACCGGCCGGCCGGCAATCTCCTTCGAAAGCATTTCTTTGATCTGTTCCAAACCAGGGTTGAAGCGAAACTGGTAGGCAACAAAAACTTTGCTTTTGCTTTTTTCCAATATCGATTCAAAACCATATAGACTATCAAGAGTATGTGAGATCGGTTTCTCTAAAAAGATATGCGCGCCGGAACGGGCAGCCATCTCCGCAACAGGCATATGGAGCGCAGTCGGGTTTGAGATGATAACGGCATCTGGATTTTCTGCCATGGCCGAATCCAACGTAGTGAAAACGGGGAAATCTTTATCAATTTCACCCAGGCTGCCCTTTCCCGTCCGGTAGAGGATGATATCGTCATATCCCAGGATCATCAGGTTTTTTAAGTGCCGCCTGCCGATTGAACCTAAACCAGCAATTAGAAATTTCATTTTTTTCGGGTGGCTCATGCGTTGATGATTTTAAATAATCGCTCATAGAAGAAGTAGGCGATCTTCTGGATGAAGGGCAGCCTATATAGCTTTGTTTTCCATTCTGGTAACTTCTTAATGTTTTTACTGGCCTGTACGTCTAAACCATAGGATCGAATCATCTCCGCACCTTTTTCATTGATCTGGTTCCCAAGCAAACGGATGGTTGCGGGTGTAGTGCAAAGGCGCAAAAAGTTCAGGTCGTCAATCGCTTTATCGAGGTCCCGCATTTGCCCCATCAGATTAGCACTCCAGCGGTCAGGTAGAGTCTTCAAAATACGCGATTTTTCAGCGACGAATTGGTAATGTCCCGCGGAAACGAAGGTTTTCACGCCCTGGTAGGTCAAGCGCACATCCTCCAATCCTTCGATCTCCTGCGCATATTTTTTCCAGGTGCGTCCCATATTCTCGATGTAATGCTGCTCGATGTCCCTGCTGACCAATGCGCCTTTCTCTGTATTGACATCTTTTCTTTCTGCAAATCGGAGCGTGGAAGAAATGCCTTCTTTCATATGCGGTTTGATGTACATGCCGGTCACTAACCCAACTTCCGGATATGTGTCCAGAACCTCTAAATGCCGTTCGAGCCAGCCGGGCAGGAAAAACACATCATCATCGCAATAAGCGATCACTTCTCCCGGAGCAGACCTGAACATCATATTCAGCGCGTTTATTTTACCGACATTTTGAGATGAAAGTAAAAGAAAATCAATATCACTGCTGTTCCTGAGCTGGGTCAGGTAATCTACGACTTTTTCCTGGCTGCCGTTATCAAAAACCATCAGATCAAAAGGTGCGCTTGTATTCGCAAGTAAGCTTTCAATGCAAATCCGCATCACATCAAAACGGTCAGCAAAATAGCCGACATCATTAGGCAGGAACGTCAACACAGCAGCTGTCACTCGTGCCGGCTGATAATCGGATTTTTTACCTCTGCCCGGGTTCATTCCAACTCTTGGCAATTTGAACTCCTTTGATCTATATATTATTTTATGATAAATCCCACCACTAACCTGTTATCAACCGCCACGGAAAAAATCTCTGACTGCGGAGCGCAGCGTGATATATCCTTTCCGCGGATTAAAAAGATAGAAGAAAAGTTTTCCGAGCCGGTGTGATTTTAAATGACTAAGAGGGAATATTTCGAATTCGCGTAAAACCTTCCTGGGTGTAAATTTCTTTTTAGAAATTTTTCCATTCCGCAGTTGATATTGGGCATCGTATAAAGTGAATATCGTGTGTTCCCCACCCCCCATAACAACATTTTGTTTGGTTTCTGGCAACCGGTAATGCGGCTGTCCGCCCGGTAGATGTCGGTAATCATGATCCTGATGCACGATCGTAACCTGATGTGTTCCGTCTATCACCTTCCATCCTTCAAATCGGCTCTTATAGATAAACCAGTTATCCCAACCCGCGCGACCAATGGCAAAGTCTGGTATTTCTTTATAACATTGCCGCGGGAAAACAAAATAATCGCTGCCGGCTGGGGGATGCAGTACGGCCTTTACTTTCGATTGCTCCTGTAATGTTTTGAATGAAATCGCATCCTGAATTTCTGTCGTCACTTGCATATCCCATCGTTGGCCTACCAGCAAAAATGTTTCCATTTCCTCAAAAACGAACCGGACCGCATCCAAAAAGTCATGGAACAAAATGATGTCAGCGTTCACGATGGCAAGCAATGGTGACTGGCTGTGCGCACGGGCAATATCTAACATTGAACTAATGAGTGGTGTCCCCTCTTCATTACAGCGTACCCCGGAAAAATATCTTACGTTAAGGGCCCGCGCGTTCTTCTGGACACCTTTATCGTCGCCCAGAACGATCACATCTACCGCATCTCCAAGTGCCGCCCAGGAACGCAGAGCGTTGCGCTGAATGGTTGTGATATGCGCATCCACAAAGGGTTTTGGGGCCGTCACAATGGTGATTAAAGGATCAACCATTTCAGTGCGCCTGCCCTCGATTCGCGCGTTGATCAATATCAGTGAATTTTTTATGTTGAACGGACGCATTTATTTCTGCTAATGCCGGGTGTTCCTCCAGATATTCCAGTATCTGGAGCCAGCTTACATCCCGATCGCACTGCATTTCTGCTATTAACCGCCGAATGAAAGCCAGATCTTGCGGTGTGTCAACCGTCCAGCGCATTTGGCCGTAATCCTGTGGTGCTTCTAATATTGAGATCTTGAAGCGGCCGTCAACAGCATATAAATACGGAAGAACATGCTCTCTTTCAAACACCTGCTTCGCCTCACGCCAGGCTCGCTGCAAAGCGTAAAACGAAACGACCTCAACATCCAAACCAATTGGGAAAGTACGATGATAAGGGGCAGGCAGACGATTTGCGCAAAAATCCGCATCTTTTTCAAAAAATAACCGGATAACATCATCGATTACATTCGGGTCAATCAGCGGGCAATCTGCGGTCAAACGCACGACTACATCCGCTTTGATCATCGTAGCAGCCTGATAAAAGCGGTCAAGCACGTCCAGCGTAGCACCGCGAAAGCAAGGTACGCGATGTTTCTCACACCATTCCGCGACAGTGTTATCGCTTGCATCGATGGTTGTTGCCACCATGACTGAATCGACCATTTCCGCGCTTTTTGCACGTGTAATGACCCAGTCCAGCATTGGATAACCGCGTATATCTTTCATCACTTTGCCAGGCAGCCGGTTGGAATCCATTCGGGCTTGGATGATGGCTGCGACATTTTTCTTTTCCTTGCTATTTATGTCAGTCATGACTGTCCATCAAATGCGCTTTTTGATAAGTTTTTAGCAATTTTTTCTTTCCTTTTTCCCAATCTCCATCTTTTTCGATTTTTTCGCGTACCGCAGTTCGCAAGTTTTTTAGATCAGTATGCCCTGCTTTTACCAACTTTTCCGCGAGTTTTTCGGCGGATCCATCCTTGAAACTCCACCCGGTAACATCATTTCTGACCCATTCGAGATTCGAAGGGATATCAGATACAACCGGTACGCACCCGCACCCCATTGCTTCTAACAGTGCAACGGATGACCCATCAACATGTGAAGCACTTAAATAGATGTCACCCGCACGGTAATATTGCGCCAGTTTCTCATTTGAGAGATATCCGACAAAATCCACATGGTCCGAAAGCCCATTTTCTTCCACGAACCGATGAACGTACGCGCTCTGAGAACCCCCGCCAAGCATAAGCATATGCATGGCAGGGTTGGATGCCAGGGCTTTCTTAAAACCGTTCAAAGCAATATCAACACCATAGCGCGGTTCCCAGGATCGCGTATGGATAATTAATAATTTCCCATTAAAACCGATCGCTTTTCGTGCTTTTGATCTCGCCCTGGGTGAAAATAAATTCAGATCAACGCCCCAGGGAAAGACAGTCACTGCATGTGGGCTGAATCCATACCCGGCTGCCTTCTTCTTAACTGTTTGGCAATCCGCGATCAACCAGTCACTTTTCCGTAACACATATTGCGTTATCCGGTCCCAAAGAATATTCCTGCCTGCGTCCTGCAGCATATCAAAACCCCAGGACATCGTAACCAGCGGATGAAAATCATTCATAGCAGGCAATAAAACGACCCGCTGCACAGGTCCGGCATGTATCAGGTCTGGTTTTACGCGTTCAATAATGCCTGAAAAGGCTTTTTGCAATCGCAGATAGTCAAACCAGTTTCGCGCCCCGCTGCCCCTTTCCCAATCAACAATATGGATATCTTCGGGCACCGTTCGTTCTTCCTCCAAACGGTCTCCTCTTTCCAGGCGGAACCAAAAGATCTCATCTCCTTCTGATTCTGACAGCGCAGAGAGGAAGCGGTGATCATGTGGGCAATAGTTTTCAGAGCAATACAATACGCGCAGATTAATCCTCCGTTGTTCCCAGATCACCCCACCTAAGTTCTTTTCCTGTGGGGATATTTTTATTTACCGTCATTCCGATCACATCGATGATCTTGTCAGGCAGGATCGCGCCCCTCACCGCTGGCCGTAGCACATCGATCATTTCTCGTGAGATCACATCTCCCATTTTCAGATCCTGTGCGGCCCGCAAACAGCGCCGCTGAATAACAACAGTTTCTGTTTCATTTTCAGCAACCTGTTTATCAGCCGTGCCGAGTGCTTTCTCCAGACGGCGTGTATTCTTTACCATCTCCATCCATGTTTCGGGGTTCATCGCGAATTTATGGTCTGGTCCTTCTCGGTCATTATCATCCGTAAAATGTTTCTCAATCACGCGGGCACCCAGTGCGACAGCACCCAGAACTGTCGTATGTCCTGCAGTGTGATCTGATAATCCCAAAATGGCATCGGGAAACATCAGGCGATATGTTTTTAGAACATTCAAATGAATATGATCAAAATTTTCTTCCTGAGCAGTGTAATTCGTATTGCACTGCATCAGCACAAGTTGCGGATTGATCTTCAGGATCGCGTGTACCGCTTTTTGCACTTCACCGATTGTCGCCGCGCCAGTTGCCAGCAAAACAGGTTTACCTTTACCTGCCATTCTCTCCAGCGCTTCAATCCAGTCAATCTCCCCCGATCCAACCTTATAGGCCGCCATGAAACCGTCAAGATAGTCGATCGCTTCAAAATCATAGGGCGACGAAAAATATTCAATTCCAGCTCGCTCACATTCTTCTTTTAGGATCGGCGTCCACTTGAAAGAAACCGACGCGTCCTGATAGACTTCAAAGACAGATTTTTTCCATTTGGATTGGTGTGATTGTTGTCCGCCCATATGCTTAAAACCATAATCAGAAACGATCTTTTCCGCAGTAAAATTTTGGAATTTAGCCGCGTCCGCACCAGCGTCCTTAGCCAGGTGGATCAGTTTTTTCGCGCGTTCCAGATCGCCATCATGGTTCGCGGCAATATCCGCGATGAAATAGGTTGGGTGGTCAGGGCTGATTGTTGTCGAGCCAATTTTTATTTTCACACATCCTCCTGCCTGCTGGCTAAACCTTGCAGCTTTTCATGCCAATTTTCGCGATAATCTTCAATAAAAGCGTTTAATCCTTGCTCAATGGATGGAATTTGTACACCGCTATCACGTAGTTTGGCTGTATCAAGAAATAAATTAGGTGACCGCTGCGCCTCGAGCTTCGCATCCTTCACGGATATTGGAGAGAGTAGTTTTTTATTCAAGGACATCTTTTCCGCGATCCGACATCCAAAATCATACTTGCTAACTTTTTCATTAGCAACCACATGATACAAACCGGACAGCTTCTTATCGATCATGCAAAAGAGAATGTCGATCAGGTGCTTTACGTAAATTGGAGAAAAAAGAACATCGGTAAATCCTTTGATCGGTTTGCTGTCAATAAGATGATTCAGGAAGAACTCTGCCAAACTGCGGGTACCAGTTGCACTATGCCCAAAAAAATTCACCCTTGCGACCAGCGCGTTTGGATGCGACGAAAATACGCTTTTTTCTCCTTCTAATTTTGTTCTTGCGTAAACAGAAAGTGGGTTGGGGCGGTCCGTTTCACGATACCCGCCAACCGCACCATCAAAAACAGCGTCTGTGGAGATATGCACGAAAGGAATTCTGTTCTGTTCGCAGAAAGCGGCTGCTTCCCCTGGCATCCAGGCATTGATGCGCGTGGCATGCACAGGCATTCTTTCACATAGGTCAACCTGTGCCATTGCCGCACAGTTGAAAACAATATCCGGTCTTGCCCGGCTGAACACGTCAGAAACCGCTCCCTCAATGGAAAGATCTGCCCGCATCAATTCAAAAGGAACTTTGGATAGATGGGACTGGTTCACAACACCTATGACCGCATGGTCCTGCGCCTTCATCAGGCACAGGTTCAACCCCAGTAATCCGGATGCGCCGGTTACAAGAACACGCACGGTCTGCTCCTATTTATTGAATGCATCCTCGATCGGTTGGATAATTTCTTTTATCTGGCCAACAGTTAACCAATCATCGTTTGTGTTACTGACATACCGGAATTCATCATCAATGGGCTTCCCTTTTGACTCCCAATCGCGGCCAAACCAATATGCTTCCGCTGGCTGTACCACATACATATCACCTAATTCGATCACCGTTCTGGCTTCGTCTTCGGATATTAGAACTTCGTGCAACTTTTCACCCGGACGAATGCCAATATAATTGATCTTCGCTTCTGGCGCCATGGCCTTTGCCAGATCTGACACTTTCATGCTGGGAATTTTGGGAACAAACACCTCGCCGCCATGCATTTCTGAAAGGCAGCGAATTACAAAGTGGACGCCCTGCTCCAATGAGATCCAAAAGCGCGTCATTCTTTCGTCGGTGACAGTAACCACACCTTGATCTCGCTGTCGGATAAATAACGGAACAACACTCCCGCGGCTCCCAACCACATTCCCATAGCGCACGCAGCTGAATCGGGTTTTCTTTCCGCCTGCGTAAGCATTGCTCTGCACAAACAGCTTTTCCGCTGCCAACTTGGTTGCCCCATATAGGTTGATCGGATTAACAGCTTTATCTGTGCTTAGCGCAACAACCCTCTCAACTTTTGTGTCCAAAGCCGCATCGATCACATTGCTGCTGCCGAGAATATTGGTTTTGACGGCTTCCATCGGATTGTATTCACACGCTGGCACCTGTTTGAGCGCGGCAGCGTGAACAACAAAATCCACTCCATCAAACGCTCTCCGCAGCCGGTCATAATCACGCACATCTCCAATAAAATACCGCAGTCTCTCGTGCTGGAATCCGGATTGGCGCATTTCATGTTGTTTCTGTTCATCTCGGCTGAAAACGATCAATTTCGCCGGTTGATATTCACTGAGCATGATCTCGATGAATTTTTTACCAAACGATCCCGTCCCGCCGGTAACCAAGATAACTTTATTTTTCCAGTCCATAATTCCTTCCTGTTTTCGCTGCTACTTTGTGAATGTAATCAGCGGATATTGTCCTTTTTCTCCGAAATATGCGGGAAAAAGTTCCTCTAATTGATATAAGATCCATAACCAGAACCGCCCCAGCAGAACGGGGTGGATGAGCGCGCGTAAAAAGCGAACGCTGACCCCGCGCCATGGTTTGATCTCGATTGGAAAAGATGCGCCTAATTGTTCTCGCAGGCCATCCGCGTCCAGCTTATGAACAAAGGTGCCTTGCGGCTTTTGTTCTTGCTGTTTTGTTGTAACCGCGTCAGTTCGTTGATCCGGGTCTTTGTCGGTTTGCATGAGTTTTTCGAAAAGCAGCATCGGTTTGCGGAAAATATTCACAAATTTTGATTCGCTCCATCCATTTACAATAACCGCCTTTGAACCGGGATTTAACACCCGCTTAAGGGCGTGAAAAGCGGGGATGTAATCATCGGCAGGTAAATGATGAAGTGTGTGGAGTGATACGATTCCGTCAAAGATATCATCCTTGAAAGGCAGGTTGGATACATCGGCAACCACAAACAATCCATGCTCTGTGCCGATCCTTTCACGGGCTTCTTCAAGCGCGACGATCGAGATATCCAGGCACACCCGGTACTGATACCCCTGTGAATAAGTCAGGTATTCAGGGTATTGTATTGGTCCGGACCCCGCATCCAGCAGATACTTACCACTCTGTTTCAAGTAGCGGTTCACCCGCAAATGGCATTTATGGATATATGCATGAGATACAGGTCGCAGGTCCTCATATTGGGCATTCTGGTATGTGCCTGCACTCACTTTTTGCCAGCCAATGCTGTCATAAAACCGGCGGACGTCTTGCTTGGTTGAATTTTCACTCATCAGCAATTCGCTTTCATCCTTCTTTGATTTCTTTCCAGTCAATGGGAACGCCTGAGAGATATTTGAATACCATTTCATGTTTACGCCATTGCCTCGCATGGAAAAGCTCGCGGACGGATTGTTCTTTGTAATCATCCCATAAATGCACTAGGTGATACGGGAATGGTAACGGAAAATCGAAGAAAAATCGGTAGGCGTACGCCCACGCGAGATCGATTTGTTCTTTATCCAATTTGAATGCAGTGGGGTCTTCCAATACCGCTTTGATCGTTTTGTAATAATTTACCCACCCGGTCGGATCTTTTGTGAATCCCCTCCCTCGGTAATGTGTTTCCCCGGAGACAATGACTGGCACACCACTCATTGCCATTTCCAGGCCAACGGTCGTGGTATAGACCAATCCAAGATCCGCCGCAGCAATCAGATCGTATGTATTGACCTTTTCCTCCGGGCCAATCACATGGATATTCTCAGGTAACACCGGTAAAACACGCTTGACAACATCCATCATCGACTGCCCATGGATCAGCACTTCCCCGGGATGCACGCGGATGACCAGCTGCGCTTCTTTTTTACCGACAAAATATTGAAGGGTTCGCTCCAGCCACTCTTCCATGGATTGAGAAAATGTTTCCCGCCCCAATGTAAGGCTGTCACCTAAAACATTGGTAGCAAGTAAAACAACCGGCCGGTCATCCAGGGAAAGGGCTTTCCGTGCCATTTCTACCCCCTGTTCAGGCACATGCTGCCAGAGTCGTGAAAAGTTCTTCCATATAGATGCTTTTCTGCGCGCCTCAAACATTTCCCGGATCTTAGATTTTTCGGTGCGCGTGAGTGTTTCTTCTTTATACACTTCCCACATCGCTCCGGTTT
>CAZDIS010000021.1:0-24034 GCA_964505585.1 uncultured Pelolinea sp. | reverse complement strand
ATAGCCGGTGGTTTTTTGTTTCGGGCGTCCCGCCCTCAACACACTAAAGTGTTAATAAAAGCGCTGTTTATGCCAGCGCTTTTCTCTTACACTTAGTAATACGTTGTCCGCAGGACCGGCTGGAACATCGCCTTGCGTTTCTTGCACACCTTATCCACCGCGCACTCCGCGCATACCGGGTCCGTCATTTCCGGGCAATGGCTGCGTGTGTAATTGAAAAAGAACCAATCCACCGCGCCGATCGGTTTACCCGAAAGAACCTCCACCTTTTCCTGGATGCGGTAGCCGGCAAAGCGGATCGCCCATTCTTCACCTTCACTGAGCAGCATACGCTCCGCCAGTTTGTTTTTCAGATCTTCATCCAGCACATTCACCAGCCCCTGCCGCAGAATCGCGCGCATGCAATGGTAATCGACTACCGGAGCAACGCTTTCATCACTGCCAAATGTCAGAAACGCTTCCGGCCGCTGGTTCACGCTCAGTGCCAGCAGGTTGCTCTTCTTGCGGATCGGATCTTCTTTATATCCGCCAATATGGTCTAGCATTTTCACGAAAGTTTCTAACGGTTTTTCAGCCCCCATCGCGCGCGCTACAAATCCGGTTGGATCAAGTCCCAGGGCCAGCATGTCCTGTCCATACGCATTCGCCATCTCAACATGCAGCGCTAACGCAGGCATCGGGCAGCTGCCATCATCCGCGCTGAATATCTCTTCCATTTCCTCTACGGTTGCCTTCGCCTGCCGCTCCGGCAGGAAGAAGTCAGGGTCGCTCTCGATCAGGCGATTGTAAGCAGCGTACATAAACGCTGAACCTTTTCGGCGCACACCCTCAATATCAGCGATCAGCGGTGCGTCATACTTTCCGTCCTTATCCGTCCAAAAACTGAATTGCTGCAGGGTGACGGCAAAGAAAAAATCTAGCGCGGCCGGGTGTCCTGCCGGCGGCAGGTAATCACTGACGAATCCAAACGGATCCGCATCAGACAGGTCCTTCACCACCATAGAGACCTTTTTGATCTGCTCTGCGTCCAGGCTGATTCGTGCATCCAGCGGTACTGGGGGCGGTGTTTCATCCTTCAACAGCGCTTGCGGGCCGACGCCCTCGATCTTCTCGCCAGCCAGCATCACTGCCCGCATTGCTGCTTTGACAGGGTGTTCACCCAATATTAAATTCGCGACCACAGCCCCACAAAAACTCTCGCCTGCGCCCGTTGGGTCTTTTGCCTTGATCTTCGCAGCCGGCACATGCGTCCGGTTTTTTCCTTGGATCACCAGCGCACCTTTGTCAGCCAGGGTGATGAATAAAATGTGCCCTGCGTGTACCCGCGCCTCAGAAACAGATCCAAACAGCAGCATGGCTTCTTCCTCGTTCATAAATGATGCCTGCGCGTGTTTGATCAGGTAGCGCGTGATCTCCGCCTGTTCATCCACATTCCTTCGCCAGGTGCCGAAAGAGATAAAACGGGCGCCCCGTTCCAGGCATAGATCCAAAAAAGTCTTTTGGACTGCTGCGTCTCCCATTGCGGTAATATGGACGCCCTCAAACCCGGATAGGTCTTCCGGAAAACTGCTTGGGTCGATCTCTTGTTCAGATTCCAGGTTTGCCACCAGGTAATCGGCAATGTCACCGTCATGTGAGATCTCAAACCGTGGTACCAGAGCGGGATCAATCGTCGGTCCGGTCCAGGCTTCCAGGCGGTCGTTGAAAGGGAACAGGTCCGGGGGGATCGGGTTTGGTTTTGGTCCGAACATCGACACAGCAACCCCGCTGCGCCTCGCGGCCATCCCCATATACATGCCCGCCCCGCCCATCGCGTGGTGTGTCTTGCCGTCAATATGGATCTTGTCCAGCGACGGGCTGCCGATTACTAACAAATGCGTCATTTTATCTCCTCACATTTATATTGGTATTTTTGTATCCTTGTTAGAAATGATATTCTAACGCATGAGATAATGGGGTATGGCGCTTCAACAAAAATTTACTGTAATCTCAATTGGCAGCTGTGCGCAGGAAATCCTCCAGGAGAATTCCAGCGCGGAAGTGATCGGCAATACCTCAAAAGGTATATTTGCGCGCACCCGATCTGACCAAATACTATTTCTTACTTCAGATCCATATCGCGGGCCGCTGACGATAAATTTACCCGCGGGAGTCCGCATCTCGGTCCTTTCTCGGGGATCAACCCTGTGCCTGTCTCCCGCTGCTATTGATCTAAAAGCAAAGCAAACGTTGATCATTACGGGGCAAACGGAGATATACCACCCGCAAAACCAAAAGATATTGCGTTTTGATATCAATGAATGTGATAAAAGAGCTGAACGCATACGGGCGGCCTTGCACACCAGGTTCGACCCCAAATTGGAATTATCAGGCCAAAAACTGTCTTTGTTATCCGGGTTCTTTCAAAACAATACGGTTGAGAAAATTGTTGAATACCTTACAACCTATCTCGGTTTGGGGACGGGGCTCACGCCTTCCGGGGATGATTTCATCTGCGGGATGTTCCTGGCATTATCAGCGTGGAGAAAATTTCTATTTCCTGGTCTCGCTGCAGACTCTCTTTTTGGTCAAATCGGTAAATTGGCCTTGAAGCGAACCACATCCCTTAGTGCCAATCTCATTTCTTGCGCGGCGCGCGGCACTGCGGATGAACGCGTTCTTAACTGCCGTTTTTGGCTGCATACAGGTAAAGGTATTTTTATTAATATAAAAAAAGAGCTGCTTACCTACGGCAGCTCTTCCGGTGTTGATACCCTCCAGGGGATGCTCACGGCTTTGGCCATGTCTCCTGCGGTTCATTGATCATTCTGATCGCCTATACGGTCACATCATCTGGTAGGCGCAGGGTCTCATTTGCTTTAACGATTCTGTCCGGCACGTCAAATTCCAGTTCCGCGCCGACCATTTGCTTGACATAGGTTTTTACCGCCTGGTCCCAGTATTCTTTGGTGATGTAATACACGCGGGCACCTCCCAGCTCATGCTGGTATTCCGGCCATGGGTATGAGGGCTGCGCCATGCCTACACCCCAGCGCATCCAGCCATTGTAACTCTCGTAGGTTGCCCACCATTCCTGGTTCCCGAGCATCTCAAAACCATAATAGGTTTTTGCGGAATACATGATCGCGCCGATCCGCAAGCCGCGCATCAATGCCATCGTATGCAAACTGATGTTGATCTCGCGGCTCTTCAGGCGGCCGTTTGCAAACCCAGCCCATTCACCATCGATCAATCCTACAAAGGTGTAAGGGTCCTTTAGCCGCTTTCGGTACCAGCCCAGTATTTCAGAATACACCCGCGCGCCGACAATATCGTAGAAATCGTGCGATGTTTTCATCACTTTTTCAACGTATTCCAGCATAAGCGGAGCTTCTTCTGGTTTGGCTTCACGGATATACATCGTGCGCCCGTCTTTCAGCGTTATCATCGCTCCCGGCCAGGGTTCGAGTTTCATCGGATACCCCTGCAAAATGGGTTCGATCTGCTCAACATCAAATGTCAGCTGGTCGCGTGTCACATCACATGGTGCTTTAAGCTTCATCTTTTTCTCCTCTTGGTTGGATTTAAGCCATATTTTCAAGCGTGAGCTTATTGATGCTTTCAACATGGGCCGGATTGAATTTATCCCCGAATCGCGTGACAGGCCAATCCGCAGCCATCTTCATCATCTCTTCATATTCAGCATCATCAACAAATGCCACACAGCGCCCAATGCTCGACTCCCCATCCACAAACCGCCACGGGAAGAATCCGAGCGTCACGCGCCGGTTGCATAACAGGTCCAGCATGCCGCCGATACATTCTGCGTGGATCAATCCGTGCGGGAACATTTCAATATGCATGAGTTGGTATTTGCCATAGTCATAGAACTCTTCCAGCGTTTTCCCAAACTTCTTCTTAAATACATATTCCGCTTCGCGTGCCTGGTTGGGCATCCAGGTACGGATGATAGTATTCATCGGATGGTCGGCGCTCCCGCAGTCCACACCGATCCAGCGCAGTTTTTTATTTTTTGCCCATTCCGCGAATTCGCGGTCCGGCCCCGGGTGCTTGACCATGTATCGCACCTCGTCCGCGTACGGCATATCCCATCCAAAGTGATGGTAACCGGTATGGATGATGAGAATATCGCCCTCTTTCACTTCCACGCGCTCTTCGATCATCTTACTTGTATATACGTCATAATCACCGCACACATCACTCAGATCTGCTACGGCCGCCTCGTGGATCAGAAAATCCATATCCAATGAAGCGATATCCTTTCCAGGTGTGAAGAAATGGATCTCTCCATCCAGGTGCGTGCCCAGGTGGTTGGAATGTGTCAGCAGCTGCCCATTAGCGCCATTGGGTGCCAGGCGTTTGAAATACTTCACCTGCAGTGCTTCGTAGGTGGGCCATGGGGGTGTGGCGATACCAAGCGGTATTGTTAGATCGATATATTTCATATTTCTCACTCCTTTTTATTGCAATATTTATTATTGAACATTTCAAACGCGTCTCTAAAACATTTTTCCGGCGCTCTCAGCATGCCCGCGCCAACCATACCGATGCCTGGGTCACGGTGCGCGATGCCCGTGTTGATGCGCGGTAAAATACCCGTCTCAACCACCCGCCGCACATCGATCCCCAGCGGGGTCCCGCGGAAATCAAGCGTGGGAATCGTAAAATCCTTGTGCTCAGTTTGCGTAACCTCATACATCTCTTTCGTAATAGCGGTGGCCAATGATGGACTGCCGCCCACAAATTGGGTGATTGCCGGCGCGGCTGCCATCGCGAAACCGCCAAATCCAGCGGTCTCGGTGATCGTGCTGTCGCCGATATCCGGGTTGGCGTCCTCCGCGCTGAAGCCAGGCAGATATAGGCCATCCACGATTCCCGCCGGGGCGGTAAACCATGTCTCAGGCATACTTGCTAAACGTATGCCGAAATCTGTCCCATTCCGCCCCATCACCGTCAGGATAGTGCTGCCTTCAATTCCCTCCGCCGGCATCAGCATTGCCTTGCCTGCCGGCATGCTTAAATTGAGAAAGAAGTGATCATTGCCGTTGATAAATTCAAAGATCTTCGCGATCTCCTCCGCGTCTTTTTGCACGCGCAGCAGCGATGGCGCCATCGCGCGCATGAAGAGCGATGTCCCGGCCCGGTTGCGGTTGTGGCACTCGTCACCCATATGCAGCGCCTGGGCGATTAGGTTTTTCAGGTCAACCCCTTCAGGCAATTTTTCTAGTGCGTTTGCCAGGTTGGGGTAAAGCACCTTTTCCATCCAGCGCAGGCGTTCATACACCTCTTCTCCCATCCCGCCATAGCGCAATACCTTGCCCAGCCCTTCATTCTGGGTCGCGTACGCTTTTACGCCAAAAACAGGGTTCTCAACAATGAACACCGGCATACTGGGTGATACGATCCCCGCCATCGGACCCACGGTATCAAAATGGTGGCAGGGCGCGAACTCGAATTCACCGGATCGTGCGACCGATTCTGCTTCTTTCTCATTTTTAGCAAAACCTTCATACATCAACGCGCCCATCACTGCGCCGCGCGTCGGTCCGCACATGCGCTCCCATGTCACCGGTGGCCCGGCATGCAGGATCAGCCGCGCATGCATGCCCGGTATAACATCTTTCGCGATACCCATTCCCGTCAATACGGCTTTGGAAGCCATGATGCGCCGCACAGCTTCTTCGTTTGAGTCATCAATGCTTACCCCGGATTGGGTGTACATCAGGTTCGGAACAGTTCCCTTTGTCGGTTTCCAATCGATCCGCTCGACAGGCACACCCTGTTCGCCGATCGAATCCGCCATCGTGTCAAGCCCCAGGTTCGCTGTGTGAACTTCTTTTCCAAAATATTCTGATAATTTCATTGCCATTATTTCACCGTTTGCTTTCCGCCTGCGATCAAAGCTGCCAGCCGAGCTGCCTGCGCGTTCGTCGCACACACGATCACGCCCGCTTCCCGCAGTGTCTGCTGCGTGCGTCCCAGCCCCTGAGGGTCCTCCGTGCTTCCAGTCACACAGGCGACCACAGGCAGGTACCGCCCTTCCTTTTCTGCTTTCTTGCGCGAATTTGTAATCATCACACCTAATTCTGCTGCCGGATCAGGATGTGCGCCGTAACCGATCACCACATCCATCACGATCACTGCCGTTCCCCTGTCCTCCCCCGCTGCCTGGATATAACGAATCCGCAGGTCATTGTCGATCATCGGATGGGGTCGGCCGACAGTGAATTCCTCTTCACCAAGGTCCAGTGCCGTATGCCGGTTTTGATCTGCCTTATCTTGCAGAAAATTCTCTTTTCTCAGCGGCGCGTTTGAAAATACTGGTTCATCCAGCATCTCAGCCCAGATAACCTGTGCTTCATAACACAGCGTGCCGCCGGAGTATAACCCGCGTATAAAACGCTGTTTGCCTGTCAGCTCGGATCGTATGGCCTCTGCCTGTTCTGTCAGAGTAGAAAGGTCCTTTTTCAGGTATTCTGCGTATTCCACAGTTTTTCCGCTAACCAGCCCGATGGTCGCCATCGCGCACGCTTCCAGGGTGCCTGTATAATGGATGTTCCCCTCGCGTGCTTTATTTACATCAGCGCCAAGTGTGCAGACCACGCTGTCTTTTTCTCCGCGTTTCAGCATATCTAAAAGTTTCTCGGTCACCGCAGGATCTGCCGGTTTGCTGATCAGGACGATCGTTTTTGTGTCATCATCTTCGATCAGCGCTTCAATGCTTGCGCCAGCCATCGATCCGCCCACCGCTTTGGATAAGTCCCGCCCGCCAATGCCAATAGCTTGCGAAACCCCGATCCCTGACGCCGCCAGGATCGTGCTTACCTCCTGCAATCCTGTTCCCGCGGCCGATACGATCCCAACCGGACCCCGCGGTAAGGCGTTGGCGAAGCCCATCCCAACCCCATTGATAAATGCAGTGCCAGCCCCTGGACCCATCAGCAATAATCCTTTCGACACAGCGTAGCGCTTCAGGTCGATCTCATCCGCGACCGAAACATTATCGCTGAATAACAACACATGCATCCCGGCTGCCAGCGCTTCCCGTGCTTCTCTGGCTGCGTACGCGCCAGCGACCGATATTTCTACAAAATTCGCTCCGGTATCTTCCTTCGCCAGTTCGCGCATCGTCTGAACGCCACCATCGCCTTCAGATGGCTCACCAGATTTTTTCGTTTTTAGAAAACGTTCGGATTGATCCAGAACCTCGTCCGCGTTCTCTTCCCGTTTTACAGCGAAGATCAGGTCGTCCGCGGATGCCGCGCCTGCGCCATCTGTCAATAATCCCGCCTGTTTCAGTAGCCCTTTATTCGTCTCCGTACCCATCACGGCAGCCGCGTCAGCGACACCCGCGATCTTCTTCATTTCGCGCGCTGCCAGCATCAATGATACGGAATCGTGGTACTGCCCTTTGATCACTTTTGTCTTTATTTCCAAGCTGCCTCCCTGCGATGAAATCGCTTATTGATTTTGTTTTTCTTTGATATGCATGTAGATCTTTTCTGCCGAGAATGGCGGGCCTTCCATACGGATACCCACCGCGTCGTAGATCGCGTTGCCCAGTGCGGCAATGGTCGGTACCATCGGGTGTTCACCAATGCCGCGCGCACCCCATGGCCCGTCATCCTGCGGTTCTTCGATGATGATCGATGTAACTCTCTTAGGAAGGTCCATGGTCGTCGCGATACGGTAATCCACAAAACTGGGGTTCATCATATGCCCATCTTTAAAGATCATCTGCTCAAACACAGCTGAGCTGATCCCCTGGATCAGTCCGCCTTCCATCTGTGTCTTCACCAGGTCACGGTTGATCGCCCGTCCGCAGTCAAAAGCGGAAACGGCATGCAGGATCTCCAACTTTCCGGTTTCCATATCGATTTCCACTTCAAAGGCCTGCGCGCCGGTCGTGTAATGCACCACCGCCCGCTCGCCCTGGCCGGTTTCAGGATCCAGGCCGGTTACATAATTTGGCATAAATTTTCCGCGCCCGTAGATCGGGCCCCCCTCCCAGCCGCTGAAATCTTCGTTTGGTATCCCATACACAGCAAAATCTTTCAGCGGTATTTCGCGCTCGCTGCGCTTGGATATCACCACGCCGTTCATCAATTCCAGATCTTCCATTTTTTCATCCCACGCGGAGGCAACGATCTCAAAGATCTGCCGCCTGGTGTCTTTCGCGGCTTCTCTCACCGCGTTGCCCATCGACCAGGTGATGCGGCTTGCGACAGTCTGCCATTCATAGGGTGAAAAATCCGTATCCACAGGGCCAGTGACCCGGATCGTATCCATCGGTACACTTAATTCAGCTGCCGCGATCTGCGCCGCAACGGTAAAAGCGCCCTGTCCGATCTCTTGCCCGCCCACCCCCAGCAGGATCGTACCGTCTTCATTCAGTTTGATCGTTGCGCTCGAACCCGGGTTTGGCGGCATCGCTGGTGCTTTCCACATCAACGCGATCCCCTTTCCGCGCCGCTTGTTTGGCGCGCTGGGTTTGGATTTCACCCCCCATTCGATCGCCTTTGCGGCCGCTTCCACACAGCGCCCGATCCCCGTTGGATGCATCTTCATGCCAGTCGCTAATATATCTCCGCCTTCAACCACATTTTTCGCGCGGAAAACGACCTTATCCATACCAAGCGCGTCCGCCAGCTCATCCACACACTGTTCAATGCCCGTATGCAATTCAGACATGCCAAAACCACGGTATGGTCCGCCGATGGTGTTATTGGTATACACACAATAGCTGTCCGCTTTCACATGCGGAATATCATAGGGCCCGGTGCAGGAATAACCGCCCGCGCGGGTAATGTTCACACCATATTCAGTCGACGCGCCGCCATCCCAGTACATCGTATTTTCCATCGCCAGCATGTTGCCGTCCGCGTCGCAGCCCATCTTCAACTCGATCACCAATGCCTGGCGTACGAAGTTCGTATAGAATTCCTCTTCGCGTGTCAAACGCATTTTGACCGGGCGCCCCTTTGTCTTCAGCGCCAGCGCGATCGGCAGCGCCTCCATTGTCAATCCGGCCTTACAGCCAAACCCACCGCCTACGTAATTAGCGATGATGCGGATCTTATTTGGCGATAAACCCAGCGCCTTGGCTACCAGCCCCCGCTGGGCAAAGGGGGATTGCGAGGTTGCCCACACTGTCACCTTTCCCGTGCGGTCCACCTGTGCCACTGCCACATGCGTTTCGATCGGCACATGCTGCACATGCGGGATATAGTATTTGCGTTTTACAACTTTCGCACATGTGTCCCAAACTAACGCCGGGTCTCCCTTGCGCACCTTGAAATGATTGGAGATATTTGTGCCGCCTTTTGGAAAAATGAAATTCGCCACTTCGTAGGAATCGAGTGCGGGATGGATCAGGATTGAATCATCCTTGATCGCGTCCTCAGGATGAAAATAGGCAGGCAGTTGTTCATAATCAACTGTGATCAAGTCTACGGCCTGTTCGGCGATCAGTTCGCTGCTGGCGGCAACCGCGGCGATCGGCTCGCCCACAAAACGCACCCGTTCCCGGGCGAATAAATGCTTGTCTTTTAGGTACAGTCCTACCCGGTTTGGAAAATCCTCACCGGTTACGATCGCTTTCACGCCTGGCAGCGCTTCCGCTTTGCTGGTGTCAATGGATAGTATCTTCGCGTGGGGATGTGGGCTGCGTTTGACACGCGCGTACAGCAAATTCCGCCCGAACGGCACATCATCCGTAAAGACCGCGGAGCCGGTCGCCTTGTCAAATGTATCAACCCGCCGGACATTACTGCCGATCAATTCAGGGATCTTCGTTTCAGTCACCATTGTCAGCTCCTATTTATGCGCTGCTTTTTGTACTGCGCTCACGATCCGGTCATAACCGGTACAGCGGCACAGGTTGCCCAGCAGCGCTTCACGTATTTCTTGTTCACTAGGATTCGGATTCCGTTTCAGCAGCGCGTACGATGAGATCAGCATTCCGGGTGTGCAGAATCCGCACTGGATCGCGTTTAAGGTCATAAACGCCTCTTGCAAAGTCTGCATGCCAACGCGCTCGCTCAACCCCTCGATCGTTTCCACAGCTCGCCCATCGCATTCTACTGCCAGGACGATACAGCTATTGACCGGCTCACCGTCTAAAAGTACGGTACATGCGCCGCACTCACCCGCTTCACAGCCATTCTTTGTCCCGGTTAATGAAAGCTCCTCCCGCAACATATGCAGTAATGTCAGATTTGGCGGCACCTGCAGGTTTTCAACATCGCCATTAACAGTGACGCGGATCGGGATCAATTCCATTGATAGCTCCTTCATATCCTTTTAAAGAGAAACGCCCAGTTGTTCGCAGGTATCGCTCAGCCCGCGCCGCGCGAGAACCCGGATCATATCTTTTCGGTATTCCGCGCTCCCGCGGATATCATCGATCGGTTTGCTGGCGTCCGCGCACAATTTCGCTGCTTCAGCGATCACACGCGTGTCCGGTTTCTTTTCACACAGCAGCTGCTGCGCTTGAGCAGCGAAAATGACAGTGGGCGCAACGGCGGTCAATGCGATGCGGAATGAAAAACCGGATTGACAAGCGTCATCAGGATATCCCAGGACAGTAACAGCAGCGATGGCCAGGTCGCCAAGTTTATTTCGCCCAATGCTCTTATAAGACCCGCGTGTGCCAGTTTTGGGCACTGGCAGGGTAACCGCTGTCGCGAATTCTCCCCGTTGCAATAGGGTCTTGCCCGGGCCGGTGAAAAATTCGCTCAAAGGGATTGAGCGCTCTCCCGCTTTGCTCACCATGTGTATCACGCCATCATATACCATGCAAGCACCGATGGTGTCTCCACAGGGTGAAGCGTTGCAAATATTGCCGACCACTGTTGCCCGTGTCCGTAGTTGGTACCCTGCCACCTCTCTCGCAGAATCCATGAGGATAGGATATAAGGACGCGGCTTGCGGATGGTGAATGAGGGCATTCATGCTGGCAGTCGCTCCGATCTTTAGGCCATCTTTCGCGCTGAGATCGATTTTAGATAATTCAGGGATTGATTTCAGGTCCACCATATATTCCGGCAGGTAGCGCCGGTCACGGATCTGCACAAAACAATCAGTCCCGCCGGCATACGGGCGGGACTGTGTTTTGTGTTTTTCGAGAAACGCGATGGCTTCTTGCATGCTGGTAGGTCGCTGATATTTAAAATCCGGCAATCGCGGATAAGGTTGGTTCATGGATATCCTCTCTCTTTAAGAATAGGTATCGTAGAAACTATCGCTTCAATAGACTTTCAATTATATATCAACAGAGGATAAAATGCGCCCTGCCGGTTATGTCAGGAATAAAATCAACCAATTCCCTGATATTTATCCAATCACCATAATTTGTATAGACAAATTGGAAATATTATCCACTCTGGTCCTTTAAAGACTTCCCAACGCTGCCTCCGGGATGCCCTTTGAGGTACGCTTCAGCTGTAAGGCCCTGTGCAGCCGCAATGGCCATGATCAGCGCGTCGCATAATGCCATGCTGTTCAGGGCTGAACTCGAACCTGCAAATTTGAACGGGCCGGCTTCTTCTCCTGCAGCGATCGGCAGAACGATCTGGCAGCGCTTTGCCAGCGTGGATTCTGTATTGCCTACCACCGCGATCATCACTACCTCCAGCGCTTCTAAACGCGGTAATATCTGCAGCACTTCGCTCGTTTCACCGCTGTTCGATATCAAGATCACCACATCATCTGCCTGCACCAGTCCCAGGTCTCCGTGCGTCGCCTCGCCGGCGTGCAGGAAATAAGCCGGCTTGCACAAGCTCGACATGCTGGCAGCAGACTTGTTCCCCACATGCCCGGAGTGTCCCACCCCGCTGAATATTACCCGCCCCTTGCAGCCCATTACGGCTTCGCAGGCAGCAGCAAAATCATCACCGATCGCCCCCGCAAGATTTTGCAGTGATGCGATCTCATCCTTTAAAACATGCTGGGCTGTAGATATAAAAATATGGTTCGCTTTATTCATCATCACATTTCCTCAATCATCACTTTTTTTATTTCCCAACTACCGCTTCAGGCAGGTCTTTCGCATGACGCAGGCTCGTCATGATTTTTAATACGCCGGTCACAAGATCAAGCACAATTCCCGTCCACAACCACAGTATCCCGTCTGGTGCTTGTGACCATCCCGCTTGCCATGTGAATCCGCGGTTCAAGAACAATTCAATACCCATCGGCAAAAGCACAACCAGGGCAGCGGGGATGATGAAATGCGATCCAATATCCCACACCTTGCCGATCGTCTTCTTCTTTTTGAAAGACTGCATCCACGCATCCATCTTGAACCACACCCGCACCGAAGTGACGATATTGATCAGGAACCCTGCCAGCATCACATACCCCACCAGCCGTAGCGGAATAACCTCCTTCGGCATCGGCAGCCCAATGGCGATCCCTTTCACCCCGTCATTCAGGTTTGAGTGGCTGAACATCGCGTGTAAGATACTGTTCTTGTTCACCAGGATCGCGATCGTCATCTCCTTTTCCGGGAAGATCATTCCTGACGTGTGAAAATTCTCATTCGTCCCGCCATGTTGGATCAATCGCGTCCCAAAATCATCATAACTGAACCACCCCATCCCATACGGTACGTCCAGCCCCGCTTGTGGCGTATGCATCTCCTCAACCCATTCTGGTGCCAGCACTGTTACACCATTGAATGTCCCATTGTTCACTTGCATCCGCAGGTACTTGCTCAAATCACGCACACTCATCATCAGATATCCGCCCGGCAGATCATATTGGCGGAATGTTTGTTCGCGCGGGATCGAGAAACCAAAGAAACTCCCATATCCCTGTGCCAGCCCCGCCTTTTTCGCTATGGCCGGATCCGTGTAGCTATTGGCCATATTCAGTGGATAATATATATTTTCTTCAATAAATTTTTCATACGCCATCCCGCCCACTTTTTCGATCACCGCCCCCAGGACTGCGTAGTTGCTGTTGAAATACTGGAAGGTCGTCCCGATCGGCGCCGTCAGTTCTGCATCACCCATTTCCTTGATCCCATCCATAATGCGCGTATCATTTCCATGCTGTGGGATGTAACTGAAATCAGAAAGTCCGCTGGCGTGGTTTAGCAGGTTGCGGACGGTGATCGTTTCCATCGCCTCTGCATCTGCAATTTCAAACTCCGGCAAATAGGACTTTACTGGCATGTCGATATCCAGTTTTCCTTGTTCGTGCAGCTGCATCACCGCCAGCGCGGTAAACGATTTGCTCAGCGATCCGATATACATCGGCGTGTCCGCCGTCATCGCCTGCCCTTTGGCGGCCTGCCCAAACCCCTTCATATATACGATCTCATCCCCCTCCGTCACTGCCACCGCCACACCGGGCAGGTTGTGCCGCCGCATCTGTGCTTCGATAAACGCGTCCATCGCCGCGCTGTCAATAGGCGCATTTCGGATAGATCCCGCTTGCATGCTTTGAGTGAAATGCAGGGAAAAAAGTATTACCAAAAGGAAAAGAAATGTGCGTCTCATCAGTCCTCTCTTTTATGACACGCGCGATTTTATCACAATCCTTTTTTGTTAACGTTTTTTAGGGAGAAACCATACGCGCTCAGCAAAACCCGCCGCGCCAGCACCCATTTCCATGCCATAGTGCATGATCGCCTCAATATCGATCCCGCCCGAATAACGCGGGCTCTTCACCTGCGATACGTACTGCTCCATTGCGGTATATTTTTGTTCGCTGCCATCTTTCCGCGTGCAGTAAAAGGTGCGCATTTCCCGCATCCGCTCACCCTGCGGTGTATCGCTGATCGCGTAAGGCAGGTCTTCATAGAAATGCCATTGCGTCTCAGCGCATGAAGCCATCACCAGCCGAACAGCCGCGCGCGTGATCAGGTGATCCACGTGTCCCCCCAGCCCCAGCGGTGCGAATGCGTGCGGGAACCCCCTCTCTTTCACCAAACCAGCCAGGTACTGCGCCACCGCTTCTACCACCAGCGGCTCATCCGCCGCTGTCTGCTCCAGGATCTGCCCCAGCCGTGTGTATACCGGTTTTCCCGTTTCTGGGTTTCTGCGGTAAATGCAGTCCAGGAAGCCGGCATGTACCGCCTCCGCCCCCAGTATGCCCAGTGCGCGGTTGTCTTCCTCCCGCCTGATACTCGGCGCGCCTTTTGGCAAGCCCCAATCAAGATGCAGCGATCTGGCAAGCAGTGATAATTTTCCTTCTGGAGTACCACTGAAGATCGTCACCACCGTCACCGGGTGCCCCAGCATGCGTAGTTTGCTAATATACCCCCCGCACGAAAACACCGCGTCATCCAGATGGGGAGAAATAAACAAAAATGATGGTTTTCCCATATGCTGATTCTATAACATCCTGCCTGAATCAGCCGATGATTATCCGATCAACCCAAACACCAGCGTGATACCGAAGATAGCCACAGCAGCACCCGCCATCGCGCGTAAGCTCACCCTCTCCCCCTTAAGCGCCATCATCGGCAGGATGAAGATCGGGCTGGTGGAGAGCATCGTCTGCGCGATGCCCGCTGGCGCGTTTTCGATCGCGATCTGCTGCAGCCACAGGCAGATATAAGCCCCGATGATCGAGGAGACCACTATCAGCCGCAGTAATTTTTTATCTTTTCCTATATCCGTGAATCCCTCCAATTTTCCTGGTGAAAGGCGGATGATCGCCAGCAATACGATCAGCGCCGGCAGCAGCCGTGCGATCGTGCTTTGCAGTGTCGTCAGCCGGGTTGCGGTCAAAACGGAACGGGTCATCACCACCCCGCTCGCCTGGCACAGTGCGGCCAGCGTCCCAAAAAGGATCCCGGGCACCAGGTTTTCCTTCGGTATGGCAACCTTCTCCCGGTGAGTGTTTTCGGTGACAACCCACATCACCCCGCCTGCCGTCAGCAGGATCCCAACCCATGTCAGCAGCGCGAGCTGCTCACCCAGGAATAAAAGTGCGATCAGTGCGGCCATCGGTGGTGCCAGCGTAAACAGGGTCAGCGCCCGCCGGGCACCGATCTTCTGGACGGACTGGAAATAAGCGGTGTCGCCCAGCGCGATCCCGACTACGCCGCTGATGACCAGCACGATCATCTCACTGCGCGAGACAGCCGGGATTGTCTCCCCCAATATCAGCGAAGTCGCTGTTAATAACACCACGGCGATAAGGCCCTTATACAGGTTGATCCTTGCCGGTGATATTTCCAGGGAAATATCCTCAAATAATATAGCGGAAAACGCCCATAAAATTGCGCCGGATAGCGCGGCTGCTGCGCCTGCAAATGTGACCAAAAGTTTGTTTCTCCTTTAGCGAGGATTTGTCAGGCATTATACGGTATCCGCTCATTTTATGAGACATTTCCTTATTAAAATCCTCCCCCCTGCTTCAGGGGGGAGGAGAATGGTGGGGGGTTCTAAGCTTTCAATCACACACAGATGGTAAAGTACCATCCGATTTCAGGATTTCAGATCTCGTTTGCCTATTTTCCGTGATCCATCTTGTGGAACCTAACCGCGGTTTCCAGTCCGATCTTGGTCGCGTTCGAGATCGCCGTCACCATCTCTTCCGGCGTCGCCATCTCATCCGGCAGCTGGTGGCATCCCGCCGAACATAGGATCACCCCGCCTCTTACCTTGCGGAGAGAGGCCACTGTGAAGACAGTTGATGCCTCCTGCGACGCGATCAGTACGCCCGAATCGATCCAGGGCTTTTCAATTTCCAGGATATCCAGATTGGAGAATACCGATCCGGCATAGAATGCGTCATGCGACCATTCATAACCCGTGTTCACTTCGATCCCCAGCGCATCTGCCGATTTCAGCATGTTTTCTACCATGTAGAAATCCGCTGCGGCCGGGAATTCCCGTGCGACGTATTCACGCGTGGTTCCGTCGCCTTTCACAGCGCCGGTGATGATCAGTACCGATGGTCTTGGCAGCCAGGTTTGCATCATCCCGCCCGTGCCGATCCGGATCAGGTTTTTTGCGCCGATCTTGATCAACTCTTCCATTGTGATCGCCGCTGCCGCGCCGCCGATGCCGGTCGAGGTCGTGCTCACTTTCACGCCCTGATATGTGCCGGTAAAAGTGTTGAATTGTCGGTTGCTGGCGATCAGTTCATAGTCATCAAAATGCTCCGCGATCACTTTCGCGCGGCTCACATCACCGGGCAGGAACACTGTTTCGCCAATATCGCCGGGTACCAATTGAATATGATGTTGTTTTTCCATGGTCATCTCCTTAATCCTCATCCAATCCCATCTCGTGCAGGATCTTCGCGGTTTCAATGCCCGCCCGCACCAGGTCGCGTTTGTGCGCATCCAGGTTAGGGTCGTCTTCACCATCGCCAAAGATCGGGTCGCTGCTCAGCAGGATCGTTCCCGCCCGCACACCCTGCATGCTCGCGATCACGAACATCGTCGCCGATTCATTCTCAACAGCCAGCACGCCCAGGTCGATCCAATTCTGCAGGCGCGCCTTATAATCTCCAAAAGCCCACGGCGATTCGAGATAAAAAGCGTCATGCGTCCTTACAACACCAAGATGGTATGGCAATCCCAACCTCTCACAGGCATCGATCGAAGCCCGCACAATGCGGTAATCCGCGATAGCCGGATAGTCAATCGAGATGAATTCCTCCGTGCAGCGCGCGCCCCGCACCGCTGCCGTGGCGATGATCATATCGCCCGCCTTCATGTTCGGCTGCAGCGAACCGCAGGTACCCATGCGGATGATGTTTTTCGCTCCCACCCGGATCAATTCCTCCACGCCGATCGCTGTCGGCGAAGGGCCGATCCCCGAGCTGGTGCAGCTGATCTCCACACCATCTTTTGTCCCCGTGTAGGTCACATATTCACGCTTTTGCGCGATCTTCCTGGCGTCATCCATCAGTTCTGCGAACAATTCCACCCGCCCTGGATCCCCCGGTACCAAAACCGTCCCCGCGGTTTGGCCTGGCAGCAGATCAATATGGTGCTGCCGGTGCACTGCATCTGTATTCATGCCTTATCTCCTGATCTAATGTTTTTGTCTAGACGATTATAAAACACGAATGGGAATTATCAAAAAATGAATATTTGCGCCGGGGAAAATGGTTACATTTTGGCTTTCGCGTCTCCACGCTGATCATAAATACCTGGGGCGAACATCAGGAGATCACTCTCTTTGCTCCACGTCCGCAGGTACAGGGTAATTTCTGCGTGACGCCAAAGGTACCAAACCGGTTCACTTCACACCCCGGTTTGACAAACAGGGGTAAATACATTACAATAATTACTATATTGTAACTATTACAATTTACTATGCGACCAATAAAAGAGATCGTTTCTACTTTCCGTAATAAAGGTTTTAAGATCACCCCCCAGCGCCGGTTGCTGTTTGAGATTCTATCTGAGGACAACAGCCATCCCAGTGCGGAGGACATATACCGGTCTGCCCAAGAAAAAATGCCCGATATTTCCCGCACAACGGTCTATTCCACAATCAATGAACTCTTGGATATGGGCTTTGTTGATGCGGTGAATGGAATTGCAGAAAAACAAATGCGTTTTGATCCCAGGACCACCGCGCACCATCACCTCTATTGTCAGGGTTGTGGGCGTATCGTGGATATTGATCTCGATATCAGCAGTCTCGATCCGCCAATTAATGCGTCCGATGGTTTTCAGGTATTGAGAAAGCAGATCACGTTTTTTGGGTATTGTAAAAAGTGTAATTCGCGCAATTGAGAATGTGGTATCCATTCATTCATCGCCGCATCCTTTACACCACTTTAGAAAGGAGTTGAGGTATACGGATATTGAAGTTTCATAATAATGTATCAACCAAATAAGAAAAGGAGTCTAAAATGGCTAAAGTTGCACAAGATATGGTTAAAAAATCAGGGGTGGATCTCGACAAACTATTAAACCTGCTCGTCAAGAACGCTTCCGCGGAACTGACCACGTTTTATTATTACACCATCCTGCGCGTCAATCTGATCGGGCTCGAGGGCGAGGGCATCAAAGAAATAGCGGAAACTGCCCGCATTGAGGACCGCAATCACTTTGAAGCCCTGGTCCCGCGCATTTATGAATTAGGCGGAAGCCTGCCGGATGACATGAAAGCATTTCATGACCTCTCGGCCTGCCCGCCAGCCAACTTGCCAGCCGACCCAACAGACACGACAGCCATGCTCAAAATTTTAGTTGAAGCGGAACGCTGTGCGGTCAAGGGTTACACCCATTTATGCGATATGACCTTCGGAAAAGACCACCGCACCTATGATTTGGTGCTTGCCATCTTGAATGAAGAGATCGAACACGAATCTTGGTTCTCTGAATTTCTCGGCGAAGGCCCCTCCGGCCACTTCCTCCGCCGTGGGCCCACCTCACCATTTGTAGGAAAATTCCTCAAATAATGCAAAAAAGGCGCTGCGCACAATGTGCGGCGCCTTTTATATTCTTTTATTTTTTAATTTTGGGTGATCGGGTATCCAGCGTCGATCCACGCGCCATATCCGCCCAGGATCGCGTACACATTCGTGTACCCTTGCGAGCTTAAGTATTCTGCCGCACGGGCAGAAAGGTTCTCGGCTGGTCAGGTACAGTAAGTATAGATCAATGTGTCTTTTTCGACGGCTGGCTCACTTCCTGTGATGTTTTCTAACGGGATCAATAAGGCACCGGGGATATGGGAGGTGTTATATTCACCAGTCGAGCGCACATCCACAAACAAGGCACTTTCATTATCAAAAGCCGCTTTCGCGTCTGCTAGTGATACCCGTAATTCGCTGTTTCCGGTATTCACCGCAGAGACAGCGCTTGGATCTGCTGTCAGGCGTAAATAAACAATGCCGATAATGACAACCGCCAGAGCGGCGCCGATCACAATCCACGTGGTCCGTTTTTGTTGCGAAGTATTCATAATTAAAACCTTTAATGTAATTAAGGAATCTTAGCGGCCAATATTAATTATTAATATATGAGATATATATATATCGTATAATTTACAGTCGCTGTTTTGAATGGGGAGATCCCGTGCCCTGGATAAATTTATAGCGCCGCTAAAACCTTTTGCACGATCTTCGCTTCACCATCCAGCTCACCTGACCGCCATGCGGTTTCGAATCGCTTTTCTCCCAGTGCTTTTTTAGTCTTTTTGGTTATGGTTTTTACGACTTCTGTTTCCCCGGCGGAAAGCGGCAATTTATATCGCCGCACAGCCGTTTTCACCATCGCCAGCATCCGCGCGCTTTCCTCAAAACGGCCCGTCTGCGCCAGCGCCTGCGCCAGCAGCACAAAGATCTGGTTTAATTCCTCCCTGGCTGATAAATTCCATGCTTTTTGCAGCGCTTCCCGCAGGTTATCCATCGCGCTCGCGCCATCCTGCCTGAGCAGGTCAATGCGCGCGCAACCCAGCAGTACATGCGTAACGCCAACCGTATCGCCCACCAGGCGGAATGATTGCAGCGCTTGATCCAGTAAGGCGCCCGCATCGTCCAATTTTCCGCTTTCAATTTCCATCATCGCCAGGTTGACCTGCGTACCGGCAATGGCTTGCTGCACCCGCAGGTTGCGGTAGATCGCCAGGCTTTCTGTGTAGATTTCTTCCGCCTCCTGCGGATTCCCTTTCTCGGCCAGTGCCGAGCCAAGTGAATTTAATGCGCGCGCGATCCCATGCTGGTCGCCCATATCCTTCGCGATTCGCAGGCTTTTCCGGCTGTAAGCTTCGGCAGTTTCCTGGTCTCCCAGAACACTCACCAGTTTGGCTGCGGCGCACAGCGCTGAAGATTCGGTTACCGGATTCGCATCACCCTCCATCCCAAACACCTGGTCCAGCCAGTGGTACCCTTCTTGGTAAAATCCACGGATCTTCCAGAATGGCATCAACAGTTCACAAAATGTCAGCGCTTTTTGTTTTTTCCCGCTTGTGATCGTAAATTGCAGCGCGGAACGGATGTTGCACAGCTCTTCTTCCAATTCATCTAACATCACCTTTTGCGGGCTGTCTCGCAGCGGACGCACGGTCCGCTCAAGCAAGTTGAAGTAATAATCCCTGTGCTTTTTAGAGATCGCTCGAAAACGCTTTGGATCCTGTTTTAACCGCTTGCGCACAAATTGGCGGTGCATGGAGTGCGCGCGATAGCCATATGAACCAACGCGCTGCAGGAAACCGCGTGAGACAAGGCTGCTCAGGAAAAATATAGAAACGCCAGCTACCTGTTTTGCGGCATCCTGTGTGACAACGCCGCAAAAAGCGGATAATCGGCCGATCATCATTTGTTCATCTTCTGCCAGCTGCTCCCAGAATGTATTAAAAACCGACATCAGGCTCCGCTGCCGGGCTGGCAGGTGCGGCTGGTCGCTCTCTAGAAAAGTGAAGTCATCAGCGATATGATCCCTTAGATCTGTAAGTGTGTTCTTCTTTAGTCCCGAGGCGGCCAACTCGATCCCCAGCGGCAGGCCGGCTACAAGATCGCATATATCTTCAACGATGGAAATGTCTTCGTCGTCCGGTTCAAAGCCAGGCTGGAGGCGCTTTGCCCGTTCGATGAACATCTGCCCGGCGTATGATATGCTTTCCGTTTCTGCTAAATCTGTTCCCTTCTTTTGGCCCCGTCCCGCCAGGCCGTCAATAAACATATTCGTTTCCTGCGGCAGGCCGGTCATTTCTCGCGAGGTGACGATCATCTTCGAGTTTGTCGTTCCCTCGATCACTCCAGCGATGATCGGGCTGGCATCAAGCAAATGTTCAAAGTTATCCAGTACCATCAAAGTATGATGGCCGTTCATGTATTCGATCAATTGCGCCTGTGCCTGGTCGCGTTGCGGATAGGTTATCCCAAGTACCTTATAGATCTCCGGCAGCACCAGGTCCGCGGAGACCACACTATCAAGCCTCACGAACCATACCCCGTCCGTAAATAAGCGCATATTCTGTTTTGCCGCTTCGATCGCAAGCCGCGTTTTCCCAGTTCCCCCCTGTCCGACCATCGTAACCAGGCGCATGTGAGGATTATGTAAATAATCACGCAGCTGTGCCAATTCAGATTCTCTGCCAAAGAACTTGGATAATTCCATCGGGATGTTGTTCGGAATAGGCAGCGACGATTTCTCAATCGCTTTACGGGTCGCTGATTCAACCGCGATATCGCCATGCCGTATATCTTCAACCAGTTCAAGCGTCTCATCGGACGGTTCCACACCAATTCCCTCTGATAGCATATTTTTATAATCTTCAAAGAATGCGAGGGATTTTTCGCGTTCGCCGTTCAATGCATACAATTCGATCAACCAGTTATGTGCCGCGTCATTGAACGGATCAATATATAACAGCGTCTGAGCCACTGTAATACCTTCGCTCACTTGGTTATTTTTCCGGTATGTATGGATCAACATCTGGCATGCGTCGATCACACTGCGCCGGATCGTTTCACGCTTATAGGAAACCCAATCCTCAAATACGATCGTGTTTTTGATGAAGAATCCCTGCAGGAAATCGCCGCGGTACAACGGAAGCTTTTCAGATAACAGCTGCGCCTGGTCCAGGGATAGCTCATTGGTTTCATGCCCGTCCGCCAGGATCTCTGAAATATGGCCGCCGAGAATATCCCAGTCAGAAGAGATTTCGATTTCCGGGTTGAGAGATACACGCCGGCGCGTGATCACCAGCAGGTCGCTACAATGCCTTTTGATGGCAGCCAGTGTCACCCGTAAATTCGTCAGCGCGTTCGACTCGGGCATTTCCGCCCATAGAAGGGTTGCCAATTCCTCCCGTTCACAGGCTGCTTTTTCTGAAAACAGGACATACATGATGATCGCTTCGGCTTTTCGCGATGCGAGGTCGATCAATGTACCATGGCTGTCCGCAATCGAACATCCACCCAATACCTGGATGGAATAATCAGCGGTCATATTTTCCTCCTGTGAATTCCAAATAATTATACATACAAGCCCGTTTTTAACGATTGATTAACGCCTCTTTTGTAAGATAACATCGAAAAATAAAAAAACAAGGGAATAATCAAGAAAATGAAAAAGAATGCAATTTTTACCCTCATCATCACCCTGGCATTATTGGCTTCAAACCTGCTCGAAGCTGATCAGAACGCCGGCAACCTCGCCATCTTGATTTGGGAGAATGGGCAATGGGCCGAACAGGAAGTCGTCATTGAAGATGGGATTATCTCCACAACGGTAGCCGAAGGCGCTCTTTTCGCCCTCGTACAAAAATAGCATATATCTAACGCGCTGGCCCCCACATCGCGGACGCGTGATCTGGCTGGAGGCGCAATAGTTTCAAAACGCGGCAGGATTACCTGCCGCGTTCGTTTTCCCTTGCAAATGCGCTGATCGAAATTTACCTACCACACCCCCGGGATCAGGCGGTATTTAACTTCTTTGGTGTATGCTTCATACCCCGCTAGCTCCTCAATCAGCGCTTTCTCCTCCTTGATGATGCGGATCACATACACCGCGATCAAAATGGTGATCGGGATCCAGGTCCATAGTGAATTAAAAGCGAACGGTGTCGCCAGGAAATGGACGAATCCCCCCGCGTATCCCGGATGCCGCACAATTGCGTATGGGCCGTCCTTCACCACTTCATGTCCTCTGTCTTTTTGAATGCGCACATGCGAGGAAAAGAACTTGTTCCGGAATAACGCCCAGTTGGAAAACATCGTTCCTGCGAAACCCACCACAAATGCGGCCGCCTGCACCCACAACGGCATCCCAGCGCTCACCCCAAACCGTGTCTCCAGGCCTGCCACGATCCATACCATCAGCGGTAAATAAACCGCCACCAGTTGCACCAGCAGTCTATCCCATGCCTTCGTGTCTTCCATCTCACCCGCGTGCATTCGTTCAGCAGCCACTTCTGGATAGTTCTTTATCAGCAGCAGGCGGCTCCCGGCCAGCGTAATGAAACTTGCTGCCAGGTATACCCACCCTTCCCACCAGCGAATGGTGCCAGCAGACAGGAACAGCAGGCTGCCCATCAAAACCGCGGTGATTACCAGCCGCGCTATCCCCTTTTTCATTTCCTTGTCCGTGATCGGATTTTGTGGTTTTTCCATTTTCCGGTCCTTCCCCAATTTCTCTACCTGTCTTTGCTTTCTTTTTTATCCCTGGCTTCGCGCGATCGCTCCCTTAAGCCATGTTTTGAATGCTGGCAGGTCCAGCGTCTCACAAACCTGGCAGTTCGGCGTATTGCGGAATAATTTTCGATTCGCCACGAATGTATGCCCGGAAGTATATTGGCCGTGGATCTCGCAATCCACAAAGTACGTCTGCATCGTCACCAGCGCCGGGTTGATATTCACGCCCACTGCCAGCGCGTCATGCATCAGCAGATCTTCCCCCCCTTTGCCGTATCGGTCAAGCATGAAATCCAGGATGTCCGCCGTGATCGCGCTGGCTCGCGTCCCCATCCTGCGGATCTCATCCGTATCATCCCGGTTCAGCGCCGCCTTCAGTGTCACGTCCAGCCCCACCATAGTCAGCGGGATGCCTGAGGCGAGCACAATCTTGGCTGCCTCCGGGTCTGCCCAGATATTGAATTCAGCGGTCGTGGTCAGGTTGCCGCCCCACATCGCCCCGCCCATAAATGTGATCTGTTTGATCATTTTCTTTAGCTCCGGATACACCATTACCGCGTGCGCGATATTCGTCAAAGGACCGATCGGGATCAATTCCAGCTCGCCCCCCAGCGCCGCAGCTTCATCATAGATCGTTTCTACGGCTGTCTTATCTGAGAACGCTGCGTCGCTCACCGGCAGCGTCACGCTCCCCAGGCCGGTATCACCATGCGTGTTATCACCCGAATGGACAATGGTCTCCCGGATGATCGGTTTAGCCGCGCCTACCGCGACGGGCGTATCAAATCCCAGGTCGCGCACCAGGTTGAGTGTGTTCCGGCTGGTGTATTTCAACCCGACGTTCCCCGCCACAGTCGTAAACGCGCGCACATCCAGCTCCGGGCTGTACAGTGCCGCGATGATCGCGATCGCGTCATCCGTGCCGGTATCGCAGTCAATGATCACAGGTTTTGGTTGCATTGTTTTCTCC
>CAZDIS010000020.1:0-24309 GCA_964505585.1 uncultured Pelolinea sp. | reverse complement strand
CACTTCAACCGCAGAGATGCGGTCGATCGGCGCTGTCCCAACATCCAAAGTGTCACCTGACCGTAAAGCATTTCTTAGCCTGAAGTCAACGGGATCGATAGCAAGCAGCGCGGCTAATTTATTGACCTGCATTTCCGCGACAAAGATCCCCTGGGGAGCACCAAATCCTCTAAAGGCAGCGGAAGGGACATTATTTGTATAGACACCGATTGTGTCAACCTTTACGTTGGGGATGGCATAGGGACCGGTACAAACAATGGTTGTGTTTCCCAACACCTTATTGCTGGTGTATAAATATGCGCCAGCATCGGCGATAAACTCCATTTCTGCCGCGACTATTTTCCCATCTTTGGTTGCCCCCCAGCGCGCATGGACCTGTGCCGGATGGCGTTTGCAATGTCCGATCATCGATTCGCGCCGGCTCCATACCATTTTGACCGGTTTTCCGGTTCTGATGGCTGCTAATGCGAGTGTTATCTGCACCGACATATCCTCGCGGCCGCCAAATGCACCGCCAATCGCCGCGTAAATTATCCGCACTTGATCGAGCGGTAAGTTAAGCGCGTGCGCAATCTGTTCCTGATCGGTATGTGTCCATTGGCCCGCACAAACCACAGTCACTCTTCCGTCGTCGTCGAGATACGCAACGCCGGCTTCCGGTTCCATGAAAAGATGTTCCTGGTATGGAAGCGAATAATCTGATTCAACAATCACATCTGCCCGGGCAAAGCCTTTGTCGATATCGCCTTTGCGGATACGATCATGAACACATATATTCGATTCGCTGATCTCTGGATGTACCGGATAAGCGCCTTCAGCCAAACCAGCCCGGGGGCTTGCAATGACCGGGAGGTCTTCAAAAGTAACAACGATCCTTTTCGCGGCTTGCGCGGTGATGTGGGAAGATTCCGCAACCACGATGGCAATCTGGTCACCAACGAAGCGCACAATATCGGCCCCGTCTTTTTTTGAGCCCGGTCCGCAAAGAACCGGTTGATCGGGTTTTTGAAGCCCATATTCGTTAACTGGCACATCTGTCGCTGTCAGGATCTCGATAACGCCGGGCATTTTCTTCGCCTGGCTTATGTCGATATCGATGATTTTCGCGTGCGGCCTTTCAGCGAACAGTGTTTTTGCGTATAACATGCCGGGCATTGAAATGTCACCAGCATATTTTGCTTTTCCCGTTACTTTATCGATTGCATCAATTTTCGTAATGGATTGCCCGATAGCCATTTGCACTTATCTCCTGTCATTCATCATCATGATCGTTCAAGAGGAGAAATACCTAAGCTTTGAATCTCTTTTTTTATTTTCATTACAGAAATTTTTTCACCCATGCTGAATATACTCCCATTAATTATTATAACGGGCAGCTTTGCATCAGCAGGCAACGCAGGCACTTCGCTATCGAACAAATCAAAATATGTTACGTTTACCTGGCTGCCATATTGAATTTTCAGCTTATCTGATAACCAATTGGCGATATCGCGCCAATCATCCCGCATTCCTTCTGAACAGGCAATCAATGAGCCGATGATAATGATTTTTGCTTCAGTCATTTTTTAACCACAGCATCCCGGGCCAGCATTAGGCGCGCAACCTGGGGGATTGAACCCCGTCGCTCCTCCCCCGCGAAGGAACATGCCCGCAGAAAGAACCTGATGGTGGGACACATTTCCACAATTGGGGCATGCAGGGTTTAACCCGGCTTCTTTTTCCTGGATGGACGCACGCACATCAAAATTTTCTTTGCATGGATCACAATAATATTCATATGTAGGCATTATTATCTCTCTAACAGGATGTGTTCTTTGCTAAGGCAGCAAAATCCATACCCAGATAGTTATTGATTTCCGCATTGATCTCGCGCAATTGGCTGACTGCCTCCTGCTGGGCATACGCATAGGTATTGATCACTTTATTATCCTGCGCAGCCCGTTGTAATGCGCGTAATTTTTCCAAATCATCCGCGCTAACAGTATTTTCCACCTGTTTTTGCCTGATTTCCTTCTGGTAGGCGGATAATTCCTCCATAACCTGGTGGGCTTTCTCATCGTTCTGGTAGCTTTGTTGCGCTTCGATATATTGGTTGACCGGTTCGGTATATTTGATGCTGGCAGCAAGCTGTTCTACCGCTATTCTTAAATTTCCTTGAATCGTATTGTTTTTCATCCTTTTTCTTTCTCCTTATCCGCAACAGCTTGCGCCGCAAGCGGCAGCGTAATCTAATCCAATATGGCCTGAAATTATTTCCGCGCATTCACGGCATACGGACTGTAAATCTTCCTGTGCTATAAAATAGTCGTTCACGGAACTAAAAGACTGAAACTTAATCCATAATCGCTGGAGTTCTTCCTTTTCGTCCTGTGACGTTAGATTAAACATTTGCTTTGTCTGCAGGTCATGTGCCTTGGTCTGATATTCCCGCAACGCACTCACTGCATCCTGGTCATTCTGGAAGATTGTATTAGCCTGTTCAAACTGACGGTATTGCGGGGATTCAACCAGGGCATTTACAAAATCTTTGATCGATGCCTGTAATTCTTGATCCGTGGTCGTTTTCAAATTCATATCATTAGTTTCTAACATTTTTATTTTCCTTTGGTTGATCATTTAATCATAGATTGAGAGCAGTTCTGGGATTTTTAGCGCAATCGCATCCCTGACTTCCCTAAAAACGTCCAGAATATGTTCCCGGCTGCCAGTTTCTTTGGCGGGGTCGGGAAAACCCATATGAACGCGTTTCCCTCTCCCCAACCAGATGGGGCATCGCTCAGCCGCTGTATCACAGACGGTTACGGCCAGGTCGAAATCATAGTTGAAAAATTCTTCAATAGTTTTGGTCCTGCCATTGTGCTCAATGCCAATTTCCTTTAAAACCTGGATTGCCAATGGATGCACACGATCTGCTGGCTGCGTTCCCGCGCTGTAGGCTTTCCACACGGATCCCAGCCGTGCATTTACTATCGCTTCTGCCATTTGTGATCGGCATGAATTACCTGTGCAGACAAAAATGACTTTTTTCATTCGCAAATCTGGTTTTTGTATGGGATCATTCTTTTGACCGTCCGTTGGCTTTGCCATAGATTCTCTCTCCGATCTCTGTCAATATATCTAATCCTTTTATTTCATTCGGCAGCAGAGGGATTTCAACAACCGGGACTTTAAATTTCTCTGCGATCTCATCCAGATAGCGATTCTGCATATCCTTTCGGGACTTAACAAAATCTCCTTCTACTTCTTCATCTGGAATGATATAGTTTGCGACGACCATGCTGGTAGGAACATCCAGTGTTTCCAATTCTTTGGATGCCCGGTATGCTTCCAGGATTGGTGTGGACTCTGGGAACATGACAAATGAAAATGTGCTTTGAGCGGGATCGCGCATCATATCGATCACCCCTGAAAAACGTTTTTTTGCTGCGTCATCCGCCAATTCCGCATCAACAGATTGGAAAGTCTTAATATCGATCTGATCACTCCAATCTACCGGAAGTTCAAGCAAGCGCAGCGTGTGCCCGGTCGGCGCAGTGTCAAAGACGACTGCTTTCCACTCGCTTTGGGAAGCCAGGTCGATAAACTGATCAAAGGCAGCCATTTCCTCCGTGCAGGGAGAATTGAGCTCCTCTTCCATCGTTAGAATCGCCTCGGGCGGACGCCCGCGCTGGCGGGCTTCGTCGAGAATTCTTTTTTTGTATTCTTCCGCGGCGGCTTTGGGATCGATTTTAACTGCCCATAAATGTTCAATTCCCTGAACCGGAGCTGGGTGATCGCCAATCGGCACTCCCAGCACATCTCCCAGGTGAGCAGCCGGGTCCGTGGTGATCAGGAGGGTTTTAAACCCGCTGCGCGCCAACCAAACCGCGGTGATACAGGAGGCAACAGTCTTACCCACGCCACCTTTCCCGGCAAAAAACATGGTATGGCGGTGGCCATTGCTTGAAAGTTCCCGAACGAATGGCAGATCCGTAGTCGCAATTGTCCGGTTTGAGGTCAATGCGCCATTTCCAGCATTCACCGATGTCTCGGACGCACCCTTAAAGTAAATATCACCTGCTTCGCGAAGACGCTCAACACCTTTAATCTCTCTGCTCAGCAGCTCCATGCGGCTCTGCGGAAAACTGAATTCGCTTTCGATCTGATCGAGATATATCTGCTGCATTTGCGCACGAGCAGAGAACAGCTGATTGGACTGGGCAGATGCGGGAATAATCCCATTGATGATCAATCGAAAAGCGTGAATACCCAGTTTTTCAAGCTCACCAATCGCGCGGCGGGTTTCTTTAATCGCGATTTCTTCCGGATGCAGGACGAAAAAGAACTCTGTGCGCTTTCCATCCCGAAGCATTGCCAGGGCACGCTCATATTTATGTTTGGCGTCCTGAATCGCAGCCGCAGGCCCAAGACAGGTTTGCCCGCTGCCCTCGCTGGCCGCATCGATGGAAACACTCCACTCCATGGGGAGTTCCAGCAATCGGATGGTATGGCCGGTCGGGGCGGTATCGAAAATAACCACGTCGAATTCCCGAGGCTTTTCCGCGTCGGTGTCAAGAAAATCGGTAAAACGATCAAAAGCAGCCACCTCGGCGGTGCATGGGCCGCTCATTTGCTCTTCCATCACTTCAACGATCTGCTCCGGGAAGGCGGCGCGAATGGGCTCCATGGCACGATCAATGTATTCGGTCGTCGCGATATCAGGATCAATCTCCATCGCCCACAGGTTATCGACGCCGGTGATGGGTGTAATTTCGTGCCCTATTTTTTGTTCAAACACATCCGCCAGATTGGAAGCCGGATCTGTGGTCACAATGAGTGTACGCTGACCCTGGTCAGCTGAATTCACTGCTGTGACACATGCCATGCTGGTCTTGCCGACCCCACCTTTGCCGGAATAGAACAGGTATTTTGTGTTCATATATTTTTTATTCCTTTTTATTTATTTCGATTTCGATTTCCGCGATGGTCGGATAAGCGCCTGACTTGATCAGGTTCCCATCGATGAGCGTGATCGGTAGTGCCGCGATCTGATTCTTCTTGACCAGATCCATCACGCCGGAATTATTAAGAAACGCGTTTGGGTCACTGGCCATCTGGTAACGCAAAACAGTGAATCCGCTGGTTTGTAAGGTGAGAATCATCTCATTTACGTCTAATAATGTTTGATCTAAAACTGGGCCGCATAGACCGGTCGGGCAGCACATGGGCGGGTCGAAAATTTCAACCGTCCTTGTATTGACCTCAGTGTGTTGGTGCGTGGTTGCAGGTTGAACCATAATTTACTCCTTGTAAATTTTTTTTAGTTGGTGGATACTTGTTCAGCCAGCGAGCTGATCGTGCTTGACGGACCGCATGTCAACGCACGCGGCTGAATGCTGGCCGGGTCAAGAAATTCATTGAAAAAATCGCGTAATTCCTGAAAAGCTTCTTTATTGATCGTGTAATAGATCCAACGGGAATCCAACGGGTCTTTTTCGATAAGCACCAGACCCGCATTTTTCAAAATGCGTAAATGATGAGAAACCAAATTTGGCTGCAAACCCAGAGCGTCGCAAAATTCGCAGTTGCATTGGGTACCTTCGCGAATCAAGTTTAGAAGCTTCATCCGTTTTGGGTCGCTCATCGCTTTCAAGCTATTCGCTATTTGGCTGATATTCACATTCAATCCTTTATATTATTTCAACGATTGTTGAATTATAAGACCATTCCAATTTTTGTCAAGGACAATGAAAAAATTAGACTGGACTTCGAAAATTTGTTTGCATGCTCATGTGCATATAGATTTTTCGATCAAGAAACATTTTGTGTTTTTTTTTTCACTATCTTTTTCAATTATTGAAGTAGATCAACTGGTTCATCAACAAAGGATTTTGGCTTAGCCATAACAAAGTACTCATGGCAGGCTAATTTCTCTAAAAATTCATCCGGGTCTCCCTGAAAAGGAGGGTTTTGGCTCGCATGACTTTGAATGGCATTTATTTTTGGGATACGGTAGTCACCAATATCAATACCCAGAGTTGGACCAACCAGAAAAAAGTCGGCGGGAGGAATTCCACATCCTTGTTGTGTGGCTTCGGAAGGCAAGATATAAAACAAACGGCTGTCAAGCAAGGATTGATCAAGCGCTTCAGTGGTCAGCTCATGAATTGCAACGTGATCAGGGTGACCCGAAATTCCATCAGCACCGAAAGTGATGACTGCATCAGGTTGCTCTTCGCGCATTAAACGCTTGACCTTTTCTATCGCGGATCCCCTATCCACCTGGGCAACCTCACCATCCATGTAATCCAAGAATATCAAGCGAGAGATCCCCAAATACCGCGCTGCTGTCTTTAATTCTTTTTCCCTTATTTTCGCGGTCTGCTTCCCGGTAAGCCCCTTGATACCCTTTTCGCCACGCGTTGCAGTGGCGAGCACAATACGCACACCTTCAGCTGCATATTTTGCCAATGTACCGCCAATCGGAAAACTCTCATCATCCGGGTGCGCCAGCACCACAAGCATATTTTTTTTCATATCCATCTTCCAGACATCTTCAATTTGCATCAGCGCTCATTGAAGATTATTATTTCAATATACATTGAATAATATTGCCAGAATGATATCCTGTCAATATTGGCGTGAAATATTTTGGCCTGAATCTTTCCGGAACCTGGTGAGAAACCCTCCAAAAGACTTAATTGTTGGGGGATAACTGCTGGTAAGGTTTCACCCATCAGGAAGTGAAGTAAGGGACCATTTGTTTAATGAAGAATAGCCAATTTAGCCTGTGAATGATGATTGATGGAATAATTGGGCGGTTTCGAGCAATCGTTCTCCCAGTAATTCGGCAGATCTTATTGATTGTTTATTTTTTATGATTTCCCCACTTTCAAAGGCAAGACCGCTGACACCCCGATTGACAGGAATCATTTCGTGTTTAAGGAAAAACGCATTGATCGCTGTGATCGCGCCCTCAGTGCCATAACCCCTGCCAACAACAATGGCGCCGCCAAGTTTGTTCAGCAATTTACCCCGAAGGCACCAGGTTCTATCCATGAATGCTTTCATCTGGGATGATACATTATTAAAGAATACCGGGCTGCCAAGCACAATACCATCACTCTCTAAAAGCATTGGCGTAATTTCGCTGGTTATATCATCATTAAGAACACACACATCTTCCTGTAAACACTTCCAGCAGGCAAGACACGGATTGATATCAAAATGTGATAATTTAATAAATTTTCCCCCGGTGATTTCCATGGTTATTTGTAGGAGAATATCGGCGTTACTATTTGGCCTTGGGCTTCCTGATATAAAAAGAACATTCATTATGACCTCATCATTTCTAAACAGGTGCGAATTTACTTAAACAAATCATTTGTAATTCTATTCGATTCTGACTACTTACTATTAATCCCCCAAAGGGGACAAGTGTCAGTAGGTTCGGGGTTCGATTCCCCGGTGCGTCACAAAACACCGTATATCTACGTCGTTTTCCTTTTGAAAAACCCACATATGAGTGTGTTTTATTCTTCAATTTTTATGACTTTTTTGTTGGGTGCAACCAGCTTGGAACTGTGTGGACGTAATGGAAACAATGGTCAATTTTCATGTAGTTTTGTGAACTGTGTGGACACAATGGACACTGTACTACGGTATGGACAGTTGATATTTGCTGATGCAAGTCAGTAGGTTCAGGGTTCCCTGAACTGACCACTTATATAGGTAATTCCCTGGTGTGTCATTTATTAAATTATAGAAAACCTTTTTCTCCTCTAATGAATTCGCACAGCTCGACATTTATCTCCTTCAATCTCATCCGGTCGCTCATCATCTTCTAAGGTTGTACGCATGATGTTCGCCATCAGATCAGGAGTATCAACCTGAAGATAATGGTCAGCGCAGGGAATGCGCCAATAGGCTGACGGGGTTTCTCTGTCTGCAAGGTAATTCACCCAAACAAAATCTGGTACTCTTACCGGCGCAATGGCGTCCAGATCACCCCAGATCAGTGTGGTTGGGATCTCACTCTTCGCCAGGGCTTCCAACCAGCCGACCTCGTTTTCAGCGCGCTCATTGAGGTACTTGATGATCTCGTGCGAGACAGCCATGCCATTCTGGTAGTCAAAAATCGAGGCATAGGAATCGATCTCGCTTTGGGGCAGTGCGGACGCGAAAGCCGAATCAGCTAGGCCCCGCGCAAATCGGTCGCCCGAAAGGATCGACGAAACCAAGGGGCCGCTGATAGGATTCAGGAGCACCTTTTGTGCAGTGGTCAATTGTGCCAAAGGCAGGTAGATGTTCCCATTGGTAATGAAGTGATGATTGATTTTATATGGTTTATTTTTGTAATCCTGATAGATCTGTAGAAGGGCTAATCCAACACTATCGCCTTTGTCATGGGTTAGCAGAACGAAATCCTCAAGCTTTGCTATTTCTCGGATGTAAAAATCTACCAAGTGTGCATCATCAAAAATAGAATAATCATAACCATCAAGGGGTTTATCAGAAAAGCCATAGCCTGGGGTATCCAATGCGCAAACATAGAAATCATCACTAAGTCTCTCAAAAAGAGGGGCATAATCAAAACTGCTGGTGGGATACCCGTGGATCATCAGGACGGCAGGGTTTTCCGGGTTGCCCTGACAGGTATGGAAGATGTTCAGATGGTCAAAGTTTATGTTAGCAGGCAAGGTGGATTTCCAGGTGAAATATTCTCCGGTCTGACACCATTCCATGGCGGCAGCGGGTGGATTTTCCATCCCGGCGTAATATTCCAGACAAGAATTTGAAGCATCTCCATTTCGATTAATAACTAACCAAAATATCACAATTAAGCCTATTAAGACAAAAAGAATGATTAATAAAATTTTCTTTACCGGTTTGTTCATGATTCTCCCTCTGGGCATCCCTAGTTCTCTTCCAGGGGAATCCGAACTGTCGTCCCATCGCCGTCTGCGTACAGTTTTCCGGTGTAGTTCGCCCTGATCGGATCTACGTAGTAGTGGCGCATCAGGCTTCGGGACGGCAGCGTTGGCGCGAAATGCGTCAGCGCCATTCGCTGGACACCCTGTTCCTCAGCCATGACTCCGATGTCATTGACATCCGGGTGATACTCGCGAATGTCGTAGAAAATCACAGTATTCCGCTCGTCACCAACTTCACGGAACGTGTTCTCCATCAGCTCGACCAGCTCGTAGTTCATGACGTCCATCACGAGCAGATCCGCGTTTCTCGACTGATTACGTAGTTCCTCAGTGATCAGGGTGTCGCTGGAGATCACAACTTTCTTGCCCGCAAATTCGATCGTGTAGCCAAACACCGGCTTGACCGGCGGGTGTGCGACTCGAAAGGCGGTCACAAAGACCCCGTCGTTTCGATACACCTCAACGACTGTCTCGTCCGCACTGAACTCCGAGGCTGTCGCAAAGTGGAATTCCGATGGCATGAACTCCTCGGTGTGATGCAGCGTGCGGTAGTCCGAGTCATCAGCGTAGACGGCATTGAATCCCTGTACGATGGCGTCGGTCCCGGTCGGCCCGTAGATCACGAGATCTTTCTCCCGACCGAGCATGAAGCTTCGTTGCATCACTTCGCCGATGTCGGCGATGTGGTCGTTGTGGAAGTGCGTGATGAACACCGCATCCAGTTTATCCATGGGAAGACTGAACTGCTCCATCCGCTTCTGCGCGTAATCGCCTGCGTCAAAGAGCAGGAACTGTCCGTTCACGAATACTGCGGAGGCGGTCTGCGCCTCGGTGGGACTCATTGGTCCCGCCGTTCCCGGAAGGACAACCGTGATAACGCCCGGGTCGAGATACTCCGCGCGAATCTCTTCGTTCGACTCCTGCCGCCGGGTCACATTCCAGCGAACCATTTGTGTATATATTGCTGCGCGGAACAAATAGACGCCGGCCACAGCAACGATAGCGATAATAACGGCTGAAATCATGATTGTACGTATGTTATTCACTTTAATCTCCTTGTTTAGTATAAATATAATTTAATTAGTGGGTTTGACAATGGACAACAGCCAAACTGCGACGCTTCTGTTTGAATATGTCATTTATTCTCAGGACAGATCCCTTGATTAGTCTGTTTCTAGTAAAATGGCTTTATGGGACATAGATCCGATGGAATAATCCGATCGGCTGTCCGGGTTCATTGCTGCCAAAGTAAACTTCGTTCGCTGAACTCACGATGATTGATGAAAGTGTGGCGCGAGTTGCGGGTGTGGGCACGCGGAGAATCTCTTCACCCGTTGTCAGATCAAGCACCACAAGATGATCGCGTCCATCAACAAAATCGTTCGCATACACCATTTCACGATCGGAAACGATGACTGGATGGGCGCTGGTATTGAGTGCGACTTGCCAAAGACGTTCAATTTCGTTGTCGCCTATCGCCCGCACCGCAGTCAGCAATCCATTGGCCTGGTCGTTGCCAATGATGATGCCAGTGGATTCGTCAATGGATAGATGCCAGAAACTCCAGCCGCCCTGTTCGCTGCCTGCGAACAACTCCGGGCCAGTGAGCGGTGTTGACGCGCTGCTATAGGTCGTTTCAACATCCTGCCAGAAGATACGCATCGGTTCTGGAGCGGAGAAAATCGTATTGGTGGTATAGAACACGCGGCCATTGACCACCATAGGGGAGGTCGGTTCTTCGTTCTCGGCTAGTCCGGTATTGTATGGATCATAGCGAGACACCCAATTGGGGTCAAGCGTCAAAGCCCCTTGTTCGGTTTTGAAGCGAAACGTTTCGCGTGTATTGAGATGGTAGAGATATTCATTGCCATCTTGGGCAGGTGCAACGGTCAGCCTCGGTGATGCCCCCGGGTAGTCCAGTTGGTGGGTGATTTCTAATGTATCAGGATTAATCAGAAAGAAGGACGAGGCATCACTGACCAGCGACCAGTACTTGGTGATCAACTCTCCAGTGCTGCTGGTGGATAATCCATTGTAGATAGTCAAACGCCTTGCTAGTCCGGGAGCAAGGGGCAAATCAACAGATCGTTCAATCGTCATCGATTCGGGTTCGATTTTATAGAGGTGTGATTGGAACACGACATAGACATAGCCATTGGCATGGACAAGCGCTCCACCTACATAACCCGAACCAGCGCCACGATCAAGTTCGAGTCGTGTTTGCTCACCCGTAAAGGGATTGTATTTGGTGATGTGCGGTGCGGATTGTCCACGCAGCAGCCCCAATCTGCCCATCCCATCAATTTCACTGACATAGCGGTCCAGCACAAACGAGGTGCCACCGATGACAAAGATTTCATCTTCATCGCGAGTATAGGCAAACACAGGATACGGCATTTCAACAGATTCAATGGCAACAGTTTCAGCAGTGACATTGCGGGGTAAACCCGCATTGACTACACAATTGGAACGATTGAGATTGGCCTTATCAGCTGGCCAAACGGTATCATACAATGATGCCCGGTAACCAGGTTGGTTGCTAGCATTTTCCAGCAGGTTGATGACCGGCTGACCAGCATCCTGCTCGGTGATGATGATTTTACCAGCAGTATGACCTGGCACGGTAAGCCAAATCACAGCAAGAAGGACAGCCAATAGTAACAAAAGAAGCGAACCGATTAAGAGAAATCTAGATTTCATGTTTTTCTTTTTTGTTTTCATTTTTTTCTCTAGAAATTCATTAAGCAAACAGATAGATCCTGCATGATTATGAGCATTAGTCTTGCGCGGTTGCTGCAATGAAATCGTTGATGCGGCGGGCGATCTTGGCACCCTGATCATCCTGTAAAAAGTGGCTGGCTTCTGGCAAACGGACATGATCCTGGCCGGCAGAACCGGGGATATGATCGATTAATGTCTCCTGGATGACTGGATTGCCTAAATTACCGCCATCATTATTGCCCCAGATGGTCAGGAATGGATTCGTGAATTCACCAAGTCCTGCCCAACCGCTATCGGTTACACCGGGTAATTGATTAATCAGACCCGGGAAAGCGCGTACACCACCCATAAAAATGCGTGAAGGGAAAGGCGCAGCGTAGGCTTGTTCTTCTTCCGGCGTCAGATTATAGTAGGTTTGCGCTTCCACAAAGACTTCTGGACGGAAGCGTTTATCGTTGCGGGCATAGTCAATCCATAGGCTGAAGTAGCTAGTTTCGCTTTCATCTCCAGAGTCGAAGTTCTCACCTTCCCAGTCAATCAATTCTTGCTGTTCGGGGAGATTGATGACAGCTCGGTGGAACAGGTTGCGGGTAATTCGTGGATTCTCTGGCAGTGGGTAAGGAGTTGTCCCTACTTCAAACCTGGGTAAGAAACCGTTGCCCACAACCAAGCGATCAAACCAGTCGGGATGGGTGCCGACGACTTGCAGCCCGATGAGGCTACCCCAATCTTGGACGAAGATGGTAAGGTTGGCGCCATCCAGCTCCAGTTCCTGAATGAAAGCCTCTAGGCGATCCACATGGCCCTGATAGGTATAGTAATCAGGGTCGATAGGCTTGTCCGAGCGTCCCATGCCGAGGTGATCCATTGCGATCACCCGGTGCCCGGCACCCGCGAGAACCGGGATCATCTTGCGGTAAAGATACGACCAGGAGGGTTGTCCGTGCAGAAGCAGAACAATCTCTTCTGCATCCGTGGACCCGGCATCCATGTATGCTTGCCGCAGTCCATCAATTTCAACGTACTTAGGTTCATAGGACCAATCAGAGAGATCATCGAAGCAAGCATCCGGCGTACGGACAAACTCAACGCCCGCCTCGGTTGTCATGATTTCGATTTCAATCCCAGTAATGCAAGCAGCATTTTGTGATGTGCTGGAGCAGCCTGTCAATGCCAAGACCATGATCAGAATGGTTAGACCGCCATATTTACGCATGATTTATTTTATCCTTTTGTCAATTTACGCAGTCTGAAAGCCAGCACAATTGCTGTGATGCCTGAAATCAATGCCCAGGAGGCGAAAACCCAAACCAGTGCGCCTACCGTTATTAGCGGATGTGAAACAACAAAGATGCCAAAAAGGACATAAAGAATGCCCATGCACAGTCCCCACCATGTCCATTTGCCATCGCGCCCTTTAAAGATCATCACAAGACCGTTGGCGACAACAACGATTCCGATCATCCAGGCAATAAAAGTACCACTGATAAACCTGGTTACAACAGGATTGCCAACGATAATGAATCCAGCCAGAATGCCAAAAATGCCGCCAATGATCATCCAGGTGCGGGATTTTTCCGTATATCCACCCAAACCTTCCATAATACTGAAGGCGCCATCTACGATCCAATAAAATCCCAGAAGCCATATCAGGCTCAAAACGGTGGAACCGGGTTGTACAAACATGATCGCACCAAGGATCAGCAACAGAATACCGCGCACCAGGGGCATCCACCAATAGGATGTGATTTTTTGCTTCACATTCTCTACCAGAGGTGTTTGTCTATCATTATTCATCGAATTCTTATTCTCCTTTTTAGTTACTAATAATTAGGAAATGCGGTATGAAATCAAATTTCATATTATTAAGATACATATGTACTATATAACTTTTATATGGTATATTTGTAACGCATATAACCAGATATTAATATACTTGCCAGGCACTGTCAAGTGAATTTATAAGAAGTGAAACAAAAGGAGCAAGAATGTATCACATAAAGAACGATCAGCGTTCTATCCACTCAAGTGAGATGATTTATGAGGGATTATCCAGGTTAATGAGGGCGAAGGATTTTATTGATATAACCGTAACTGATCTGGTAGAAGAAGCGAAGGTTGGGCGTACAACATTTTATCGAAATTTCGATGCGATCGAAGATATTTTACATATGCGAAGCGACCAGATATTTATGGGTTTGAAGGAATATATCCAAAATTATCGTAAAAAAATCAAATTCGAGAAAAACTTCGACATTTTAAAACCGATATTAAGGTATTTCTATTTAAATTCCGAAATCATTGAGCTTTTGATCTTGGCACACAGCACTGATATTTTTTATCAATCATTCAAGGAGTTGTTAAAGCCTTATAAACCCAAACTTGAATCACTATATAGTGTAGAGGAAGAGTATGTGGAATACTTGATTAGTATTAACACTGGATTCTTAACGAATATTTTGATGCATTGGGTTAATACAGGAAAGAAGCAAGCTCCGGATGAACTGGCAGACAAAATAAAAATGATGATAAACAGCGGAACATCTCCATGGGCCAGTATTTAGAGATTGAGTCGCGCTTCCTGGTTTTGGTGCAATTTTGGTGCTACTCCAACGAAACAGTGTGGAAACAATGGACATGCTGACGACTGACTCTTAAAAATTATTTGATTCTTTGATAAAAACAATAAATTTTTTTTGCCATTGTTAAAAAACTGCACAATTTCCTGGTAATCTAAAAAAATTGGTTTTAATATTTAAGAAGATGTTATCCTTTCTCCTGGAATGATTGATTACCTAATATCTTTTACACAATTTCATCTTTAAATAATGCCATCGTTCGCGAGAAGACACCGATAATAACCGGTTTCATCAGGATAAAAGCAGCCATAATAGCGGAGTACAGCGGGCCGGCGATCAAACCGGAAGTGTAAAGAAGATTTTCACTGATGACGCTGGTGCTGAATTTTGAGCACAATCCCACCCCCAACACAGCAGCCTGTTTCTTCCCTAGAATCTTCTTAAAGATAAGATACGAAACAAGTACACGCACTGTTATTGATGTCAGAACAATTATCAAGACCAAGCCAGGATAAACGAGTAAAGAATCAAATGAAATTTTATATCCCATACTCAGAAAGAAAAATGGCCCCAGAAACATATTCCCCATGAAGTAAATTGGTTTTTTGTATTGTGAAACGATTTTTTCAGGTAAAAACCCCTGGACCGCGATCCCGCTGAAGATAGCAGCAATAACACTCATACTTTGAAATTCAAGCGAACTAAAGTAAAAGTATGAAAATACCGGCAGGAAAATGAGAAGCGGTGCCGTAAATGGATTCAGGTTGATTTTTTCAAACCATTTTTTGGAAAATTTGCCAATCAGGGATATCAGGACCGTGATCATGATGATCGCTGCCAGAATGGTAATTATTTTTATTGATGCCGCCCAACTGGTAGACGTTGAACCATTTTTAATGAAGGCGGGCAGCGCGACAATAATAGCGAGAGCACCAATCTCGAAAATGTCATCCATCACACCAATGCCCAAAGCCAATTGGCCAAATTGTGTTTTTTCCAGGCCAAACTCCTTGAGTATTGCAAGCAAAATAACCTCACCCACAGTCCCGAAAGCAATCCCCGCCAGCAGAGCGATAAGAAAAGAATTATTTACAAAGGCGGGGAAAAAGAAATAGAAAATTGCCCCAAGGATGACCCCTTCCGTCAGTGTTAAGAGAATATTTCCGAAAAATATGTACTTCCCCAACTGCCGGATCTTTTGTAAATCCAGGTCTACCCCGATCGTAAAAAGGAAAAACAGCATCCCCAGTTGCGAGAGGAATAGAAAGTTAGCGCTTTCAAAGGTTGGCTTAAACAATCCTACAGCGGAAAGAAAAATTCCATAGATGACGACCGTGAACATCCAAGGCATGCGCAAGTACTTATGAATCAGATTGCCGATTGAGATGATCACGATGTATGTTGTAATTGCAAGTAAAAATATATTGTTGTCCATTTTTTCCTTTATTAATTTTTTATTGTCAGGGGAAATTAATCTGAATTCTGAAATTTTGAAACTGCCCGCTCGCGATGCACACGGCATTGTTTTTGTTCTAAAATATCATACGGGTTTAATTTTTCGCCATTGATCAGTATGCCCGGAGAGGAAAGAAATTGATATTTCTGGGTTAATTCCTGACCGCGTGGACTTAATAGATCGATTTTTTGATAAGGTATATTTTCGTTATCTAAAAATTCAAGTATTTTCTTGCTGCGCCGGCAATTTGGCGCCGGTAGAATGATGATTTCTTTGTACTCTAATTCGCTCATTAAATATTTCCTGTTTACCGAATCATTGCCCGGATTATCAGATCAACCGCTTCGTCTTCCGATAAACCGCGTGCCATCAGTGTTTCCAATTCTTTATGGTTTACCGTACCGATCGCAGCTTCATGCGTGACCTGGGCTAAAGCATCACTCACGGAAACAATCGGATTGTTGGTTGCCTTGCCATGGTCTCTGATGACCTCCGTGCAGTCCATGTGGCCTTTCACCCCGGGCGCATTTCCATACGTTGTTGTGATGATATCGCTCGTTGCCTGATCTCTCACCGCGACGCGTGTTTTGGCCAGCCCATGCGCATTTTTGCCATTTAAATAAACGGTTTCATTTACTTTGACCGCGTCCTGATTGATGCCATACGCTTTCACATTCAATTCGACTAACGCATTTTCCTGTGCGGTGGCTTCGAGATTCACATCCATCTCACCAATACTTCCGCGTACCAGGCTAAATGTATTTTTGTAGGTACCGCCCTTTCCCACGTTCACTTTAGTGACTGGCAATACCTGGATGCCACCGCTTTCTCCATGGTAGTGTTCTTCCGTGTATTCCATGGAAGCATTTTCTCCGATCTGGATATCTGCATCCATCATATGTTTTACTTTTATGGCATTAGGGAAAGAACAATGCGCCAGGAACTTTACCTGTGCGCCTTCTTCAATTTTATAGGTTGCTTCAATATGCTGAATACCCTCTTCGGGAACAACACCAAAACATAGATGTACGGGCTGCTCAATAATACTATTCTTGCTTACCGTGATTTCTGCTTTGACCCCATTTTCAATTTGTGCCGCTTTAAATTGGATGCCGGGAATATCATGCGATGCCATTACCTGATCGCCGCTGACAACCAGCGTAGCGACATCATTATTTTGTAATTGATCTGGCGCTCCGCCAGCCTGTTTATACGCCTCCATGATGGCTTCCATCTCTGAAGCCCAGCCGGGAGCAGATTTTTGATTGGTGTGTGCCATATTATTTTCCTAGTTTTGATATTTCTGAGGGAACGCGAAATTCCCAGGGCTGCGAACCAAGGGTTTTCTGATGATCCTGACACCCATTTTTATAATACGCCATTGCCTCAATAGGAGTTCCTGTAAAGATGACCGACCCGAGGCACATTAACGAGGCGGCGTCTGATTGTTTGACCAACTCATCCCGATGGGTGATTAACAACACTGCCGTTCCATTTTGAGCCAGGGTTTGGATGAGATTGCCAATATCATTGATCGATAATACATCGATACCTGAATCAGGTTCATCTAAAATAGCCACTTTAGGCTGCATGGCATACACTGCGGCGAGTTCGACCCGTTTTCTTTCCCCGCCAGATAACGTGCTATCCAGCGAGCGGGTGGCGTAAACCTTGGGTGAAAGCGCGACAGCTTCCAAGGCTTCATTGACCTTTCCGCGCGAATTTTCCTTCAATCCCAGACTGATATATTTGCCGATCGGCAGCCCTTCAATTCTGACCGGTTCCTGCCAGGCAAGGGTAATGCCCATTTGTGCTCTTTGATTGATGCTCGCGTTGTTGATATTTTCGCCATCGAACACGATCGTGCCTTTGGTGAGGGCATATCCACCAAGCCCCATGATGCTATACGCCAGGCTGGATTTTCCAGATCCATTGATACCCAATAGTGTATGAATTTGGCCGCTATAAACCTGCAAATTCAGATGTTTAAGAATTTCACTTTTGTCTCTGGAGAGAAATAAATCTTTTATTTCTAATATTGGCTTCTTCATTGATCTTTTACCGCCGTTCAAACTAATTTTGCAAGACTCCCATCGCGAACCGATTCAACCAATTCCAGGATGCTGCCTTGCCGAGCAATGTATATCTTAATATTTTTATCTCTAAGAATAGGTATGATATCCTCTGCCACTGAACCGGTAACAAGTGCCTCAATTCCCTCATCAATTCCTTGATTTATCATATCAAGTATGTTGCCCGTGTTTTGGATCGCCTTAAATCGAAGGTTATCATCGACGACCATTAAAAAACCGCAATCCTTTAATTCCGGCTCGATCCACGCTCCCAGTCCAGCGCCTTTTGAGCTTACAGCAATTTTCATTTTGATCCCTTTCCTTCAGACAATCAGGAGGGATGCGTATCCCTCCTGATTGATATCGCGGCAAGTAAAAATTAGGCTGGGTTTGCAGCAATCGCTTCTTTTATTGCCCCAACCGCCTGTTCAGTATTCATATTGCGGATTTCAACACCGGTGAATTTTGATTGGTCGAATCCCGCAGCCTCAAACGCATCACGGAACATCTTTACCTGCATGGTGGGATCACAGGCTGCGACGTACAAGCGATCCGTTTCACCTTCTTTGAGCAATGTGGTAAGGAATGCATCTCCATCGGTCGCGCATAACTGTGGATGGACCGCCACATAATCTATCAGTTTTTCTCTTCGCAAGGCATTGCCCACTTCAAATATATTCATATCCTGAAACGAAGGACATGACCCCTGACAAACGCATAACAATAAACCTTTTTTAGCCATCTTTACTCCTTTATATTTAAAAAATTAATCATTATCACCAAAATATGTAATCGCTTCCACCGGGCAGATTTTTGCGCAGCCCCGGCAGAATTCCACACAATTATCCGGATTTGCTACCTTGGGATAACCGTCTTCGCCCACAACGTATACATCATGTTCACAAAAATTCGAACACGTATCGCACTGTGTGCAAATGTCTTCATCGATGATTGGATACCAATTTTCTGCCATTTTATTTTTACCTCTTTGTTTTTATTATTCTTCTTGTTTTGAAGTTTCACTTTCACACTCAGGACAATTACAGTCCAATGCTTGAAAGTCGATTTTCTTGGTTGAGGTGCATTTTACTGTTTCTTTAATGATGGACATGACTCCTTTCTCTTTCATGTAGTAATACACATTTCTTCCCGCGCGCCGATCGCTTACCAGGTCGTTTTCTCTCAGGCACATGAGGTGCTGCGATAAATAGGCCTGGCGATAGCCCAGAATTGCTTCCAGATGGCAAACGCACATTTCTTCATTTTCATGAAGTATCTGCAATATAGCCAAACGAACCGGGTGTGAAATCACACGCAAAAGCCGGGCAGGTTCCTCATAATTCTCGCGGATATGGTTTGTCATATTCAAATTATCATATTCGTTATAATGAATATGATAATACCATTTAATCTTTTGTCAAGTGCGATTGGGTAATAGTTTTATTAATATGAAATAGGAAAGCAACCCATTCAAGTCATTTCTTCGATTTTCTAGTGCGTTGAATCAGCAGGCCAAGGAAAAATGTTCATCGATCATTACTTTTTTATTTCGATTATTAAGGTGTATCAATAGATAGCGCGACTAAAATTTTTCAATCAATGCCTGAAATTTTTCTGCATCGGAAGAGGGATACACAAAAAACGGCGTTCGGAAATGCGGTATTTTCTGTCCCTGCTCATTGACTGGAATTAGCAATTGATAATTCCCTTCCAGCTCTGCCCAATCTATCAGCACGGCACTATTCTGGTCAAGAAGATCGACAGATATGCGTTCTGTATGATGAATAATTTGCGTATTTTCCGGAAAAAATCGATCAACATTTTGAAGGTCGAGCGTGGTATGAATCCTCAGTGTCGCAAGATTTGAAAATGGAACCATCTTTTTTTGGGCGCTGATCAATGTCACTCCATCACGAAGCTGAGCAAAAGCAAGTGCCCCGCTTATCTCGGCTGTGTAAGGTTTTCGTCCGATCAGGGCGGCGTCTACCTCGCCGGCTCCAATTGCCTGTACAGCATGCGCCGCGCTTGGATATTGAATTCCCTCAATGATTACGCCTTCTTTATTCAAGCGCGATAGTTCATCTGCCATCGTGGGGCAGTATGCAACGCGGATCACATGATCAGAAACAACAGCCGTGGGCTCGAGGGTATCGACTGCTTCTAGCGTGCTTTCCCGATTTGGTTCCAATTCCTCGCTGGCTGCACAACCTGCCAGAAAAATTATCGCATATGCGCCCAGCAATAATAATTGTTTGCGTTTCTTCATCCTTCTTCTCCTGCACATACTTCATTTGTATGGACATTTCTGATAATCCATTTTACCCCGCACGCCATTCCTGCTGTGGATGCAACCTCGCGCGCGCCGGATGGGCGGCGGCTTAGTTCGCAATAGGGCCAGGCCCTGGCTGCCTGCTGACAAGGGGAATTTCGGTATATTCTAATAATATTTTGATCTCAAAGGCCCAGGATCTCATTTATGATATATCAATACAGGTATAAGATTGTAAATAAAACGAATCAAAAAATATTTTAGTTAAAAACGGAAAGGATGAGCATGAACCTAGAGCAAATGAAGCGAATCAAATCGGGAAAGGGTTTTATCGCCGCGCTAGACCAAAGCGGCGGAAGCACGCCTAAAGCGCTTCTCAGTTACGGCATCACGGAAGACAGCTATACAAACGATGAAGAGATGTTTGACATGGTCCATAAAATGAGAACGCGCATTATTACCAGTCCCGCATTTGACGCGGAATATATATTAGGCGCAATTCTATTTAAAAATACCATGATGCGCACGATCGATAACCAGCCAACAAGTGATTATCTGTGGGAGAAAAAAGGCATTGTTCCATTTCTCAAGGTCGATGAAGGACTGGCGGCGCTAGAACATGGGGTTCAGTTGATGAAACCATTCAGCGATCTAAACGGCCTTTTAGACTTAGCGATCAGGAAGAATATCTTCGGCACAAAAATGCGTTCGGTGATCAAGGAAGCGAACGTAGAAGGCATCCGGAAAATTGTAGCCCAGCAATTTGACTATGGCAGGCAAATCGTCGAAAAGGGATTGGTCCCCATTTTAGAGCCGGAAGTTGATATCCACAGCAAGGAAAAGGAAGCTTCGGAAAAAATACTAAAAGAAGAAATCTTAAAGGGATTATCCAATCTGGATGAAAACACAGCATTGATGTTCAAGCTAACGCTCCCGTCTCAAGCGAATTTCTACCGCGACCTGATGGAAGACGCGCATGTGCTGCGGGTTGTGGCGTTATCCGGTGGTTATTCGCGCAAAGAAGCCAACGAGAAGCTAGCCCAGAACCAGGGATTGATCGCCAGTTTTTCGCGCGCGCTGGCGCAGGGGTTATCAGCTGACCAGACGGAAGAAGAATTTGACGCGATGCTGCGGCAGTCGATCAAAGCGATCTATGAGGCGTCGATCACTTAAAGCATTATTGACAACATTTTAGAAATAGCAAAGCAGGAGGGCTAAATTTTGCCGTTCTGCTTTTGTGCTTTGTATCGCTTTCTGATCCGCGGGCTGAGAGTCAAAGGTTCATGTGTTCTTTCATTTGATCAGGTTAGTGATTGCCGATTTGATGCGGTTTTTTTCGCATTTTTTTTGAGTTCCTACCCTTAATGGCGGCTGGAAAAAATCCGATAATCCAATACCTGTTTTGTTCTGCCATGAGATAAAAAAACATAAGCATCAAATCCAAGAGTTATTTTTACATTTAATTTACAGGTACATGATGGCGGGTTTACCCCCGGCAGGTATGCTTTTTGTAAACAAACCTAAAGGAGTGCACATGTTCAAGAAACGTACGAAAGTAATTATGGTCGCTTTAGCGGTTCTCACACTGGCCGGGGTGGCAGCGATGCCGGTACTGGCGGCGGATGAGCGCGATCCTGAAGCCGAGCCGGGGAGCGTGTTCGATGGCAACGGTATCCGGAGGTTCTTTTCCGGGGCCCTGGCGCGCACCTTCCGCTATCAGAAGAGTATGGTGGTATTCATCGGCGACGCGCTGGAAAGCGCATCGTCCAGTGCAGAAAAAGCGTATACGCGTATCGCCGAGCTGGAAGAAGAAGGAAAAGATGTCAGCATGCTGCCGGAAGCCGTGTCAGACTTTGAAACGCTGTACGCTCAGGCAGAGACGGACCATGAGGCCGCACTGGCTCTGGTAGACGCGCATGCTGGTTTTGATCTAAATGAGCGTATCGATGACCTGGGCGCCGCGCGGGAGACTGTGAAAGCGGTGGAGCCCTATCTTTCCAGCGCTCGGGAAAAGATGGTGGACGCGATCCAGACGATCACCAGCGCGCTGCGGGAATACAAGGACGTAAACCAGGATTAAAAATATAGAAGCGATTAAAAAGGAGAGAGGCATCCATCCATCCTCTCTCCTTTTTGGTTAATCGATATACGCTCCGATGTGGGAAATATCCAAAGGAAAAAGGCGCACCTTAACGCCTTTCTTACCATACGCCACAGACATCGCGTCACGGACGGCATCTTCGAGAGCCGGGTCGTGTAGCGCAATCACGCTCGGGCCAGCGCCGGATAGGCAGGCGCCGAATGCGCCCGCGCTCAGCGCGGATTGAATGGCCTGCTCCGCGCCGGGCAGGAGTGGAAAACGGTAGGGCTGGTGGATCTGGTCCTGCATGGCGTAATGCAATTTATCGTATTCGCCGGTATAGAAGATCTCGATCAGGTCAATGACATGGCTCATATTGAAGATGGCCTGGGGATAGGTGATCTTGTCCGGGAGCGCCCTGCGGGCTTCAACGGTTGATAAGGAATAGTTGGGGACAGCGACTAACCCGCGGATGGGATCGATCGATAAACGGCGGAAAGTCGCACGCTCCCCATGTTTTCCGACCAGGACCAGCCCGCCCAGAAGGCAGGCGCCGGCATTATCGCCGTGGCCTTCCATTTCGATCGCCAGCTGGAGCAGTTCCTGATCGACCATTTCGATTTCCAGAATCTCACGTGCTGCCAGCAAGCCGCAGATGACCGCGCCGGCGCTGGAACCCAATCCGGAAGTGGTGGGAATGGTGTGCTGGCAAATGATGTGCAATCCATCCGGCAATTGTTTACCGGATTCGCGTGCGAGCTTTTTCATGGCGCGGTAGATCAGATTGGATTTATCGCGGGGCAGTTCTTCAGCGCCTTCGCCGGAAATCTCGAATAAAGCCCCTTTTTTATCAAAACGGAACTGCGCGGTATTCCACAGGCCCAGCGCCAAACCCAGGCAATCGAACCCGGGTCCGAGGTTGGCGGTGGTCGCAGGGACGTGAACGGTGAATAGGGTTTTATTCATCGAGAATCTCCTTTTCAAGCGCTGAAAAATCAGGCGGGAGGACGATGGGCTGCTTGAAATGGTCTGTGATAACGGACGGATCTTTCAACCCGTGACCGGTGCAGACAGCCACGATGGTTTTACCCTTTGGATCGAGGCGGCCGCTTTCAATTTCCAATTTAAGGCCGGCGATACCTGCCGCGGAGGCGGGTTCAACCCAGATGCCCGAATCCGCCAGCAGATGCTGGGCTGAGAGGATGTCTTCATCTGATGCGCTGATAATGCGCCCATCCGATTCCTGCGCGGCGGCGACTGCCTGTTCACCACGGGCGGGTTTCCCGATACGAATGGCGGTGGCGATCGTTTCCGGTTTTTCGACCGGGTGCCCCAGCACGAGCGGAGCCGCGCCTGCGGCCTGGACACCCAAAAGGTGAGGAAGATCGGTATTTATTAATTGATGGTACTGCTTGAACCCCATCCAGTACGCCGAGATATTGCCGGCATTTCCGACTGGCAGCGCGACCCAATCCGGCGCGTCTCCGAGCACATCACAGATCTCAAAGGCGGCCGATTTCTGACCCTGGAGGCGATATGGATTGAGGGAATTTACCAGCGCGATGGGGTGTTTTTCGGATAGTTTGACAACCAGCGATAATGCATCATCAAATGAACCGTCTATTTGGATGACATCCGCGCCGTAAGCGATCGCGCCCGCCAGTTTCCCGGTTGCGACTTTCCCGGCGGGAATAATGACGATGGCGCGCATGCCAGCGCGGGCAGAGTAGGCAGCCGCGGAAGCTGCGGTGTTACCGGTGGAAGCGCAGATAGTTGTTTTCGCGCCGCGCGCTTTGGCTTCGGTGATGGCAGCCGTCATGCCGCGGTCTTTAAAAGAACCGGTGGGGTTCAATCCTTCATATTTAATAAATAAGGAAAAACCACCGCCCAGCGTTTTGATGACCTTCGGTACTGGAATAAGGGGAGTGTTCCCCTCATACAAAGAAATTGGAGGCGCGTCCCGCGGCAGGTCGATGAGATCCTTGTATTTCGCGATGATGCCCTGATAGATCATGCCTTCCCTCCGACTGTTTCCAGTTCCGATTATTTAGCAATAAATTGTAATACCTGCTTGCCAATCGCGCCATCCCGCAGGATACACGGCGGGGTCTTGGTGCAATCGACCACGGTAGACGGCACACCGCCATCACAGGTGCCGCCATCAATTAACAGATCAATCCGACCCCCCAGCGAAGCGAGCACATCGCTGGCCTGTGCAAG